>JBILVS010000193.1:0-4404 GCA_044370335.1 Caulobacterales bacterium
CCGCTCGGGCGCCAGAATGGACAGTCTCTCCTTCACGCCTGGATAGCGGCTTGCGCTGTCCAGGCGTGAGCACCGCGCCATCGATCCGGCCGGACGTGCGCGTTAGAAATTAAACCCGACCCTGACCCCTACTTGGCGGGGCGGCAGGACATCGGTGTAGTGGCTGCGAACGCGGACCGGGCCGCCGCCGGAGTCGGTCAGCGTCCGGTTGAAGTCGGGCGTGCCGCGAACCCCGGTTTCGACGAACTCATCGAAGAGGTTCTCAATGAAGAAGGTCGCTCGCCAAGCCGGGGCCTCCAAGCTCGCCGAGACGTTGGTGAGGGTGTAGTTCGGCAAGGTGATGCCCGAGCCGCGATTGCCGACACGGGTAAAGATGTCGCCCTTATGGATGATGCCGCCGTCGAGGCTCCACTCCCAGCCGTTAGCAAGGGTGTCGACGTAGCTGGCGAACAGGGTGGCTTGGTGCTCCGGCGAACCGGGCAGACGGTCGCCAGTTCGGCCGTCGACGAAGCCCGCGCCGGGAGCGTTGGGGCTAAAGGACGACGGCGCCAGGACCCGCACCAAACGGGGGGCGTCCTGGGTGAGCTCTGCGCTGGTATAGGCGTAGCTGCCGCGCAGCGAAAACCGATCGGTCAGCTGGGCATCGAAGGACAGCTCAAAGCCCGTGGTTTCAGCCCCCTCACCGTTCTTGGTGATGGGCTGCAAGCCGATCAAGGTCGCCGAGGAGATCTGCGGATCGGTCCACTCAATGTAGTAGATCGAGCCGTTCAAGGTTAGCCGGCCTTCGAAGACCTGCGATTTGACGCCGAACTCGTAGTTCAGGGTCTGGTCCGGGGTGTAGGACAGCTCGTCGGGCTGGCCGCACACTGACTGGCCGACGCCGCCGGAGACACAGGGCGCCACTCCGTTTTCGTCGCCGATCCGGTAGCCTTCGCTGACGGTGAAATAGGCCAAGATATCGTCGCTGACATCGTAGCTGGCGTTGAACTTGAACAACCAACCATCGTCGGACTGGCTGGATTCCTCGTAGTCCAGGATCACAGCGGTGTTGGGGGTGCGACCGAGGAACGTCTCAAACAGCGGCAGGTCCACGGCCAAGCGGCCATCGAGCTCATAGGAATACCAGCGCGCGCCGCCGGTGACAGTCAGACGCGGGGTCAGCTCATAGCTGATTTCGCCGTAAACGGCCTGCTCGGTCAGGTCGGTGAAGCCGCTGGAGATGTACTCCAGAGCGTCAGGGCGCACCGTGCCCAGGAAGGCATCGTAGCCCGGGGTGAATTCGCGGCTCGTGCTTTCGCTCTCAAACTTGTTGTAGAAGGCGCCGACGATCCAGCTGAGGGGCCCTTCGGTCGTAGAGACCAAGCGCAACTCCTGGTTAAAGCTGCTCTGGTCGTCGTCTTCGCGGGTGAAGGCAGTGAAGGTGGGGAAGGCTTCGTAGCTGTAGGCCAGGGTGATCAAAAGGTCAGTCTGATCGCGCTGGCCGGCTTCGACATATTCTGAATACCCCGTGGCCGAGGTGAGCTCGGCAAAGCCGAGGTCGGCGGAGACTTCCAAGGCAAGGAGCTGGTTTTCCCGTTCGTTGGGCTCCGGCACGCGCAGGGCGCTTTCATATTCGCCCGTGCGCAGGGTGGAGCGGCTGCCCGAGACCTGACGGCCGCCGGATTCCACGCGCTGGTAGTAATAAGTGAGATTGGTGTCGAGCCAGGGCGCGGGCTGCCAGCGGGCGGCGATCCGGCCAGAGAGAGTGTCCTCGGTGTTCACGTCGTCCGCACGGCGCAGGTTGGCGGCGGCGGCGGCTCCGGTGGCGTCCGGATCGGAGACCCCGATCTGTCGCACCAAGAAGGGCTGGTCGATGAAGCCGGTGTCCGACAGCATGTCGAGATTGGCGCGAATGGCGAAGGTATCGCTCAATGGAATGTTGAGCGTCGCGCCGAAGTCGGAGCTGATCCCGTCCGCCTCGGAGTAGCTGTAGGCCGAACCGCGGAGCTGGCCGCTGAAGGCATCAAAGCTCGGCCGATTGGGCACATAGCGGATGGCGCCGCCGAGCGTGCCCGAGCCGTAGAGCGTGCCTTGCGGGCCGAGCAGAACCTCCACCCGCTCCATGTCGTTGAGCCGGAAATCCACATAAAGGGGAATTTCTCCGACATAGGTGGCGACGGTCCCGCCGCCGCCGTTGCCGAGACCTTCGGCCGCGCCCAGACCGTCCAAGTTCAACCCCCGGACCACGATGCGGTTGGCGGAGCGGGCGCCCTGATCGACGATGTGCAGACCCGGGACCACCTGCCCCAGTTCAGACAGGTCACGCAGGCCTTGCGCTTCAAGGTCAGCCGCGGAAACAGCCTGGATGTTGAGCGGCACGTCCTGCACGGAGGCGGCGCGGCGGGTGGCGGTCACCACGATCTCGCCGTCGGCGTCCGCCGCAGGCGCCGTTTGCGCGACGGCCACAGCCGGACATACGGCGCACAAGGCCACGGCGCTCGCACCGACTGCCCATAGAAACTTTGAATGGTTTTTGATCCGCACGGAATCCCCTCCTTGCTCTTTAACCGACGCCATTGGGGCAACGCCTTCAAAGAAGACAATAGACTTTTGGCGGCGGCGACGGCGGCGGCGCGGTTTGCTAGGGTGAGCGCCTGAGAAAGTGGCAGTTTGCATGGAGTTGCAGCGCAGATGGGGGTGGATTTGGTGCTGCACCAAGCGGAAACAGCGCTGGCGGCGGGGGATGCACGGGAGTCCCATCGGCTCTGCATGGAGGCGATCCGGCTCGATCCCCGGTCGCCGGAGCCCTTTGCCCTCCTGGGGCTGATTGCCGCAGACCACTCCAATCATCCGAAAGCCTTGGAGGTCTTCGACCGCGCTTTGGCGATCGATCCGTCCCATGGGCGCACCCTGGCGTGGAAGGCCAAAAGCCTGCTCGCTTTGCAGCGCTTCGGGGAAGCGGCGGACACCGCGCGGCGGGGCGCGGCCTCTGGGCCAACAGAAGCTCGTGTACTTGACGCGCTTGGGGTGGTTTTGGCGCGGATGGGCCATCATGCCGAAGCACAGGCCCTTTTCGCCCAGGCCGTTCAGGCCAAGCCTGTTCAAGGGGCTTACCACTACAATCTCGGGGCCAGCCTGCAGTTTTTGGGGCGCTTTGCGGAGGCGGAGGTTGCGTTTCGCCGCGCCATCGATCGGTCACCGCAGATGACGCGGGCCTATGCGGCTTTGGTGCAACTCCGGCGGCAGACCGCAGAAGACGGCCTCGTGGCGCCGTTGCAGACGCTTTTTGAGAAGGCCGAAAGCGCCGAAGAGCGGCTACATCTCGGCCATGCGCTGGCCAAGTCTTATGAAGACTTCGGCGATCTGGACACCGCCTGGGCTTGGCTTTTGGCGGCAAAGGCCGCGCGGCGATCGGCGGCGCAGGCGCGAGAGGCCGCCGACGCGGCCTTGTTCGCCGCAGCCGCGAAGGTGCGCTTAGCTTCGGTCGGCGCGGGGTCATCCGGCGTGCGGCCGGTGTTTGTGTTTGGTCTTCCGCGGACAGGCACGACGCTCATCGACCGCATTTTGTCCAGTCATCCGGCGATCGTCTCGGCGGGGGAACTGACTGACCTCGGTCTCGCCGTCAAACGCGCCGCGGGTACGCCAGGGCGGATGGTGCTGGACGCTGCGACCCTTGAGGGCACGGGTGCGATCTCGGCGGCTGAGGCGGGAGCGGCTTATCTGACCAGTGTGACGCGGGCTGTGGGGACGGCGCCGATCTTCATCGACAAGATGCCGCTGAACTTCTTCTACGCCCGACTGATTGCGCAGGCCTTGCCTGAAGCGGTGATGATCGGGGTTCGGCGCGGGGCGATGGATTCGGCGGTTTCAAACTTCCGGCAGCTGTTCGCCACAGACTATCCCTATTACGATTACGCCTATGATCTGGGCAGCACTGCGCGTTATGTGGCGCAATACTGCGCGCTGGCGGAGGAGTGGGCGAATACGCTTCCGCGTCACCAGTATCTGGACGTCTGGTATGAGGACGTGGTGGCGGATCTGGAGGGGCAAACCAAGCGGATGCTTGATTTCCTCGGGCTGCCGTTCGACCCGGCCTGCCTGTCGTTTCAGGACAACGCCGCCCCGGTTTCGACGGCTAGCGCGGTGCAGGTGCGCCAGCCGCTTTATTCCTCATCGGTGGGGCGGTGGCGGCGCTACGGACCGGGGCTGCTGGATGAAGCGCTCCGGGTTTTCGCCGAGGCGGGCCTTGAGCCGACGCGGTAACGGTTGGGATTGAAGCGTTTGGAAGGCCGCCTGCAGCAACTGGGCGACCCCATTGTTTGCCGCCTGGTCAAGCTTTTTGACGTGGAAACAGGACTTGCCTTGCATCCGCGATTTCAGTGTTTCGCTGGTCTCAGCGAGCAATTCCGGATGCAGATAGATTGG
>JBILVS010000213.1:0-3893 GCA_044370335.1 Caulobacterales bacterium
GGCCGCGACTGCAGCGACCTTGTCCGCGCTGTTCCATGACATTGAGAAACGCTTTGACGGTCGCCCGACCTTGCTCATTCTTGATGAGGCGTGGCTGTTCCTCGACGACACGCGCTTTGCCGCGAAGATTCGCGAATGGCTCAAGGTGCTCCGGAAACGGAACGTCGCCGTGGTGTTCGCGACCCAAAGCCTCGATGACGTCGCACGCTCCTCGATTTCATCGGCGCTGATCGAGAGCTGTCCGACACAGGTCTTTTTACCCAACCCCCGCGCCCTCGAACCAGCAGGCGCGCAGCACTATGAGCTCTTCGGCCTTTCCAAGCGCCAGATAGAGCTGATCGCGTTCGCCGCGCCGAAGCGCGCCTACTACATCCGCCAACCCGGCGGCCGGCGCCTCATCGATCTCAAGCTTGATGGCGCGGCGCTCGCGATCTGCGGCGCCTCTTCCCCTGAAGACCAAGCCCTCATCGATGCGACGCTTGCTCGCGTCGGCGCCGACAACTTCGCGCCTGCCTTTCTCACAGCCAAAGGACTGTCCCATGTCGAAGATGCTCTCGGAGAATTCACGGTCCCGCTCTTCAAGGAGCATCACGCAATTGCTGCAGAATAGCGCGCTGGCGTTGGTTCTCGGGGCGGCGCCGATCGCCGCCGCACCGCCGGCTTCCGCGCAAGTCGTGGTCTATGACCCGGCCAATGTCACCCAGGCCATCGAACAAGTGCGCCAGGCGATCCAGCAGGTGACGCTCCTCACCCAACAAGTTGAGGCCCAAGCGAGGATGCTGGCGCAGTCGCCGTTCGATCAGGCCGCTGAAATCCGAGAAGCCATCGACGAACTCAATGGCCTCGCCGCCGATGTGCGCGGCATCGCCAGCGAAGCCGCGCGCCTGCGCCAACAGTTTGAAGAGCTGTATCCGGACGATCTCTCGGCCCGCGCGCTCACCGACATGGTGCGCGACGCCGAGACCCGCATCGCCACCACCCGTGACACCGTTGAAGACGTGTTGCGATTGTCGGCAGAAGTGGAGGCCCGCCGCGGGGCTGGCGCCAACCGCATGCGCGATGCCCTCGCGGCTTCACGCACCGCCCAAGGACAGACGGGCGCCATCCAGGCGACAACACAAGCCATTGGCGCGCTCTCAGAACAACTCTCAACGCTAGAAGCCCTGCTGGCCGCGCAGGCCCGCATGGCCGGCGCGGAAGCCGCCGCCCGCGCCCAACGCGAAGCGCAGTCCCGCGAAACCCGCACGCGGCTGTGGGATCGCCCCGCCGATCGCCCGCCGCCGCCGCCCTTCAATCCGCTGCCCAACGCCCGCAACTAAGGATTCCGCCAAATGCCCGTCGATAGCGGCGTCTCCAATGATCTGATGACGGTGTTTTCCGACACCGTGACGGCGGGTTTCGCCTCGGTCGCGGGCGCGGTGAATGCGCTCTTCGCCCTGATGATCGTGCTCGTGGTGGCGCTGACCGGGATCTATTGGGCGCTGTCGGAAAACCGCGCGGCGTTATCTTCGGCGTTTTCGAAGATCCTGCTAATCGGCTTTTTCGCTTACCTCATCAATGACTGGCAAGCGCTGTCGGAGACGCTCTATTCTGGCTTCATCGAACTCGGCCTGATGGCCGGTGGCGGAACCATCTCCGCGGCGGAGTTTCTCAATCCCGGCGCCGTGATTGAAACCGGCTGGGACATCGTCAACCGCCTGGGTGAAAACCCCGCGCATGACGCTGGCGCCCTCGATATCGTCGGCAATTTCATCGACGGGCTGATGTTTGCGCTCGCCATGCTTGGCATCACGCTCGCCTTTGCCATCCTCGCGATCCAGATCGTCATTGCGCTGATCGAATTCAAAATCGTCACGCTCGCGGGCTTTGTGTTGTTGCCGTTCGGCATCTGGTCGAAGTCCGCCTTCATGGCCGAACGACCACTGGGGTATGTCATCTCCGCGGGCCTCAAGGTGCTGGCGGTGGCGCTGATCGTCTCGGGCGCACAGGCGCTGTTTGGCCGGCTGATCCCGAGCGACGAAGCCACGATCTATGAAGCGCTGACCATCCTCACCGCCTCAATGATGCTGGCCATGCTCGCGATGTTTATCCCAAACGTGGCCGCCTCGCTGATCACCGGCGGGCCCACCTTGGGTGCGGGCGCGGCCATCACATCCGGCCTTGCGCTGGGCGGCGCCGGCGCACTGACCGCGTGGGGCGCGTTCAAAGCCGGCGGCATGGCGATTGGCGCGGGCCGGGCTATGGCTGGCGGCATTGCATCGGCTTCGCGCGCCGCAGCCGGCGCTTTGCCAGGACCACGGCCAGGTGGCGGCGCGGCGCCCGCCCTGCCAGCGCCGCGTCCGGGACCAGCGCCGTCCGGCGGTGGTGGCGGCGCCGGCCCCTCATCAACGCCCTCCGCATCGTCAACGCCTCCAGCGCTGCCGCCTGCGTCATCATCGTCGAGCGGCCGTGCGCCAAAAACCAAAGGTCGCGGTGGCGCGCTGAACGCCTACCTCGTCGCCAATACCGGCCGCCAGCTCATGCCGAGCCAGGAACAATCTGGCGCCGTCAGCCCCGACATCAAAAAGGAGGATCCACAATGACGCCCTTTGGCGCCCGAAGACGCACGGGCTCATCCATCGCGGTCGAAACGCCCTATCAGCGCGCGCACCAGGTCTGGGATGAGCGCATGGGCCTCACCCTCGCGCACGCCCGCAATTGGCGGTTCATGGCCTTCGCAGCCTTTGGTGTCGCGGTCTTTCTCGGCGCTGGATGGTGGGTGCAGGCCGGTCGCGCCACCGTCACGCCCTACATCGTCGAGATCGATGCTTTGGGCCAGACCTCGCGCATCACGGCCGCCAACGGCGAGTATCGCCCGACCGAAGCACAAACCGGCTACTTCCTGGCCGACTGGATCCGCTTGGTCCGCTCCAAGAGCATTGATCCGGTGGTGATCCGCCAGAACTGGCTGCGGGCTTATGATTTCACGACGCCAAAGGTCGCAGGGTTCTTGAACGATCACGCCGCAGCGCACGATCCGTTCGCCAATGTCGGGCGCGAAGCCGTAACGGTTGAGGTGCTCAACGTCGTGCCGCGGTCTGAGCGCACCTTCGACATTCAGTGGCGTGAAGATCAATTCCTCAACGGCCAGCGCGCCGGCTCCACCCGTTGGCGGGCGCTGATCACCATCACCACGCAACGCCCGCGCAATGAGCGCGAGCTTCGCGCCAATCCCTTGGGTCTCAAAATCGAGGACGTGTCATGGTCGATCGACGCTTCTTGAGCGCGGGAGCCGCCGCCGTCACGCTCGCCCTTGCCGTTCCCGCAGACGCGCAACAGCGCCGCAGCGCTCCACCGGAAGGAACCGCCGCCATCCGCGCCGCCAACGAAGACGCGCTGGCCCCGTCGCGGGAAGCCAGTTTCCTCAATGGGGTTCAGGTGTTCGCCTATGAGCCCGGCCGCATTTTCGAGGTGTGGGCTTCGCCCCTGCGCGTGACCGTCATCTCCCTGCGCCAGGGCGAACGGCTCACCTCCATGGTCGCGGGCGATACGGTGCGCTGGCAAATCGCCGAAACAACGTCCGGGTCCGGCGCATCGGTGCAAACCCATGTGGTGGTGAAGCCGTTGCGCGGCGATCTCACCACCAATCTCGTGCTCACGACCTCTGAGCGCGTTTATCTCCTGAACTTGCGCGCCACCAACCAGGCCAATTCCGCCAACGCCGCCGTGGCGTGGGAATATCCCATGGATGCGCCGCTCGATGTGGAGGCGATCCTCGCCGATCCTGCCCGCGCGGCAGAATTGGGCGCGCGTCTTCCGCTGGATCAGCTGGAGACACGCTACCGGCTTGAGGTGCGCGGCTTCATGGCGACACGCCCGGTCTGGATGCCGGAGACTGTCTTCGACGACGGTGC
>JBILVS010000194.1:0-4364 GCA_044370335.1 Caulobacterales bacterium
CTCGTCCCGCAGGCGCCAAGGGCATGGGAGACACTTAAAGCCGGCCGTGCGGTGTGACCCTCTGATCGGCAGGATAGGGAGCGGGTATCGCCAAACGACTTGGCCCCCTGCAAAGCCGCGTTCCCGGGGCGCTGACAGATCGAGAATTGACTGAAGGATTGAAGCATTTGTCGCTGAATTGGATCGGTTTGGGCGTCACCGCCGGAGGCGGTCGGGCTCTTGCGCGGTCCGCGTCGAGCCGCGGCGGAGCCCGCGTCTCGCCCCTACCGGGCGGCGATCCCTGACGCGGATGTGGCAGGCGTCATCAAACTCGCGCTGAGCGGGAGTTTGGCGCCCGCGCGGCGATAAGGCCAAGAGCAAGCCCACGGCCGCCTCAAGGCGACCGTCGACGTCTCGCCGCTGGCGCGCGCCCGGGCGCGTCCCATCGCGAGACCGTGCTCGCGGTGCGCAGCCGGCGCTTCCCCGGCAACCGAGACAACCGCCATGAAACGAACCTATCTCACCAGCCGTGAATATGACGCCCTGACGCAACGCCAGAACGGGATATGCTGCGTGCCGGGATGCTTTGAAACGGACGGCCTCATCGCCGAGCATTCGACGCCCAACGCGATCTATGCGGGAAAGCCGGACCAACTCATGTGCAAGCCCTGCCAAAAGGTGAAGACGCTGCGGGATATCAAAGCCATCGCCAAGGTGAAACGGCTCAATGGCACGACACTGTCCCAGTATGAGCGGCGGAAGAAGTTTGTGGCCGAAGCTGAGAGGGAGAGGTTTTGAGAAGCGCGGGTGATGTGGGGGCCGCGCGCGCTACATGGGCCGTGTACTCGTCACTCAGGGCGGACCGACAGGCGGGGGGCGGATCACCGCCTCCTCAAGCCTTTCGGTCACCGTCTGCCGCTCATCGCCAGCCAAAACAAAGAGCGCGTTCAGCCTCTTTGCGCTGAGGTAGGTGGGAAGATAGGAATGCGGACCACAAGGTCAGGGCCATCCCCATCAAAACGCCCGTCTTGCTTGCGGGCTGATGCGCAAGCTGGGCGGCGCGCAAAGCGCCGCCCAGCCGCCCCCGTCCGCCGACGCACGCGCCGCGGACCCGCCCAGCCGCGGGCGGATCGTGCCGTCAGACAACTTCGCTTGCCGCGAAGGCGCTGACGTGCAGAGCATTCTGCTCATAAATGAGGGCCCCGCCCTCGATCTCGCGCCCGTCAAAGCGCAGATCCTCGCCAAGCCCGATCGCGGGCCGAACGGATGTCCCGGCTTGCGCGACGGCGTTGAGAAAATCGCCAAGCTGGCCAACCCCGAACCAGACCGCCTTCGGCGCTTCGGCCTCCCCAACCTCCTCGATCTCGAGCGCATCAAGGGCATAGGACCGGACGAGCTTGGGGAGGAGGCGACCGCAGATCTCGGGGCTTTCGACGACGTCGAGCCCGAACACACGACCATTGAGCGCGAACACCGCTCCCACTTGGCCCTCTGCGACGCTGACGGCCCCGGCGTACTCCTCGATGCGCACTGCCCGATCTTCGAACGCCTCGGCCATCGCCGCGGTTTTGCGGCTGACGCTCAAGCGCTCAAGCTTGTCGTCGATGGCGCTCCAGATCGCCTGCTGGTCCGCATCAGGGCGGGCGCTACTGGCGTACGAGGCCCGCACCGAGCGCGCCTTCTTCGCCCGCGCCTTGGCGAACAGCATGTCCCGGCTCGCCGCGAAGGTCCGGCTTGTGAAACGCCAGCGCCCCTGCTCGACGCAGGCGACGGGAATCTCGATCTGCGACTGCGGGGGCGCCAGGATCGACACCGAGAGGATCCGGTTTTGCTTGGCGCCGACGAGCTCTTCCCCGTCAAAAGCGAGGATCGGCAAGGCCGAAAGATTGACGAGGTGCAGAGTCGGGACCGATCCGCCCTCGCTCACCTCTTCGACGCGCGCCGAGCCGTTCGCGAGGGCGTCAGCCAGCAGCAGGTAAGGCGTGGACAGATGGAGCGAATTGCCGGATGGATCGTTGAGCTGGAACAGGGGAAAGACTTCGAGCGCGCCAATGCGCGTGCTTTGGCCGACGACGAGACGAGAAACGAGATCGGAAATGGCCGTCATGCATGCTCCTGACCGAATGCCGGGCAAAACGCCCCGGCCGACGCGGGTCCAGCGTTTGACCGCTCCAACCAAGACGAGCGCATCATCATGCGGCCAACAGGCGGCCGCATTGACGTTCTCTTTCCGTTCGCCCTCTTTTCGCCGCGTTCGTATCGTGACTAGAGGGGCAAGGCGACTTGATGTGTCGTAAAACTGGATGCGTCTAATATGACGACCCGCAAGAGAGAGTCAAGCGAGCCTATTGCGGCCGAGCCCCTGCGTTGGGCGGTAGAGGCGCGTCTCGATTTCCTGGAGCGCAAGCTGTTCTGGGAAGGAACCGCCAATCGTCGCGATCTGATCGAGCGTTTCGGCGTTTCTGAGCAGCAGGCCTCGAGCGATCTGACCCGCTATCAGACGATGGCGCCCGACAATCTCGTCTATGACAAGAGCGGCAAGACCTACCGCACGAGCGAGGCCTTCGCGCCGGTGCTCTACAAGCCAGACCCCAACCGCCTTCTCGCTGACTTCCGGCTTCTCGCGGAGGGCGCAATGGGCGTCGAAGCGCTGCCAATGGCGCCGCCGCTCGACGTTGCACGCGCCCCGATACGCGCGGTCGACGCCATTGTCCTACGAAACGTTCTTTCCGCCATCCGTGACCGCCGACGTCTCGCGGTCGACTATACCTCCTTTACGCGCCCTGAGGCGCGCAGACGTACGATCGAACCGCATGCCCTCGCCTTTGACGGCTTCCGGTGGCATGCCCGTGCACGCGACGTGGAGGACGGCGCCTTCAAGGACTTCGTGCTCGGGCGGCTGTCGCGCACAGTGCTTGGCGCGGAATCCACCTCATCGGGCGACGAGGACCTTGATTGGGCGACGCGCGTGACGTTGGTGATCGCTGCGCATCCCAGCCTCTCTGACGCGCAGCGCAAAGCGGTCGAGATGGACTACGGCATGCGCCGCGGCCGGGCCGAAATCGAAACGCGCAAGGCGCTCTTGTACTACACGAAGAAGCGGCTCGGCCTCGATCTCAAAGCCGGCGCGCGACGCCCCGAAGACCAGCATATCGTACTCGTCGAAGAGCGGACGTCGGCGTAACTTTGTGAGCGGGCGCGAGCGGTTAGATCCCCCTCGACGGCAATCTCGAACTCATGTTGACGGGCGTGGTTCTCCGGGCGCAGCGGCGGCGCGCTTCGCGGACTTCAGGCCGTGAGCGCGACGGCATAGCGCGCGCCGCGGGTCTGCATCGGCCGCGTCATGCGCGCACTCAGTTCGCCTGCCTTCAAGGCGATCTCGTCTTCGCCGTCGACCATGCCATCGGCAAGAGCGCGTTAGGCCGAGATCAACGCCCATAGTGGCCCAATCCGCTTTCACTGCTGATGTGGCGCAGAGCGATCACGTTGAGCCAGAGTGCGGTCCGCGAGGGTCGGACATCGCGGCTGATCCAGACCTCGACGACACTGCAACCTGCAGCCTCAAGCGCGAGGCGCGCCTCGGGCTCGGTCATGTCGGTGAAGGTGCGTCCACCCTCGATCCTCGTGGTCGCCCCGTGTTTGAACGATAGGTAGAAAGCTCCGCCTGGCCGAAGCGCACGCGCGCACCGGCCAAAAACGTCGGGAAGCGCCTCACGCGCGAGGTGGAGCAGGCTGGCACAGGCCCAGATCCCGTCGAACTCCTTCACATAGGACATGTCCTCGAACCGCAGCACCGTCACCGGCCGACCCGAATGTGCCGCCGCAAGTACGGCGAGCCTCGCCGACGCGTCAAACCCGATGGCGTCATGGCCAGCATCGGCGAATGCTCTCAAATCGCGTCCCGCCCCACACCCTGCGTCAAGGATACGGCCGCCCAAGCGGACGTGGCGCAGGAACCGCGCTCGAAGTTCGGAAACGTTCGCCGAAACCGTCGCGTCAAAGTACGATTGAGCGTTCTCCTCGTAGTAGCTGACGGACACCAAGCGCACCTCCTCGCTGCGATTTTTTTCGGACACCCTGAGCGCGTTAAGAGCGTTGCAACCGCGCCATCGAGGCATGGTGACGGTTTGAATGTCTCGCGATTGCAATCGCCCAGTTTTCGCATGCCCCCCAAGTATGCCTATCATGGCGACTATGGTGATGATGGGGAGATTTGTCGCTTCGCGCGCGTCGGGAATGTCCGTGGACGACCTGGACGAAAAACTAGGTCACCGACTCATAAATCGCATCCACAATCTGGCGGAAGCGAGTTTAACGAGCGCGAGATAATTTGAAGCGTGCTTTTCGAACCGGTTGGCGATGGCGCGAAAGTGCTTGAGCCTGTT
>JBILVS010000195.1:0-4358 GCA_044370335.1 Caulobacterales bacterium
GCTTTAGGCGGCTTTCCCCGCGAGCATCTGGATGATGCCGGAGAAGTCCTTCGCGTCGCCGCCGTTCGCGGCATAGAGCGCGTAAAGCGCTTCAGCCGCTGCGCCCATCGGTGTGGAGGCGCCGGCGCTCATGGCGGCGGCTTGGGCGAGCTTCAAATCCTTCAGCATCATCGCGGTGGCGAAGCCGGGGGCGTAGTCGCGGTTGGAGGGGGCTGTGGGCACCGGCCCCGGCGCGGGGCAATAGCTCGTCATCGACCAGCTCTGACCGGAGGCTTTCGAGCTGATGTCGAAGAATTTCTGTGGATCGAGGCCGAGCTTTTCAGCCAACACAAAAGCCTCGCAGGTGGCGATCATCGTGACGCCCAGAAGCATATTGTTGCAGATTTTGGCAGCTTGGCCCGCCCCTGCCCCGCCGGCGTGGATCACAGCTTTGCCCATGGCTTGGAGGAAAGGCTCGGCTTTGGCGAAGTGGCCGGGGTCTCCGCCCGCCATAAAGGTGAGCGTGCCGCCGGAGGCTGCGGCGACGCCGCCGGACACGGGGGCGTCGACCATGGCGAAGCCCTTCTCGACCGCTTGGCCGACGACGCGGCGGGCGGCGTCCACCGAGATGGTGGAGCAGTCCATGAACAGCGCGCCTGAGGGCGCGTTGGGGAAGATCTCCTCGCCATACACAGTTTCCACATGTCGGTCGGCGGGGAGCATCGTGACGACGGCGTCGGCTCCGCGGGCGGCTTCGGCGGCGCTTTCCACAGGGGTGCAACCGGCCTCTTTCGCCTTTTCCAGAGCGGCTTTGGACAAATCGAAGGCTTTGACCGCATGACCGGCTTTGGCAAGGTTCGCCGCCATGCCGGAGCCCATATTCCCCAGGCCGATGAAACCAACGGTGGACATTAGCGAACCTTTCCTTATGAGCGCGCCCGACTCGGGCTACGCTTTAGGCTGATCAGGGGGCTAAGGCGAGCTTCTGTTTGCACCGCCCCGCGATCGGTCACTTCAAAACCATCGAGGGAGAACGGGCGTGAGCTTTTCCTGGCAGGGCGATTCCGGCGCATGGCACGAATTTGACGTGGCGCGGGCGAAGCGCGCGTGGGAGCCCGTGGGCGGGGTCTATATTTTCGTGAAGCCGGGCGATCTGCCGACGCTGGAAGCGGGCGGTCCGGTCCCGCTCTACATCGCTTCGACCTCGAGCTTTTTGGACGCGCTGTCGCGGAACGACATGTGGGGCGCAGCCCAGCAGCTGGGCGCGGGAGAAATTCACCTTCTGCCGATCGCCGATGACGCCCGGCGGGCCGCGGTGGAAGCGGACCTGCTCAAGGCGCACATGCCGATCCTGAACCGGCAGATGCTGCGCCGGGTCGCGTAACGCCCTTTCGATTTTTGCCCAAGAGCTGACGCCCTCGCGGTTCACGCCGCGAGGGCTTTGCCTTTCAGCAACTTGGGCAAATCGCCTTCCGCTCCGCCGGCGGTGCGCATGAAAAAGCGGCGGGCCGGGCCGATGGCGTTGACGAGCGCAAGGCCCGTGCGGCGCGCGAAACGCAGGTAGGGGCTGTTGTTGGAAAAGAGCCGGTCGAAGACATCGGTGGCGGCGGCCATGGCGACATTATCCACCCGACGCCAGCGCTGATAGCGTTCAAGGCCCGCGGGATCGGCGGCATCGAGGCCAGCGGCGACGCTGTCGGCGACGCACTCGGCCAACGCTGCGACGTCTTTCAAGCCGATATTGAGCCCCTGCCCCGCGATGGGGTGAATGCCGTGGGCGGCGTCGGCGACGAGGGCCACGCGGGGGGCGATCATCTCGGTGGCGAGTTGCAGCGCGAGCGGATAGCCGAAACGGGGGCCTTCGAGGCTGAGAGCGCCCAAAAAGTCGCCAAAGCGAGGGCGGAGCTCGGCGAGGAAGTCAGCCTCGTTCATGGCAAGGAGCGCCTGGGCGACTTTGTGCTTTTCCGCCCAGACGATGTTGGCGCGGTTGTTTGTGAGCGGCAGGATCGCAAAGGGGCCCGCGGGGAGGAACAGCTCGTGGGCGACGCCGCCGTGGGGCTTTGCGTGGCGGACAGTCGCGACGACGGCCGTGACAGGGTAAGGCCAACCGACCGTGTCGATACCAGCCTTCTGGCGGACAAAGGATTTGCGGCCGTCAGCGCCGACGAGAAGATCGGCGGCGATGATTTCGCCCGAGGCGAGGGTGACCGCGACGCCGCCGGCGCTGGTCTCGAAGTTCTCCACCTTCATCGGAGCGATGAAGCGGATTCGGGCCTCCGCGCGGACGGCCTGATCCAGCGCCCGGCGGATGTGGCGGTATTCGAGCATATAGCCCAAAGCCTCGCCGTCCGCGCCAGGGGCGATTTCCTCACGGTCGAAAAAGAGATGCGCCAGGGACACCCCCGCCCGCTCAGGGCCGCCGATTCGGCCATCGGTGACGAGGATTTTCTCGATCGGCTGGGCGTGCGGGGTCAGGGCGTCGCCGAGGCCCAAGGCCTTCCACATCCGCATATTGGCGAAGGCGATGGCGAAGGCGCGGCCGTCAAAGTGTTCGGCCAAGGTCACCGAAGGGGGCTGAGTGTCGGCCATGGCCACGCGGAGGCCCGCCTGGGCCAAGGCCAGGGCCAAGGTCTGACCGGCGGGGCCGCCGCCGCTGATGAAGACGTCCACGCGTTCGGAAGGGGCAGATTCGAGGCTCATGGGGGTGATATGGGGCAGGATCTCCAAATCGTCGATGCGGCGCTGCGACCACTCGCTGGATCGGGGCGCATCGGATTTCAGCAAGGGCGCCTGTTTTTTAGGCTCTTGTGCGCCCAACGAAATGAGGCGACGAGAAGGCGGCTTGCTCGCTTGCCTCCAACCCCCGCTCTAATGGTTAGGCGGTGGAAGACGTGCGCGGCCTATTTGGCCCTCGCTTCGGAACAAAAGGGTTTTTGGGACATGATCAGATCAGCAAGCATGACGCTGCGCCATTGGGGCGCGGGTTTGCGCCTGGGAGCGCTTGCAGCGCTCGCGGCCTTGAGCCTGATGGGGATGGACCCCGCCTTCGCCCAGGAGGCGACTGCGCCTGCGGTTGAGGCGCCTGTGGCGGAAGCGGCGGCGGTGGAAGCGGCGGCGGTGGAAGCCGAGGCCGCGCCGGTGGAGATCGAACGCACCGTGGACAAGGGCGATGTCAGCTGGATGCTGGTGTCGACGCTGCTGGTGCTGCTGATGATCCTGCCGGGTCTCGCCCTGTTTTATGGCGGCCTCGTGCGGTCCAAGAACATGTTGTCGATGCTGATGCAGGTCGCGACCGTGACCGTGATCGGCATGATCTCGTGGGCCTTGTGGGGCTACAGCCTCGCCTTCACCGACGGTGGCGGGCTGAATACGTTTGTGGGCGGGCTGTCGAAAGCCTTCCTTCAAGGCGTGGACGTCTCGACCACTGTAGAGACGTTCTCGGTGGGCGTGATGCTGCCCGAGCTTTTGTTCTTCGCTTTCCAGATGACCTTCGCCTGCATCACTGCGGCGCTGGTGTTGGGCGGGGTCGCTGAGCGGATGAGGTTCATCGGCGTGGTCATTTTCGCGATCCTGTGGCCTATCCTGTCATACTATCCCATGGCGCACATGGTCTGGTGGTGGGCTGGGGCGACGAGCGCGGTCGGCATGACCGGCGAGGAGCTTGTGGCGGGCGCGGGCCTGCTGTGGGGCTTCGGGGCGCTCGACTTCGCGGGCGGCACGGTGGTGCACATCAATGCCGGGGTTGCAGCGCTCGTGGGCGCCATCATCTTGGGCGCGCGGACGGGTTATCGGAATGAGCCGATGCCGCCGCACTCGCTGACGCTCACGTTCGTCGGCGCAGGCCTGCTGTGGGTGGGCTGGTTCGGCTTCAACGCCGGCTCAAACCTGGAGGCCAACGGCCATGCGGCGCTGGCCATGGTCAACACGCTGTTGGCGACGGCAGCGGCCGGCTTCACCTGGTGCCTTACCGAGTACGTCACTCGCGGCAAGGCCAGCATGCTCGGCATGGCGTCGGGCATGGTGGCGGGCCTTGTGGCGATCACGCCGGCGGCGGGCTTTTCGGGCCCGCTCGGCGCCATCGTGCTCGGCGGCATCGCGAGCCCGATCTGTGTGGTCTTCTGCTCAGCGATCAAGAACGCGCTCAAGTATGACGACAGCCTGGACGCTTTCGGCATCCATGGCATCGCCGGGATCGTGGGCGCGATCGGCACAGGGATCGTCGTGAGCCCGGCTCTCGGCGGGGCCGGCTTTCTCGACTTCGCCACCTGCTCGGCGGAAACGCTGGCTTGCGACGCGGGCGCTTACGACATGGTCACGCAGGTCATTGCGCAGTTGAAAAGCGTGGCTGTAACCGTGGTGTGGGCGACCGTGGCCAGCGT
>JBILVS010000196.1:0-4325 GCA_044370335.1 Caulobacterales bacterium
CGCGCCCTTTGTCTCAAGGACCGCGCGGGGCCGCACACACTTGCATGGCGCCGAGCGCCTCCCAGCCCGCCGGAGCCAAGACCAGCGACCCGGCGTCCGCGCCTGATCCGACTGGCGCCAATGCGCGATCGTGGCTGGCGCGCACGATGAAGTCGAGCCCGGCCGGACGGCGGGCGAACAGCGGATAGATGTCGCCTTCACGATCCGCCGTCATCACCACCTGCGCCGCCACAGGCCCGAGGACTGCGGCCGCGGTCTCGGCCCCTTCGAGCCAGCGCAGGCTTTCCTTGTCCTCGAAAGGGCGGCCCTGGTGGGGGGGGCGCGCCGCATCGCGGGTCCAGATCCGGGCGCCCGCAATCCCGAGCACCGCCTCGCTGTCCGCATCGACGGCGAGCGCAGGATGGATGAAGAACCCGCACGAGGATCCGTCGCCTGCTGGCCCGAGACCTTTGCGGCGCGCCCCGCGGCCGGCGACATTGATCTCGGTGGTGTCCTGCGCCGCCACGATCCGGCGACCGCGCGCGGCCTCGCCCGTGCGCGCGACCGATCAGGCGAGCAGCGTCGAAACGTCGAGCTTGGCCGATCCGAGCACGCGATGGGCCGCCATGTCCCCCGCCCGCGTCCTCCTGATCTCGCGCACCACCAGCGAGCCCGTCGCCACGATCGCGTCCAGCATGGCCTCTGCGCCGCGCTCCAACCGCACGTCACGCTTCGTCGCCCTTCGCTGCGCCATTCACCCCTCCGCGCGAACCATCAGCAAAAGCCTTGACTCTCACGAAACCCAGCCCGCGTGACTCCACGCCTCAAACCCCGTGAATGCCGGAGCCGCTCGGGGAGGGGGGAGCTGGGCGCGGAGGCGGCTCGCTCGGAGAGATACCCTTACCGGCAGGCCGGAACGCTCAACCCGCCCGGCAGGCGCGTGTCGGCATCGCCGCAGGCCGCATCAAGCTGGGCTTGTGTCAGGCCCGTGGCGGTAGAGAAGTCAGACCCCGACAGGTTCGCGCCCGCCAGGTTCGCCCGCGCAAAGCGAGCGCCGCCGAAATAGCTGCCCACGAGGGAAGCTTCGGACAGATCCGCGCCGGTGAAATTGGCCCGGGCGAAGCGGCTCGCGCTGCCTTCCAGGAAGCGCAAATTCGCGTTCGAGAACCGCACGCCGTCGTAGATGCCAGCCGTGAACCCACCCTGCATCAGGCGCGCGCCGGAAAAATCCCGGTTGGTCACGGTCTGGAAGGAGAGGTCGATCTGCAACAGGTCGCAGCCGGGGCAGCTCGCACCGTCCTCGACCTGGGCGATCTGCCCCGCGTTCTGCGCAAGGGCCGGCGAAGCAAGAGCCAAAAGAGCGGCGGTGGCGAGAATGGCGCGGATCATGGCGGATTTGCTCCGTTTCGGGACAGAAAAACGCTTCAGCCGCGAAGGCGAGCAACTCCCAAGCCAGCTCCCGGGTCTTCGGCGCTATCCCCGGTTCGTCCTCCCCTCGCAGGCGGGGGGAGAAAAGCTGACCCTTGCTCTAGACGCTCTCTCGGCTCGCTTCCGCCCAGCTGCAGGCGTCGCAGGCGTGGCCGGCGTCTCCATCTTTCAGCGTATAGCTGCCGCAGGCGGGGCACGGATCGGACAGGTAATCGACGCTCTTCTCCGCCCGGCTGTCGCCTTTGGGTCGAAGCATCACGAGATTGTCCGGCGCCTGGCCGCGGCTGAAGCCCCGAGAGATAAGCCGGGCGGCCTCCTCCATCTGGATGGCCTGCGCGCCAAGCCCATCGCCTTTGGCGGAGAGGGGATCGATCTGGGCGAGATCGCTGCGCTCCAGATAAGACACGGCCAGCTCCCGGAACACGTAGTCCAGGATCGAGGTGGCATGGCGGACGCTGTCATTGCCCCTCACCGGACCTGACGGCTCAAACCGGGTAAACAGGAAGGCGTCCACGAACTCTTCCAAAGGCACGCCGTATTGCAGCCCGATCGAGACCGCGATGGCAAAATTGTTCATCAGGCTCCGGAAGGCGGCGCCCTCTTTGTGCATGTCGATGAAGATTTCCCCAACCGAGCCGTCGTCGTACTCGCCGGTATGGAGATAGACTTTATGTCCGCCGACGCTGGCCTTCTGGATGTAGCCTTTGCGCCGATCCGGCAGCCGCCGACGCCCCGGCGCGGGCGGGGCCTGCGGGGCGGGGGCGGCCTCCCGGGCCTGGCGGGCGAATTGGAGCAGTTGCGCGGCGGGGGTGGGCGGGGCCGCTTCTTCCTTTACCTCGGGGATGTGGAGGGCTGGGCGGCCCTGGCTTGTGACGGAGGCCAGGCTTGCGCCCAAGGCCAGCGCCTGTTGGGCGAGATCAGCTGGGCTCTCGCCGACGCCTGCGCCCAGTTTTACGGTCAAGGCGCCCAAGGCGAAGGGCGCAATCGCTTCGGCCATGGCGAGGCAGGCCTGCGCCGGGGTGGCCGCGCGGTCGGCCAGCAAAGCCTGCGCCGCAGGCGAAAGCCCCGGAGCTCCCGTCAGATCGCCGGCGCCAAAGACGTGGCGCTCGGCTGCGGCGATGTCGGCGGGGGTGAAGCCCAGCGCGGTGAGCAAGTCCTCGCGGCCCGAAGCGACCGCCTCGCTCACCCCCAAGGCGTCCCGGCAGAAAGCCGCGCCGAGCACGGCGGGATGAAAGGCCGCCCGCAAGGAATAGGCGCCGGCGATGGCCTCTTCGGCCAGTTCCAACTCAAGATCGGTGAAACCGCGCTCCTTCAGCCGGGCGACATTGACCCCCGGCGCGCTTTCGAGCTCCGCGCCTCCGCCGATGTGCCGATCAAGGGCTTCGATCGCCGCCTTGTCATAGCGGAGACGCCCAAGCCCTGCGCGGGCGGCGGCGGTGAGGCGTTTCCGGCCAGAGCCGTCCACGTCATGGGCGATCGTCGCGGCGGGCGCGGGGGCCATTGAAACGAGATGGGCATGCCGGAGGGCGTCGACCTCCGCCCACAGCGCCGCGGCGCGGGCCGTCGCTTCAGGGAGGGGCGTCTGGGTCGCCGCCAGCGCCTCCGCCGCCTCGCGTCCCCGGGCAAGGGCGGCGGCCAACCGCTCCGCGTCCTCCGCCCAGGCCGGACAGGGGCCGAGCGTCTTGGCGAGCCGGGCCGAGGCCGCCGCCGCCGCGCCTGCGATCACAGCATGCAGCGCCGCCGCCGCCGCCCGGCCTTCGGCGCTGATATAGCCCAGACCCAGAGCCATAAGCGCTTCGCCCAGGCGCTCGACCCGCAGGGCGATCGGGCGCGCCCGCTCCAGACCCTCAGCCACCGCTCCCGGCGGCGCGGAGAGGTCAAGGAGCGCTTCCATAGCGGCCACCGCCGCCGCGACCGTGCGCTCCAGCCGCGACAGGTCTACGCCGTCGGCGGTGATGAAGGCTGCGAGGTCGAGATGGCAGGCCGGACCGGCGCCAGGGTGCTCAAGATGGAAGCAGCCCTCGGCGTCGACGAAGGCGCCCGCCACGGCCTGGGTCGCAGCGCCAGGGCCGGCCAGGCTCAGTCTGGCCCGGGTCGACAGAGCCTCATCGCTGAGGCCCACAAAGGCGCCGCGCCGCCAGATGCCTGAGAGCGCCTCCATCAGGTCGGCATCCTGCGCGCCTGCGTCCCGGGCAGCGCGGGCGGCGGCGGCGAGGGCGGGCCGGGTCAGGTCGGGGCCCTGCTGGGCGGCGATCAGGGCCAGGGTCGCGAGGCGCGCTTCTAGCGTCCGACCACCTGCGGCCAAAGCGGAGGCCGCGGCGCTTTTTCGGCGGTCCCGCTCCAGAAGCGGCGCCGCCACCGGCGCCTGCACGGCCACCAAGGCCTTCGCATCATGCGCAGACAGGCCCAACAGCGATTCCAGCGCATCCAGGCCCGCTGGGCTCGGGGCGCCCGTGATACCAAGGCTGGGCGCGGTCTGCATCAAAAGGCTGATGTCGCTCAGGGCGCCCGGCTCATCCTGCCGCCGCGACGGCCAGGCCATTACCGCCGCTGCGGCGCCCGCCGGTCCGCCCGCCAGCAACGGCCGCACCACCGCGGGCGACGGGCGGAGCGCGCCGGCGATCACGGCCTCCACAAAGGCGGGTCCGGCGTCCCCCAAAGCGGCTCCGATCGCCTGCAGCGCGGCCTTGACCGAGGGCCGACGGGCGCCGATCGCATCGGGGGCGTCCAGCCAGAAGCCGTCCTCGTAGGCCCGGCGGACGGCGAGGGCGTCCCAGCCCGACGGGGCCTCCAGGCGGCGCTCGTCTTCATCGCCGTCGTCGAGCTCGCCTAACGGCCGATCCGCAAAAGCGTGGGCCTTGAGAAGCGAAGCGATAGTGGGGCTCTTGAGCGGCATGGTCGGGTCCCTGAAGCGCGCG
>JBILVS010000280.1:0-14805 GCA_044370335.1 Caulobacterales bacterium
ATCGGGGCCCAGACCCCGGCATTTCCAGAATACTCTGCAGCCCCGGCCGCCCACGTTTCATAGCCTGGGTCTCCCTTGGCCGGCGGCGATTACTCCGACATCAAGCAATACGACTAGCCCGCCACCCGCGCGGGGATGGCCGCTTTTGAGGCGAGGACCGGCCTGATCGCAGAACGCTGTCAGATTTCGTCCTTAAGGACGTCGCTAACGACGTCACCTGATCCGCGCGCCCGGACACAGATCATTCGGCAGGGCAAGGCCGGAGCAATCGGACGGTTACGTCTAACTCCCCGTACAAAGAGGCCAAGTCTTCGTTCCATCGCTCTCGGAAATAGCCAATCTCGTATTCCAGAAGGATGTCGAGAATATCTCGCAGGACAACTTCGCGTCTGCGGGACGTTAGATGGCCAGTCACGTGCTGCTTTGTTTCGCCGACTAGCGAACGCTTATCACATGGCAGGTCGCGACAATCGTTCGGAGCGCACGTGGAAATCTGATTGGCAGGGGCATTCGGCCCCTTCATAAAGAGACTAACGGGGCGCTTCACAATTTTGCCACCAGCCTCGACGGGTGCCGGCCGATGTCTGCTCTGGTCTGGCATAACGTTCCCGCGAACGAACAACTGTCGAGTATCCGCACACGGAGGATAGACAAGGCCTGTAAAGGCGCAACAATTACAATTCGTTAGGGAAGCGCTTGGGATCGGCATGTCGCTCGACCGCTTCACAGGAGCTGGAGGCCGTCCACTTCATGAGACCAAAAGGCCCTAATGGAGTATTGCGACAACGGCCAAGGTCAGATGAATCCAAATAAGCAGAGACACAACCAGCCCGGCAAAAAGCCCGGTCCGGATCCGCTTTTTCCGCGGACGTATGGTCAAATCTTGTTTGCTGCTGACTACTGACATGGGTTCCTGTGGCGGATAATCCGCAAGGAAGATAAAAAAAGGGTTAAGACGCGAGCAGGGCTAGTCTCCTGAGCGGGGATGGCTAGGAATAAGCAATAGGGGAAGCTTGAAATTTCTCTTGCTAGGCGATGTTTTGGAGTGCGTGATGCCTGATGGGGTCGCTGAATTTGCGTTTGTGAGCGACCGCATCGTTGTCGGTGAAATCAGAAACTCGGCATCAAAGCGAACGCTCGACGTCCTCCTGGCGACAATCGTTCTGGTCGCGTTCTTGCCGCTGCTGCTGATCATCGCGGTACTGGTTCGCTTAGAAACACCAGGGCCCGCCCTATTCAGACAGCGACGACTGGGCCTTGGTGGCAAACCGTTCTGGATTTTCAAACTCAGAACTATGCGTTGCTCAGCGGACGCGACGGTTCGTTCGGCGATTTTCAAGGATCAGCGCGTAACGCGCGTGGGATACTGGCTAAGACGCACCAGCATCGATGAGTTGCCGCAGCTCTTTAACGTCATTCGGGGAGACATGTCGCTTGTCGGCCCGCGGCCGCACGCGAAAGAACATGATGAAACCTATTCCAAGGTCGTGCCTGGCTATTTTCTGAGGTTCAGGATGCGGCCCGGCCTGACAGGGTTGGCGCAGATCTCAGGCCTCCGTGGGGAAGTGAAAGACTCCGCTTGTATCGCGCGCCGTGTTGAAGCCGACAATGAGTACATCGAATCCTGGAGCTTCTGGACCGACCTTCAGATTATGCTCAAGACGATCCCTCATCTCGTACTGACAAGGCAAGCGTACTAGGCGACAGCCCGTGAACATTGTCCGCACGCATTTCTGACCACTGCGGATTAGCCATGTGTTTGCGGCCGGAGTAAATCTAGGGACGGCGTTTCCGGAGCAAGTCGAGAAGCTGCTTGAATGCGGCGGGAATGCTGGACGGCTTTTGGATGACAAAGCCTACGCCGAGCCAAATGCCCGTCCGCCTGCGTATCGCTAACAGCGAGACTATCTCGAGCGCAATGATCGACAGGGTCATCGCCCATGCAATACCAACAATACCGAAAATCTTCCCGAAACAGACAGTTGCGGCTATCTGCACCGCGGCGGCCGCAAGTGTGAAGGCGGCGCGCAGGTGCTCCATTCGCCCGTATTGCATCACGGCTCCGGTTGGACCAACCAGCGCCTGGAAAAGACGTCCAATTGTAATGATTAGCAGAGCTGTCGTCGCCTCCACATACTCGTGGCCAAAAAGACCAAGGAGCTGAGGTGCCAGAATGCCTATCGGAGCAGCGAAGATGAGCCCCGACACCGCCCACAGCACACTGGCACGATTGAGAACGCTGGCCTGCTCTTCTCGTGAGCTCCGAGTGAATGACCGGGCAATTTGCGGCGCAAGTGCAATCCTCATTCCGTCGATTCCGAATAACGCAAGCATCGCCAGGCGGTGCGCGGCGTACAGGAGCGCTGCCGCGCCGAGATCGACAACAATACCAGCCACCAAAATAGGCGCTTGCAGGAGTACTATGTTGCTGACCTCGCTGAGGCACAGAACTGAGGCCTTACGCATCGAGGCGACTCCCGGCTTGGCAATCGGGAGTATCGCCCAAGCGGTTGGATGGAGCCTGGCGCTGTCGATCACGAAGATCACCAAGAGACCGAGAAGCCAAGCGATCATCGCCGTCATGATGTCTGGTTTGACGAACAGTAGCATGGTGCCGAAGACGACCAGCGGCACGATTGGGCGGAGAAGATTGAAACCTATCAACGCCATTCCAAGCTGACCGTCGGCGCGCAGACCTTCCCGGTGCAGCAGCATGAAACCATAAAGTGGCGTGCAGGCCGCGACGACGCCGAGGAAGGCGGGCCCGTGCGAGAAAACGGGAACGGGTACGTTCAGCGCATACCCCGCAAAAAGCACCAGCGTAACAAAGAATGAGACGAGCAATACAGCAGCCCGTCCCGTACTTAAAATCTCGCGAAAGAGCGTGTCCTTAGCAAGTTCGCGGACCTGCGAACCGTCTCGCATGATCACCTGGCCGTAGCCGTAGCAAGCCAGGGTTCCCAACACGGCTATTGTTGACATCGCAAAACTGAAAAGACCAAAGTCGTTCACCGAAATCAGGGCGGCAAACACGATGTTCAGAAGCATCCAAGCGAATGCGCCGATGAGCTTCATTCCGATTGAGGCAATGCTGGCTTTCAGCAAGGACGGCTAGCCCTTCGGGCAGGGCGGCTGACGCGTCTGGTTGTGCGTGAGGGGCTAGCGAGCATCGGCAATGCCATTCGACGCGGTCGGCTGAAGCGCCGTCTTCGTTTGCAGGCGCACGATAATGGGTCGGTGATCCGATCCCAGATCCGGTCCAATTTCACAGATTGCGTCGATTTCGGCGGCGACCAGAACGTGATCAATCGCAACGCCGAGACCTGTCCCGGCGTCGATCCACGTCGATGCCCATGGTGGGCCACAATGCGTGCGACGCAAACCGACGATATCCAGCGTTGAAACTGGAGCAGACCATCCGATAGCGTTGAAATCACCAACAAGAACGCCCTTGCCGTTTCCCCCTGCGGCGATCAGAGCGGCCTCGGTGATGGTTTTGTCGCGTAAAGCAAGTACCGCGTCGTTCCATGGTGCATCGAGCCGCATCAGCCGGTCGAGATCAAAGGGCCGGGGCGCATGTAATGCCACGATCGTCACGCCTCCGGCCTCGCGAACGAAATTTACGTTGTTAAAGTCCTGCGCGGCCGGCAGATCGGGCGTCAACGCGCATGAGCTTCGGGAAGCGATAAAGATGCGCTCAGACGTATTCTGATCTTCCCATGCGATGCATGGATAATCGCGCAGCTCTTTTGCGTATCGCTTGCGCCAGTTCGCCGGCATTTCGGCGATGGCGATCACGTCTGCTGTCAGCCCCTCATTTGCAATGAAAAGGCGATCCACGGCCTTGTGGCTATGTTGGGCATTCAGCCAGAGCAGCGTCAGGGCGGAATCTGCCCGGGGCTTTGCAATGGCCCCGTCCTGCGAAGGCCCGGCCGCCAGCACCGGCCAGATCAGCGCTGCACCTGAAAGAGTGAGCACGAGCGGCGATTGCCATTTTCTAAAGAGCGCGACGATGCATCCGATCGCTAGCAGCGCGAACCCGATCTGGATCGAGAGGAAATTGACAAACGCACCAATACCCACGCCAGGAAACGCGAAGCGAAGCAGCACAAGTGCAACAAGCGCACCGACGCCGCCTATGCCAGCCACCTTGCGAACCAGTTTCCCGTTCAAGGTTCTTCTTCCTTGCGAACTGCAATCGCCCCGGCGGAGGTTGCCTGATCCGGCTGTCGTGTCACGTCGACGCCCGCCTGGAAGGCGCGATCGAGTTTTGCGCAATGAGCCACGATCGCTTCCTTGGAAACGGATTTAGCCGTCGCGGGATCGCGGCTGAGAATGATCCTCTTGCCGCTTTTATTGGCAGGAAGGAACTCAATCTCAGCCGCGCATATCTGGTTTCCGTCAGCGTCGATCGCGGCCAGTTCGATGGCTTCGTCACGGTAAGGAAGGAGATCGCCATATAAGAGCGTGCCCTCGCCGGATGCGCCGGCCGAATACTCTTCGCCGTCAAAGTCTGCCACCACGCGCATGTCCCGCAGAGAGGCATCGCCCCCGATCACCGCAAACGGGCCGTTCGACGGGCGCCCAAGAGCGAAGGCACCGCCAGCGTATCCAACCGACGTATTGAGCTCGACAACTGAATATCGCTGCTTCACGATATCAGTGGTCACAAATGAAGGGACGGTCGTTTCCGCATAAAGCGTTCCGCGATCCGTCTCGAATTCAAAATCCGCGACGATATTGGTCTGCGGGCGACCATATTCTGTGTAGCGCTCGACGCCAATCCCGCCGGACCAGTCATTCGTGAACCGCCTGCTGAAGCGCTTCAGCGATGCCTGTGTGCGGCTGTTGTATGTGTTGTGACTGACGCGCGCACTCCTGTTGCCGCCGAACTTGTGCGTGAAAGAAAGGAATGCACCAGCATCCAGAGGACCGTCATCGAACTGGCCGACTCTCAGTGTAAGGGAAAGGAGCCCGCTGTCACCAACCGGCCCAAGCAGTGACGAGTACGCCGACCACTCCGGCTTGTTGTAGTTATTGAAAGCAGAGTGCCTGTACTTCACCGCATCTATGCCCAAGTCGAAAACAAAGTCATTGGCCAACTCAAATGAGACCGAGGCCTCGGCCTCCCACTGCCGCTCGTTGGAGAAGCGTTGCGCGAGGGCTGCTGAAAGGGGTCTGGTGAATTCGCTAATTGCCTCCGAAGAGTCATAACCAGGGCCGAAATAGACGGCCGCTGCGCGAAACTCGGGCCCGCCTCGCGCAGGAAGTGATCGATAGTAGGTCTTGATTGCCATCGCGTCCTTGACGCTCTTGCCGGTCTGTCCGAACAACTCCCCACCTACCTCGCCGAGCCATTCGGAGAATACTGCGCCCATCGTGACGGCATGGTTCGCGTTGACCGAGACGACGCTGCCGTTCACCTGTGTGTTCGAGTTGATCCCGAACCCGGCGGACCCCGCAATTAAGTATCGGTCATGGAAATAATCGAGGCCGTCTGCCGTGCGTATGGCCTGGACGCCGGCTGACAGAGAGTAGACGAACTCGCCGCGATCAAGCAGTTGCGGTGCACCAAAGAGCGACAACTCCAGGGTCTGTCTCTGGCCAGTGTTGTCCCGAATGAGCAGCTGCAGATCGTTCGACCCGGAACGGAGCGGAATGTCGGTAAGGTCGTAGTCCCCAGCCTTCAGAAACAGCTGCGCCTCACGCTGACCGTTGACAAGAACTTCCACGAGCGAGTCGCGGGACAAGGTGAACGATCGAGCCCCTCGGGAATATGACGTTCGCATGGGCTGGAGGTCGGCATTGGCTGACGACACAGAAACGCCGAGAAGATTCGTGGAGCGCTGGAGCTGAAGCCCGCGCGTCTGCAGGTCTCCAATTTCCAATCGCGCCGGAAGATCAGGGAAATCTGCAACGATGCGCGAGTAGTCGCGATAAAGCCGATTGTCGCTTTTGACGGTCGCGAAACCTGCATTGTCTTCTTCATCCCGCGTATCACGCTGGATGAAGCGCCCCTCGACTGTCACATTGCCGAGGAAGCCGAGCCGCAAGTAAGGCTCCAGTATAAGCAGGGACGATCTGGATGTAGTCTTCGTTCCCTCGAAGGTGAAGCTGCTTTCCTCCGCAACGGCAGATACATTCACGCGCGCCGAAAAACCCTGGTTCCAAGAGTCGTCTCTTCCCCAAAGCGCTTCGTTAAAGTCCTGTTTTCGAACCGGCAGCTCCTCAGATGGCCTTAGTCCCTCGGCTCGGTCGAATTCAGCAATTGCATCGTATCCAGCGACACGGACGGTTTGCCCAGGAATCGGGCGTTCGACCACTTCGGGTGCCGGATATTCTGTCGTCAAAAATTGCTGGACTCCCTCAGCGCGCACGAGTGAGCTCGGGTTTCGCCCAAGAATATCATGAGGCTCGAGGTGTGTCTGAACGTGTCTGCTTGTTGAAGAAAACACAGACTTCAGGTTGGCGCTCGAAGGCGGGAGCGACTGTGGCGCTGACCCTGCATCCCGGAGCGTATCCGAGCGGGGCGAGGCGTCTTTTGGATCAGAGCTTTGGGCCCCATCTCTTGGGACGTCGGCGTACACCGAACCCGCAGCTAGCACGGCAGATAGTGCGCACCCGGTCGCTCGCGCCCCAGTCATTACCTTGTTTTTGCTCGTTTTTGCATAAATAGGCTTCGCCGGCGATGAGGATTCTATCGCACCGCTTCGCGTCTTGAAACGCTGACCCGACTGGCGGCCCCGCTTGGAAATGATCCCTCCCAGCACCCGGCTCGCGCCTCGCGCGGACCAAGAATGCATCTTTGCCCCACGCCATATGGAGAGTGACCATGAATAACCGACTGCCAATCCTTTGAACAGGTGGATGCCCGTTCAACTCACTCTCAACTTGCACAAGAAACCCGGAAGACACACAGCGGCGTTCTTTAGCCTTGTCATTAACTTGTCGATTAACCTTTCTTGACTTCAGAAAGCCACTCGCTAGCGTCGAGCCCATAGGTTGCGTTGGGCGATCTGAAAGGGGTCAAAAATGAAACTGAAATCTGTTGTGATCTCCGCTTCGGCGGCGATGGTATGCGGCGCGCCCGTGATGCTTGCTCCGACGGCGAGTGCGCAGGTTGGAAATTGCTGGTTGTCGGAAAGCGAGCGACAGCCCGCCCACGTCATTCTTGTTCCGAACGAGCTCCCATGCTCAGGCAATCAGATCCAGCTTGTTACGCAGGGCGATGAAGTTGCAAATCTGACAAACCTCTTGGGGACGGCACCGCTTGTAACCATTACAATGAAGTGCGCGGACGGAACTGAGTTGCGGGAAGTGAATTACCCGCTGACGACGCGTACCTCTTATTTCTCGAAGCCTGGCTGCGCCGCCAAGAACTTTGCTCGCGTCTCGGCAATGAACTTCAGACCTTCCGATATTGTCGGCAAGCTCAAGATTAGGCTTGTGGATTGATGACGTCAGGTTGGTCGTGTCGGCCAGCCAGTCTCGAAGTGAATGGAGAGCCCGCCCCTGCCAGGGGCGGGCTTCTCTTTTTCGGCGAAGGCGCTTGCTCTCGGTGCGGTTAGCATATTCTGTTCGGTTACGCTGCGCTGAGCGAGAAGGGTCGGACGGCTAAGTCGGACAACGTTGGTGAGCCTTAGTATGCGTCGGGAGCGTCTCGATACAATCCTTGTGACGGGAAGTCCTCGCTCGGGGACAACGGCCGTAGGCGACATTCTCGCCTCGATGGACGGAGCGGAATACCTCTATGAGCCGATGAATGCGACGACCGGAGATCGGGCGATCCACCG
Source organism: Caulobacterales bacterium (assembly GCA_044370335.1). Lineage (GTDB taxonomy): Bacteria > Pseudomonadota > Alphaproteobacteria > Caulobacterales > Aquidulcibacteraceae > REEB509. Next base: position 7,794 of record JBILVS010000280.1, read on the forward strand.
GTTCTTCGAGTTTCCGTCAGGCGTAGATTCCGATAACGCAGCCTTCGACAGCTTTGTCGATCGCGTGCGAACGCTTGACCTGCATCTGAGGCCGGGCGTGTCACATCGCGACACGCTTGCGATGCGGATGATTAAGACGTTGACCGGGGGCAGGAGCCGCGTTTCGCTGCTGCGTTGCCAACTCTCGCCGAACATGCGCACACTGATCTGGAAAGACCCGTTCGCGAGCTTTGCAGCGGTGGACGCTGCGCTGCGGCACAAGATACCCGTGCTGGTGACGTACCGGTCCATTCACGAGATCGCCGGCAGCTTCAAACGACTTGGCTGGGGATTTGATCTTCACAATTTGCATGAGCGGCTGTCTGCCGCGGGCCGCATACCCGCAATATCGAAAAGGCTGCTGTCGCGTGGGGATGGGGCGACCAACGGTGCTGGGCTCTGGGCGTTGATTTATTCGGAGCTAGCGCGCGCCGCTCAAGCGCATCCGGATCGCATTCGAATCGTTAACATCGACGAGGTCATACGTGACCCCTTCCAGACCTATGGCGGCATTCTCAACTGGCTGGGACGCCCACTTAGCCAATCCGTCCTCCATCAGATCAGTGCCGTTTATGGCAAGACCGCGCCATCGGCGCGAGCGATGCCGTCTGATCGCGCCCACGATCGAAACCGCGACCTCACCAAGGTGTCCAGCTATTGGCGCGCTATGCTGAGCGAGGAGGAGTTGCACGGCGTAGACGCAATCGCTGCTGCCGTGGAGGTGCAGTCTATAGGCAGAACATTCGCTGCAGACGGTATGTCCCAGGCAGTCACAGCCGCGGCCCCTGCGTGATGCGGATCCAGCCATTTTCCTTTTTCGAACGGCTGATTCTGTACGCCATTCTGGCGCAAGTGTTTTCGCGCGTCGTGTTGGAGTTCGGTCTTGGAATTTGGTGGTTCAAGACGGTTCAGACAAAGCTTTGGCTGATGTACGGCCTGCTTCTTGCCGACCACGCCTTCTGGTTCCTGCGAGGCGGCGCGAGAAAGCTGCCTGCTGACTGGTTATTCCTTTCAACAGTAATGCTCTTCCTGCTGATAAGTGCCCACGGCTTTCTGGTCGGCTTCGCGACAGGACAGGGACTATGGCGAAACATCGAAGATACGGCACCGCTGATCTTCATTGCTGCGAGCCTGTTCAGAATGCAGGACGAGCGTACATGGGATCATCAGTATACATTCCAACGCTTGCTGTGGGTCGTGGCGGCATCGGCCTGGATTTGCATCCTTTTCGGCTATCTTGGGGTGCTTCGGGGAGTACCTACGAAGGTGCCGCCACAGGGTGCCGTGATCGCAATCTACGCAGCACTATATCTTGCAGTCGTCGCTTTGCAGCGGCCACGTTTCTCTCTTCTCATTCACTCGCTGCTGTTTGGCGGGGCTTTGTTTTTCTCGCTCGAGGATCTCAACCGGACGACGCTGGCCTTCCTCGCGCTTGGGGGGTGTGCCGCGGTCGCGCTGCGTCTGAAGGTGGACAAGGCCGGAACGATTCTGATTGCTTCAGCCCTCGCACTGCTTCCCGTGCTTGCGCCCACGCTCGTTCCGGCGGGCAGCAAGACCGAGGCGCGCTTGGTTGCAGTCTTCGACCCCGAGGCGCGCGCAGAGTCGATTTCACTTCAGTCCCGCGAAATGGAAGCTGCCGAAATTGATGCGACGCTCGCGGCGGCCGGACCGTTCGCCCAGACGTTCGGACTTGGTAACGGAGCGGGGTACGACTTCCGCATTCCTGGCAAATTTGAAGAAGACCATGGCCACGCACATTATGCTTTTGCGTACTTCAGCTTGCGCTATGGCTATGTGGGCGTTGTTTATGTCGTCATCATTGGGGGCCTGCTGGCTCTCTCCATGGTGTATGGGCTGCGGTTTGGCGGACCTATCGGGTATTTCGGAACGCTGATGAGCTTGGCCTGCTTGATATACCTCTTCACATATGTTAATTTCTTCATGTACCAGGTGGCTCTTCCTTTTGTGTGCTTGCTCGCGCCTGTGAGAGCAAAGCCAGCAGGAATTTCAAGAGCTCGGACGACGGGTTTTCCCGACGCAGTTGGCGCGGTTCCGTCGAGCCGATCGGTCCTTTTTGACCGTTGAGGTGGGCGTTCGAAGCAACACGATCGACGCTTGCTGCGAGCATTAACTTCGCCGCACGGACAGAGCGATGGGGACAACGGGGACGGGGACGGGGATTGGGATGGAGCTAGTTGCAGCTTCGCGAAGCAGCGTGTGCTTCGATTTTGGGACCGCCTACTCCAAGGCGGCTCGGTCACCAGTCGGCGGCTCAGGCGGCAGTTCGGCCATACCATTACCAATAGGCCGGTCAGCCAATTCGCTGGACACGTTCATCGTACCTTCGCTGGTGTTTGTTGAAGGGGACAGAATATTCCTGGGTCCAGCGGCGTTTGATCGTCTGGCAGAGTGCGGGCAGCCGGGTCGCGAAGCGCTTACATCGTTCAAGATCCTACTGGCGTCCGCCGATCTTGAAGCCGTTCTCATGACATTGCCGTCTCCGCGCGTGGAGCCAGCTCGGCGATTGATTCATCGCCATCTGGTAGTGCTCTTTCTCGCCTACCTGATAAGTCTAGCCGACGATGCTCTCGCTGGCGCACGGTTGGGGGGCATCAGCTGCTTTCACAGCCGGTTTGTCTTGCCCGACTGGACGAGGCGAGCAAATGAACGAAGACTTGGCCTCATCTCCGAGTTGTTCGAGCAAGCATTTTTATTGGCGGACGTCCTTGGAAAGAACCTGATATCTGGTTCGGTCGATCGCATTGTCTTGGAGCGCGGGCTGAGCGCGATTTCAGGCGGCTCCATCCGAAATAGAATAGAGGGGGCGATTTTTGAGCCGGCTGCCGCAGCATTCGCGTTTTTGCCGAGCATACTCGCCGATCGTGCGACATCCATTGTAGTTGTCGACGTTGGGGCAGGTACGACGGATTTCGCCGGCTTCCGCGTATCGTCCAATCGGGGAAGTCGGCTTGTATTCTTGCCCGAAACATGCAGGAGCGCCGATGTTGCAGGCGACGCATTCGATGCAGCAGTTTTGAACATGATCGTCGAGGACGACCGCATCAAGCTGGGGCTTGAGGAGCGTGACGCGCTCTGGCGCTCGCTGAGCCGCAACATTCGCGCGCTCAAGACGACGATCGTCTCTACGGGCTTCCTTGAACTGACCATCGGCTCGCGGACGCTTATGTTTTCTCTCAAGGCTCTGGAAGCCTCGCCCGAGCTGAACCGCAGCATGGCGATCCTGTCAGATCATCTCGATCAGGTGGTGTCGTTGATCGGGCGACGGTCGAACGCGAGCAAAGAGCGGATTGGGCTGATCATCACGGGAGGCGGCGCTAACTTCCCCTTCATCCAAAGAATGACACAACGGCGTCCGGGGCAGACAAAGCGGGCTCCACTTACGCGCATAGCCCCCCCTGCGGATCGGTATGTGTCGCTTAGCGAGCCGGTTCTAAACCAGCTGACCACCGTGCTTGGTGGCGCGGCCGCTGATCGGGAAACGATGCGCGCGCTCAAAAAAGAAACCTTTACATGACCGGCCTACCGGACAGAATTACTCGCAACCGTCAGCGTTTGTATCCGGAGCTGCAGGCAGGCGGCTTCACGAAACGCGATGGGACCATCGCATTCTACGTGCGGGTAAACGCACTGCTGCGGCCCACCGATACGATCCTGGATTTCGGGGCAGGGCGTGGCCGGGGCGCGGAGGACGCCTGCGCCATTCGGCGTGACCTGCTTAATCTACAGGGGAAAGTCAAAAAGGTGGTTGGCGTCGATGTCGATGACGCCGTGAAGGAAAACCCAACTCTCGATGAGTGGCGCGTCATCGCCCCGGACAGGCCGGTTCCGTTGCCGGACGCCAGTTTCGATCTGATCCTGTCGGACTGGGTGCTTGAGCACATCGACAACCCCTCCTGGTTCGCAGCTGAAGTGTACCGACTGCTGAGGCCGGGGGGCTGGTTATGTGCCCGTACGCCCAACAAGTGGGGCCTTACAGGTCTCGGTGCGCGACTGACACCGAACAGGTTGCACAAGAACGTTCTTGCGAAGCTGACCGACAATCGCCTTCAGCAGGACGTTTTTCCGACGCGATATCGTTTGAACACCATAGGCTCGCTGCGCAAGTGGTTCCCCAGGCAGCGGTGGCAGCACGCGTCCTATATGGAGAATGCGGAACCACCCTACGTGATGCGCAGCCTTGTGGCGGCGCGTCTGGTCCAGATGTACTGGCGGGTCGCTCCTACTTCACTTTTCACCAATCTTCATGTTTTCTTGCAGAGGCGGGCCTGAAAAGCCCGCTATGTGTCGGTTACATGGCCTGTCCAATGCATTGAGCAGGGCCACCCTGAGGGCGTCGGATGCGCGTAGCGATTATTCACGATTGGCTCTCGACCTTTACAGGAGCTGAGCGGGTTCTTGAGCAGATGCTCTTGCTCTATCCCAAGGCAGCCCTTTTTACCCTGGTCGACCACCTTCCCCGTCAGGAGCGCGCGTTCCTCCGCGGGGTGAAGGTTCACACGACATGGTTGCAGACGGCACCATTCTCGAAGAAGCGCTTCCGCAGTTATTTGCCGCTTATGCCGTTTCTGATCGAACAGCATGACGTCAGTGCGTATGACCTGATCTTGTCGTCATCCTGGGCTTTTGCGAAAGGGGTTCTGGTTGGCGCGCACCAGCCGCATGTGAGCTACGTCCACACGCCGATCCGGTATGCGTCCCAGCTGCAGCATCAGTATCTTGAACAGACGAAATTGAGTAGCGGCCTTCGCAGTCTCTATGTGCGTCGCGTCCTGCACAATCTCCGCCAGTGGGACGCGATCACGATGAACAGTGTCGATGCGCCTATCGCAAACTCAAGATACATCGCACACCGCATCCTAAAGACGTACCGCCGTGAAGCTGAGGTCATCTATCCGCCAGTGAACGTGGCGGCGTTCAGTGTCCGGCACGAGAAGGAGAATTTCTATCTCGCCGCATCTCGACTGGTTCCCTACAAGCGTTTTGATCTGATCATCGACGCTTTCAACCAAATGCCCCACCGCCGTCTCGTCATTGTCGGCGATGGGCCGGAGCGTAAGAAGCTGGAGGCGATGGCAAAACCCAACATCCAGTTCCTTGGCTACTTGCCGGATGCCGAGCTCGCAGCAAAGATGGGTGAAGCAAAAGCCTTCATCATGGCGGCGCTTGAGGATTTCGGAATTATCGTCGCCGAAGCGCAAGCGTCTGGAACGCCGGTGATCTGCTACGGGCGCGGCGGCGCTTCGGAAATCGTCGTTCGCGTGGATTCGCCGCGGGAGCCCACCGGCGTCCTGTTCGAGGAGCAGTCGGTCGAGTCACTCGTCGATGCCGTCGACAGATTTGAATCACTGCAGGCGGACATCAGCCCACAGGCCTGCCGGTGGAATGCAGAACGCTTCGGACCTGTGCGCTTTCGGCGTGAGCTGAAGGCGGTGATCGATCGGACTGTGTATTCTGCGGGAAGTGATGCACAGCCCGAGGCCGTGCCAGCGCCAATGCAACTCGAGATCGAAGCCGTTAGCTGATGCGCATCGCGCTTGTGAACAATACCTTTGAGCCGTTTGCAGTTGGCGGCGCTGAGCGATCCATGCTCGCGCGCGCCAAGGGGTTGATGCGTCGCGGGCATGAAGTGAAGGTATTTTCGCTGGCAGCGGACGGCATTCAGGCTGAACGCAGCATTGGCGGCGTTGACGTAAGCTACATACTTGGCGCATGGGGCGCTAGCTCGCCTTGGCACAAAGGACGGAGCGCGCTCCAGCGGCTACTTTGGCATGTCGGGCCCGAGTGGGTGCCGTTCGGAAGAACCGATCTTGCCCCTGCCATCCAGAGTTTCAGCCCGGACGTGGTCAACATGGCCAACCTTCCTGGGTTGGGTTACGGCAACGTTGAGGCAGTCAGGCACTTAGGCGTTCCCGTGGTCCTGACTGTTGCGGATTTTGCACCCCTCTGCGCGGGCACAACAATGTTCCGCAAGACAGAGCAGTGCGAGGAGCGGTGCCTGAAGTGCCGGATTATCAGCGGCCCGCGCCTGTCGCGTTTCAACCGTGCCGACGCATACATCTTTGTAAGCGAGTACATGCGCAACCGGTACGTCGCGACCAACGGCCACGCAGATGAGGCGATGTCGCGTGGCTCAGTGATCCATAACGGGCTTGATGATTGCATGATCAACATGCCCTTGCCGCCGACAATTGAGGCTCGCTCCAGCGCGGTAGGTTTCATGGGGCAGCTGAAGCCGACCAAAGGTATAGAGGTACTCATCCGGGCATTCCTGAAGGGTGCCGAGCGCCGCGAAGCGCGGCTGGTGATCGCAGGATCAGGCGAGACCGCATACGTTGAAGCGCTGAAGCGTCTTGCTGGGGGAGATCGTCGCGTCGAATTCATCGGCCATAGCGATCCCGTTCGTTTTTTCGAGCGGGTTGATATCGTCGTGATCCCGAGCGTGTGGGCCGAGCCGCTACCGCGGGTAGGGTATGAAGCAAACTTCTTCGGGCGCCCGATCATCGTCTCCAACAAGGGGGGCTGTTCCGAGCTGGTGGAGAACGACGAAAACGGATCAGTGTTTGATCCTGACCATGACATGCAGCTCAGCGGTCTGATCGACGTATGGTTTGCACGTCTGCAAAGGCACCGGTCTGAGATCTCGCAAGCGGCGCGAGCGCATGCACTGAAGCGCCATCATCCTGACATTGTTGCGCAGCGCTATGAAGATGCGCTTACAGCTTCAACACGGGTTCCTGCTGGGAAGGCTGCATAAGGAAAAGGCGGCATGCAGCACCTCCCGCGGTACGAATGACCTGCAACGCACGTTTCGTCCTGCCAACCTCGAAAGCGTTAGCGTCGGAGGCAAGCAGCACGAGCGCGCATGTCTCGAGAACTGGCTTCCAGTCGTCGAGCCTGTCCACGTTGCCAAGGTCAAGAACGATGCAGTCATAGACTTCCGAAATGACGCGCA
>JBILVS010000283.1:0-14785 GCA_044370335.1 Caulobacterales bacterium
GATTCTCAATGAAAAAGATTTCGTCCCATTGCTTGTACCCCGCCCTAATGGCTCGGTTGATGGGATGATGGGTGCAGGCCTTGTGGTCTTCGAGGCTTTTGGCTTCTTCCTGCAGATGCTCCATCTTCCGATTCCGTGCCATCCATTCAGCATGGAACTGGGAGGCCTTCTCCAATTTCTTGCTGTAGGTGCAGGGCTTGAGTCCATTCTGGATTCGCTGGGCGTTGATGCGGTCAAAAACATCACGGACAAAGCCCACTTCTTGGGCCGATGCAGGCTGTGGAGCCATGATGCAGGCTAAGAACGCGATGAGCAGAAGGCGCCAGATCATTCTCCCCTCAGCTCCCGGGCCTTTTTGAAATCAGCCTCGGCCTCGTCGTTTCGCTCAAGCCGCTGAAGGGTCTGGCCTCGGTTGTCGTAGTGTTCCGGCTTATTGGGTTCCTTTCCGATCGCCACCGTGAGATCGTCGTAGGCCTTCTGGTACTCGCCCATGTGGAAATAGCAGGCTCCGCGACGGTGGTAGTTGACGGGTGCCTCGGGTGCCAAGCGGATTGCTTCGGTCATGTCGTCCGCAGCTTCGGCAAACTGCCCGTTCTCAAACCGTTCGTGGGAGCGGACCGCATAGACCGTTGCGAGTTCTTGTTTGATCTCGCTGGCCTCGGGCATCGCCTCAGCGACGGCCTTGTAGTCGGTGATAGCCCTCGAGAAATCACGCAATGCTGCGTAGGCCAGTGCCCGGTACTTCAGAGTCATCGGGTCGACCGGATCCAACTGGTGTGCTTGTGTCAGGTCGGCGATGGCTTCTTCCGGCATCTCGAGGTTCAGCCGGCAGAAGCCACGGCTCTTGAGGGCTTCTGTATTCCGTGCATCAAGGGTGAGTGCCTGGGTGAATTCCTTCTCCGCCACGGCGAAGTGCTTGTGGAGAAGATTCGTCTTGGCAACCGCCATGAGTTCGTTGAACGAGGCCGCCGGCGGCGCATCGGACCGTCCCGCAATGAATCGGCCGGCGACCATGACGGCGGGAAGAATGAGAAGGCCTGCTATGAGCCATGGTGTGACACGGCGAACGCGGGCAGGTGGTGACGCTCTTCGGATTTCGGCGGCGAACTGGGACGCAGACGCCTGCCGTTGGTGCGGACTCCTGTTCAATGCCCTCTGGATGACGGCCTTCAGGCCACCCGAGATGGTGTCGGGCCAGGAGGAATGACTGCCCTGAACGATCTCCTTCCGGAGCACGTTCGGCTCGGAGGATGAGTAGGGAATGCGTCCGGTGAGCAACTCGTAGAGGACGACGGCCAGGCTGTAGACGTCGGAGCGATGGTCGGCGGGTTTCCCCTCCAACTGCTCCGGACTCATGTATCGGAGCGTGCCGATAGAGGGAGCAAACTGGCCGGTCTTGTTGGCTGATTGAGCGATGCCGAAGTCGGTAAGTTTCGCCCTGCCGTTTGCTCCGATGAGGATGTTGCCGGGCTTGATGTCCCGATGGATGACGCCGTTCAGATGGGCGTATTCCAAGGCATCTGCTATCTCGCCTATCCAGCGGATGGCCTCGTCCCGCGACGGCTTCCCCTTGCCGAGCCGATCTGCAAGGCTTCCACCCTCAACATATTCGGTGACTATGAAGCAGATGTCCCCCTCGAGGCCGACGTCGTAGACGGGAACGATGTTGTCGTGCTTCAGCCGGGCGACGCGCCTTGCCTCTGCCTGGAACGACTCCTTGGACTCGAGTCTGCTCGGCTTTGGCACTTTGATGGCGACGGTTCGCTGAAGTTCGGTGTCGTAGGCACGGAACACCTGAGCGAATCCACCTTCCGCGATCAACTCGTCCAGTCGGTAACGATTGGCGAAAGTCCGAGGCGTGTGAGGCGGAAGCGAAGGCGGGTTGTCTTCAGGCGGGTCGTCGTCCAATGGCTTGTCCAGCCAGGCGACCGTCTTCAGAACCTTGATCCGGCGAGCAAGCTCGTCAGCGAGATCGGGATGATCCTTGGCGAGTTCAGTGGCGGGCGCGTCCTGCCCACGCTGATACAACTCCTCCCATCTGAGGAGCAACTCGGCCAGCAGTTCCTTATCCCGATCCGTCACAGAGTTCCTCGTGCAGTTGCAGTTTGGCTTCCTGCCATCGGCGTTTCAGCGTGCGTGTGGATATTCCTAGGATCGCAGATGCTTCCTCTTGAGTCAGGCCTTCATAGAAGAGCAGATTGATGACCTCCCTTTGCTCCTCGGGCAGTCTGCCAACGCGATCGTGGAACTCTCCCCACATGGAGAGGTCTTCCGGTTCATTCGCCTTGCGAGAAAGTGACCCGCCGGCATCGTCGGCAGGTTGATGGTCCGTGTGGTGATTGACGCCAACGCCCTCTGGGCCGAAGTGACGCTTCTTGAGATCCAATAGTTCCCGCCTGATCTGGACGCCGGCGAGATTGAAAAAGTGCCGAACGGACTCGAGATCCACCTCTGCCAAGGCACGATGGAGCCGGACAAGAGAGTTTTGAAAGACATCGTCGGTCGCCTCCCATCTCCGCAGGCCCGGGTAGCCCCGGAACATCTTGCGGGTGAGTTTCAGGAGCCGTTCGCAGGCGTGATCCAAGAGAAGGCTCTTCGCCCTCGGATCGCCCGTCCTGGCGAGGTCAATCAGACCTTGGAGTTGTGTGTCGGAGCCTAACGGCATCAGGGCTTCCCACCAGCGGTTTTCACGGTTTGTGGACCATGATACCCCGCTTGCAGGGAACCCGAACGAGGGGTCTACTGCTGAATGCGAGAGCGACACGGAAAAAGGGCCAAAAAACATTTGGCCCATTTCACCGCGAGAAGTCGCATTCCTGACGGGCAGACCGCCTTCGTCAAGGACAAAGCATCACAACTGGGCGTGCGTACTCGCCCGATTGGCCTCTCGCATGCCTCTAGGCGGTCCAAGGAGAAACGGCATGACAGCTTCATGGCATTACTCAAAAGACTCGGTCCAACACGGGCCAATTGACACCAAGCAACTGCATGCACTCATAGCAAACGGCACGGTTCGCAAAGCCGATTTAGTGTGGCGAGATGGAATGCAAGCATGGGCACCAGCGAGTTCTATCGTGGAACTCGTATCAGCATTCCCGGCTTCAAGGGCTGAAACAGTACCGCCCCCGATCGTGTCTTCTGCTGTGACCACCACATCGGGCTCGGGAACAAAAATACTGGTGCTTACGATTATCGCAGCCTTCTTCAGCATCTTTATCGGAGGATGCACTGCTGCTGTGGGCGAAAAACTTGGTGCCGAGGGAGCCGATAGCCAGGCGGGATTTGGGTTAATACAGGCTCTCATGGGTGTTGCGGGCGGCATATGGGCATTTCGTAAATACAACGATCCGTCCACGGTCAAGATTGGGGGTCGTTCGTTTCGGCGATTGACGTTAGCCGCTACGCTGATATTGGGGGCGGCTGTTCTGTCCATTTCCAACGCTCTAGCATTCATTACGGCTGGGGTACTGAATGCCGTGGCGGGCGCATTAGCCCTTATGAAGGCAAAGAGCCTTCCGAAGCCGTGAGCCTGACGGTTGAAGTGGCGGTATTCATCGGAGTACTGCGCGATCTATGCGATGCATCCCAACAACTGTTTGCCTAACGAGGGGACTACTGCTGAATGCGAGATTAACGCGGGAAAAGCGCTAAAAAACATTTGGCCCCTTGGGGCGTCGGATGTCGCAACACAGGGGTGTGATAGTGATTTCCCTAGCCCAAGACGGCGCTGCCGTGTCGCCTCGCCATGTCGTAAAAGCCGGAGGCTTGCGCATGCAGCTCCCATATCTGGATGAACCTATGCGGGCTGTCCCAGGATCACCGGAGATGCTGATCCCCCAAGCATCAGCCACCGCGTCGCGGTGGGGGTGTTTCGCATTTTCGGCGGTAGGCGTCGGGCAGCTGCTCGCAGCGCTTGTGTGTTTCAGTGGACTTGTCGGCATTCACTCCGCCGATGGCGCGGAACGACTTCGTATGGTCGGACCACCACCGGCTGAGGAAGCCGTTAGGGAGTTGATGGAGGCGGTTGCATCATCCTGCAATCGAAGGCTTTTCACCGAGTTCATGAGCCACTTCACGCCACGGCAAGCGGCGGCCATTCGTAGTTGGATGGAAACTCGCTTTGTTCAGACCGACATCGTGATGGAGATCCAAGATGCCATTGTGCTTTCCCGCAGCGATGAGCGAATCGTATTCGGAGTGCGTTATGCGTGGCATGAACAGCCGGGATCGAAGCGACTCTTTGCCTCGAAGGTCACCGCAGTGAAGGTCGCGGGCTCTTGGAAAATTGATCGCGAGCAGGTGCAGAGCCGGCGGGAGGAAGCCCATGTGGCGGCCACAGCCACAGCCCATCGCTTTGAGTTCGGAGGGGGCGGCGTGGTGGCACTTAACCCAAACGACGACTTCCTCCCGCTCGACATTCCAAGGCGGCCGGGAAGGTGTGCGAATGGACGATGCGGGCTTTGAGGCGATTGGGAATTACGGGGCAAAAAGGAGAAAGGCAAGTGGCTTGCAGGAGTCCTCCCGGAGGGGTCTACTGCGTCAGTAGAGGGACAGCCACAAAAAGGCTCACTCGAAGTTCGGGCATTTTCGAACGTGGTTACCGCAATGCGTGGGTACGAACGCCTTCCGCTTTACTAAGCCCGGGCCTGCGATGTCTGCTACAAGAGCGATGAACCAGTCGCCTGCCCCCAGAAGACCACCATCACGTGGTCTATGGATCATATTACGTTGTTTGTTTGCAGTGACGTACTTGCTTTCAAGCGTCACGAATACGCGAGCCGCGGAATACGCACATGCTACCAGCGCGACCCAGTGCTATGTCGGCGCGTACATCACCTCCATTTCGGATGTAGATCTCCGAGCAGGTACCTGTGTCGTAGACTTCTGGGTGTGGTTTCGATGGCGTGGCTCCGACTACAACCCGTTGCAATCAGTTGAAGTGATTGACGGCACAATCGATGAGAAAACGGGGGAAGTGCGGAAAACACTTGCTGACGGCCTTCAGTACGCTTGCCAGCGGATACGCGCAACGATTCGCCAGAAATGGAACGTTTGTCGTTTTCCTTTGGACACACAGCACATTCGGATTGCGATTGAAGACACAGAGTCCGAAAGCGACCGCCTTGTTTTCGTTCCCGACAAGGCCGCTTCTAGCGTGGCATCATCAGTATCAGTGCCTGGTTGGACACTCACCTGCTTCTCCATTGCCAGTCTTGAGCAGACCTACGAAACCAACTATGGCGATACAGATCTTCCGACTGGAACCTCTTCTGAATACTCCCGCGCTTTGCTGAGTCTTGCCCTGCACCGTCCTGGCATGGGGCTCTTTTTCAAGTTGTTTACCGGCCTTTTCGTAGCCGTGGGCATCGCGCTGCTGTCCATTGCAATTCGGCCTACCGACTTGGACCCACGGTTCGGGCTGCCCGTGGGTGCGATGTTTGCCTCGATCGCTAGCCAATACGTGATCGCATCCGTGCTTCCCGATACGACAGATTTTACGCTCGCGGATCAGTTGCATGTACTAGCGGTCAGTGTGATTTTCCTTGCTCTTTTTGAGTCGGTCGTGTCTCTGTTTCTGACTTACGCCGAATGCCACCAAGCGTCCCGTAAGCTGGATGCCGTCTCCTTGATCGTTCTCGCAATCGGTACAGCAGCCACGGTCATAGCGCTCGTGATGGGGGCGACAAGGCCGGAAGCAAACGAGCCGGTAGCGACGGAAGCCCGAACTCTAATGAAAACCAAAAGCCGGCAGGCCATGGCTTCAACATCCTTAACTTCCAGCGCATGGGAATAAATGTATGGGTGATAATCAGGGACATCCAACACAACCACCGCGGGCTAAGTGGCTGTACTCGAGGGATGGAGCGGAGTATGGCCCTTTCACGTCACAGCATTTGCAGGCTATGGCGACGCGTGGAGAGTTGCTCCCGACGGACTTTTTATGGAAGGAGGGCATGAAGGACTGGGTTCAGGCAAGCGAGACCTCGTTGACTTTCCCCCCAGGTGCGGAAGAAGCCCCCGTCACGCTCGTCCCGGAGCGCTGTGAAGAAGCCACCGTAGATGACACGCTCGCGGCTTTCCTCGCCGGCTCCCCCCGTAAACCCATTTCTTTGGGGCCGCAGCCAGCCGAAGAAACGAACGGTAGCGCCCACGACAAAGGCAACACGCCGGCAACAGATAGGCCCCCTGAGGAGCCACCCTCGCCCCGCAAAGGACTCCTTGGGCTGGTTGATGCGTTCCGCGAAGGAATGAGGGAGGCGGACGAGAAAGAATCGCAGGAAAAAGCCAAAGACGCCGAGGTCCTCGTTGAAGACATCTCTTGGTTTCAGAAGTCTCTGGGAGAGCTTCTTGAGCCTGGCGAGGCTGTCTGCTTTCAGCTCGAGGGGTTGGATATTAGCGGACTCGTCTGCACCGACCGACGTGTCATCATCTTCCACACGGGACATTTCACTTGGATGCTTGGCAACGTGAGGTCGTTCCATGCCACCTACGACCAGATCGTCAGCGTGTCGATGATAGAAGAAAGGTTCCGGATTCAGCCGCTCTTGGGAGGCGGCTATGTCTTCGAAGTCATTACTCCGGAAATGCAAGCGGGTGCGACAGTGTCGGGCAGCATGTTTGAGTTCGCGGCTGAGCCCAACAGGATGGCTTTCGCCAAGGACAAGGCAGCCAAGCTCGAGAAAGTCGTTGCGTTCGTGAGAGACAAGAGTGAATCCGTGTCCCGCGAGGCCTCACGGGCGGAAGCAGCAAGCGATGAGATAGCGAGCCCTGTAGCGATGCTGGAGAAGCTCGCTGAGTTAAAGGCAAAAGGCATCCTGACCGACGAAGAGTTCTCGGCACAGAAAGACAAACTGCTGAAGCGAATGTGAGGGGCGGCCAGGCGCTTGTCGTGTTCGCCCTCCCCACTACACGAGCTTGGGAAGCAACCGGATTTTAAACTGATACCAAGGAATGAGGACTCGCCGCATGGCCATGACCGGACAGGAATCGTTCAAACATACATTGGCCGAGTTGTGCAAAGCCCGGTTTCCGATCATTTATGTGACAACGTGGGAGGAGGAGCGAGTAGCGGAGTGCATTCAGGAACTGGCCGGTGATGCTTCGCTGATCAAGACCCCGCGTAAGGTGATGAGATGGAGTTCCACAAGAGGATTCCACGGGCCAGGTGCCGGTGCCGTGAAGGACTCGACAGCTCCATTAAAAGCGTTCGAGCACATCGCCTCTTTCCCCGAGCCGGGCCTGTTTCTTTTTCTCGATATGCATCCGCGGTTTGGATGCAACGGCAGGCCGCCGGACTTCGACGTCATTCGCCGGCTCCGCGACCTCGTCGTGGAACTCAGGACTAGTCCTCAGCCAAAAACGGTGATCTTTATTTCCCCAACCTTGCAGCTTCCGCCCGAGCTGCAGAAGGATGTGACGGTCCTAGATTTCGACCTGCCAAGCGCAGACGAACTGAGGGTGGTACTTGAGCAGATGATCGCGACGAATACCAAGGTCTTAGTGGACCGCAAAGAACTGCCGCGTCTCATCGAGGCGGCGCTGGGTCTGACCCAGCAGGAAGCGGAAAACACATTCGCCCGCGCGATGGCGCGCGATGGGAAACTGGACAAGGACGACGTGGATGTCGTGCTTGAGGAAAAAAGACAGATTATCAAGAAAACGGGCGTTCTGGAGTTCATTCGCACGGATCAACGTATCGAGAACGTCGGAGGGCTCGACAACCTCAAGCGATGGCTTGAAAAAAGGAACGACTCATGGACGGATGAGGCACGCAAATACAACCTCCCAGCGCCTCGAGGCGTGTTGATCACAGGAATCCCCGGCTGCGGAAAAAGCCTGCTTGCAAAGGCTATGAGCGCAGTGTGGAAACTTCCTCTTTTGAAGCTAGATGTGGGGCGAATATTTAGCGGCCTAGTGGGCAGCAGCGAACAAAATATGCGGGAGGCCATCCGCACTGCCGAAGCCGTATCACCTTCGATACTGTGGATTGACGAAATCGAAAAGGGGTTCGGCGGGCAGT
The DNA here is from genome assembly GCA_044370335.1 of Caulobacterales bacterium. Taxonomy (GTDB): domain Bacteria; phylum Pseudomonadota; class Alphaproteobacteria; order Caulobacterales; family Aquidulcibacteraceae; genus REEB509. The sequence goes on from JBILVS010000283.1 coordinate 8,021, forward strand.
CCAGTGGCGGAGACAGCGGCACATCGAGCCGGGTGTTTGCCACGTTTCTAACGTGGATGCAGGAGAAAACCCGGCCCGTTTTCGTCATTGCGACAGCAAACAACATTGATCGCCTCCCGCCGGAAATGCTCCGTAAAGGCCGTTTCGACGAGATATTTTTCGTCGGTCAACCAACGTTGGCGGAGCGAAAGGATATCTTCCGCATTCACATAGAGGCGCGGATTACACACCCCGATGTCATAGGCGACGTGTCGGCGCAAGATGAGGAGCTGCTTGGCCAGCTGGCAACGCAGACCGATGGGTTTGTGGGTGCGGAAATCGAACACATCGTTGAATCAGCGCTGTTCGATGCCTTTGCCGAAAAACGTGCAATCCGACGCGAAGATCTTTTAAGGGCGATTCGAAACACTGAGCCGCTTTGCCGAACCCAAGCGGAACAGATCAAAGCGATCAGGGACTGGGCCCGCAACCGAGCCGTGGCTGCGTCCAAGCCGGACGTGAACGGCGAAGCGGTCCACGCCGAGGAATCCCCAAGCGGACCGGCGGGTCGGCAGCCCGTTGACCTGTAATCCGGAATTGGCCGCAGTCAGTGAACCTTATGAGGAGTGTGGCTAGATGAGTATCGAGGTCTTGCTGATACCGCTCGCACTTGCTGCCCTTGCGGGTGGCGCCCGGATGATGCAGGAAGCGGCACCAGAATCCGTAAAAACATCTTCGGGCCTTTCGTCGGCTATTCAGGCTCGGTCAGTTGCCAAAGATCGCAGGATGCTCGAGGAGGCGCTCGTCCGCCTAGGCTCTTCGGTCACGGTCGATGAGGAGACGCTGGCCGCGACTCTCGAGGGCCGCGAGATCCTCTTTGCACCAGATGCTGAGGGCGTCTATTGGGCGAAAGCGGACGCTGGGGCGTGGCGGGAGCAATTCGAGCATCTGCTGTCGAGTGTTGATCAGGAATACGGTCGGCAAGTCCAGTTGGATGTGTATCGCAAGGTGATCGCGCGTGCGGCGGAGCGAGGCCTGCAGCTGGAGATGGAGCAACGTGACGGGGATAACTCGATTGTGCTCACGTTTGTCATCCAGGAAACGCACTGATGCCCCGAAAGCTTCGCATCACGATTGGGGAACATGGCACGATCCGGGCGGAAACGATCGGCATAAAGGGTCCCTCCTGCATGGAGTTATTGGACCTCATGGGGCAGTTGGCTGACGCAGAGGTCGTCGACTCTGCTTTTACAGCGGAGTACTACGACGAAACGACAGTCAACGAGGAGACGGTTGGCAAGGTGAATATCAAAGAGGGGCAATCGTGAGCTCAGACCTGTATCAACAGTCTTTCCAGCAATGGTACTGCGAGAAGTTCGAGTGGTTCGTGAAGCAGCCCATGCCCTATCTCATCATCTACCAGGGCATACTCTGGGTGTTTTATGGGTTTCTATGGATTCCGATCTGGTACTTCACGACGGCGAAAACCATTCGCGCGGGCCATGGTGAACAAACGGCAGAAGCTGCCGCTCGGCAAGCAGCGGCTCACGCTCCACGTATAGAGTGGCCGTCGGCGGCTGATCAATCAGTACTCGACGCAGTCAACCTCGGTGGCGAGAGCGTCGGCAGGGAAGCTGACTTGGTCTCCCCGGCAGAAGTCATCGACATCAACAAGGCGTCTCCGGAGGAGTTTGCGACGCTCCCCGGGTTCACGCTCCCGCTTGCCACCAATGTCGTTGCACGCCGAAGCAAGATAGGCGGCTTTTCGTCGGTGGAGCAGCTTATGCAGCTACTCAAAGTGAAGCCGCATCTTGTTGGCCAATTAAAAGCCCGCATGTCTTGCTCGCCGGTAGCCGGTAGCGGTCGGACCGTCGACATCTGATCGGATTGCCTTGGACGACGCCTCGCGATGAACGCCGAAGACAATATTGTGGTCCGCCTTCATCGGTTTCTCCCTAGGACCCGAGCAGAGGGTCCTGGTGTGCGTGCGTGCCTTTGGGTGCAAGGATGCAGCATCAAATGTGCCGGATGCGCCGTGCCTTGGACTTGGACTGCGTCTGGCGGCACGCCCATTTCCGTAAACGATATTGAGGCCATGGTTCTGGCCGAGCCGGGCCTGGATGGCGTGACGTTCCTAGGGGGGGAACCATTCGATCAGGCAGCAGCGCTGGCAGTGCTCGGCCGGCGCTTGCGTCGCAGAGGCTTAGGAATCGTCACCTTTTCGGGTTATCGCAAGGAGGACTTGGCATCTGGATCAAAACTGGAGTGGCTGGATCTGCTTGCGGAGACAGACTTGTTGATCGATGGACCGTATATGGAGCCCCTGCATGACTTATCACGCCCATGGGTTGGGTCTCTCAACAAGAGGTACCACTTTCTGACGTCGCGGTACTCATCCGCCGACATAGAACCGGCGACACACCCAAATCGGGTAGAAGTCCGTGTATCGGCCGACGGCACCGTCAGGATTAACGGCATGGCAAGCCAAACCGTTTTTGAGTACCTGCGTCAGGATATGAAGGCGATACCGGGTATCCCGCCCGTAAGTGCCAGGACGCTCTAACATGGCCGCATCATAGGGCGCGGGCCTCGTGCAGGCAGGGCGTTTTTGTAGGAGGCCTTTCGCACCGATGGCCGGCGTGTGGGATCATTGATGAGAATCCTTTCGGCTTCCGAATACACCAAACAGGTCTAGCGGGTATGCGCAACTCACGCGGTGTTGATCGCTGCCGGTTCGTCATTCAAGATAACCGGGATTTCTGGCGGTCGTTTGCAAGGGCATATGATGTCGTCTGAATGGGCGTACTCCCGAGACGGTACGGACTACGGGCCCGTATCCTCCGCCGAACTGGCTGCGCTGGCGAAAAACGGCCAGTTGCTTCCCACAGATCTTCTGTGGAGGGAGGGCATGTCGGAATGGAAGCCTGCGAGCAGTTTTCCGAAACTGTTTCCACCAAGAGCTGATTCCGCAATGCCGGTAGTCGTGGTTGAGGATTCACAAAAAGCCAAAGGGCTTGGGGGTGGGACCGCGAACAAGACCATGGCCAACAAAATGGCTTCGACGGTCAAGGCTCAAGCCCAAACGGCGAGCCGCCTCGCGATGTTGTCGGCAGAGAAGACCAAAATAGTGACAGTGTCACTCCCGCTCGCATATGCGGCACTCGGCAAATACATCTTCGAGACACGCACGGCGGAGGACACATATGCGGATGTGTTCAAGGAGCTGGATGCGATCACTTCCGCAATCGCGGAAAACGCAAGGCCGATACCCGCGACCAAAAACTCTTCCTTAACCGAGAAGGCAAAAGAGTTGGCAAGCCAAGGAATGCAGCTTGCTAATTCACAAAAGCTGTTGCTGCAACAAAAAGCGCTGTTAGCAAAGCTGGGTAGACAGGGCTACTCGCAGAAGGGTGCGCAGGCCGGCCCAGAGCAGTTAGTCCAAGCCATCAAGCCGCTGGTAGAACGCCTGGCAACGCTTGAAAAAGAGTTGTCGGACAACGTCCAAAAGGCAGGCGGCAAGAAGCGGCTGTGGGCGATTGCGGGCGGGGTGTTTCTGGTGCTGCTGATAGTCGGCGGGCTGGTTGGCGATAAAGAGGAGAAAAGTGCCAGCGGTGCTCGCTCAAAGAATGGTCCTGCCATAAGTGGCAGCACAACCAGAGGAGGAGGCAAGTTCAAGGCCGCGGTTGCTCAGTTGACTAAAGCGGGCTTCCAAATGGAGCCAGGGGAGCGTCTAGGGGACCGTCATCTAGGTAGTGCAATAGGCGTAAAGTCCACTGGTGAGGACGACCTGCTGGTGTGCGTCGGTGAGTTTACGCCATTGACGGGGCAAGAACTTGAGTTGGGTGAACCACTGCATGAGGCAATCGTAGCCAGGCGGGAACTACAGATTCTTGTTAACCGCATGCTGGCCGTGATTAGTCGAATGCCTGATGAGTTACGGCAACAACTCCTTTATGTTGGTGGCGTCAAGAACAGCGCCAATCTGAAGCACACGCAAAATGGAACAACAAGTTTTGTTGGCATTATGCTTATTGGCGGCGAGCAGTGCGAAATAACGTGGGCTCAGGAGTATCGTTATCACCCAGCAATAAAAATCTGGAAGGTGGAGTACGACGGAGATGTTGTCATGATGGGAACAGATGACCCCGGGGAGTCTCGGCCAAGCAGAACTAAGCGAATCCAAAAGCTATTAACCGGGGGTGCGCTGTGAGGGCACGTCGATGTCTTGGTCACGAGCAGCAGCGGGCGGTATGAATCCGACCTGCGCATGTGAATAGCCCTGAAAGGATTGCTAACCGAGCTGCAATCGGAATCGCTGTGGGAAGGAAAACGAGAGGCTATCGACCAAGGATTCGATTAAGCGACTGCTTCTTCCACGGCTTCCCGCTGCGCGAGGGCCGTCCCTCAGCATTTAATTCATCACAAATCTGCTGAAGCGAGCGACGCCGTCCCAGAGGAGGCTTGCTTCGTAGCTCACGGATTCGTGAGAGCGTCTCAGGCTCACCGGGAAGGGTGCCAAATGGCTTTCGTCCCTCGCACCGCTGTCCACGCGAGCGTTGCCGTTCCCTTGCGGCCCGGAGTTTCATCACGGTAACCCGCCGGTCAAACTCCGCGACGGCGCCCAAAACCTGTCGGATCAGCCGCCGTGTGGGATCATCTGAGTCCGCGGACAGATCGGTCCCAGAGTCGGCCGCGATGACTCGGCATCCGGCGTTCGTGAGTTGCTGGAGGATGACCTCGCCGACCAGAAGATCTCTTGCGAGCCTGGTGGCATTCTCAACGAGTACGACCTTCACCCCGTTGTTTTCAACCCGTTCGAGCAGAGCGGCAAGACCCGGGCGGTTGTCCAAGTCCTTCGTTCCGCTCACGCCGGCGTCGCGGAACTCATCGACGACATTGAGGCCATGGCTCTTCGCATACTTGGCGATCGCCGCCGACTGACGGTACCAGGTATCGCCACCCAACTGCCCGAGGCCGCTGCAACGAAGGTAGCTGACCGCCTTTGGGGGAGCCTTGGATTTCATCTTCTGCATGGATGCTTCGTTGTGACGGAAAGCCCTGGAAATCAAGGGCGAAAGGCATCTGGCCGTCACTTATTCCACGGAAATGGTGACGAAACAGTGTTGACCTGCCCCCCTTAAACGGCACCACTTCCAGAGAGAGAATCTGGGAGTGGAGCAAACCAAGGGAGGCAACCAATGCCACGCGGAAAGAAGGAACTGGCTGAGCATGACCTGCCCCCATGAATGACGCCAGTTTTTAAGTTAGGGTTTTGCCCTCCAACAGACCAGCCCTGTGTGGTTGCGGAGGCGTAGCCGTAGCAACCACACAGGGCTGCAGCGCCTCGGGAGCCGGGGGGCGATACCCCAGCGCACTGTGCGGCCGGACAGTGTTGTAGTGCTGCCTCCACCGCTCGATGAGCACCTTGGCCTCGAGCAGCGTGTCGAACGCTTCCCGTGCCAGCAGCTCGTCTCGGAGCTTGCCGTTGAAGCTTTCCACGTAACCGTTCTCCCACGGTGAACCCGGCTCGATGAACAACGTCTTCACGCCCACTCGCCCCAGCCACTCTCGGACGCTCTTGGCCGTGAACTCGCTCCCGTTGTCGCTGCGGATGTGTTCCGGAACACCCCTGTGAACGAACAGGTCACTCAGCCGCTCGAGAACGTCTTCACTCGTGAGCCTCTTGGCGACATCGATCGCCAGGCACTCCCGAGTGAACTCGTCCACGATCGTCAGCATCCGGATCGGCCGGCCATCGGAGGTACGATCCGCGACGAAGTCATAGCTCCATACGTGATCTCGATGCGTCGGCCGCAGGCGGATGCATGACCCGTCATTGAACCACAGCCGCCTTCGCTTAGGCTGCTTTTTAGGCACCTTCAGCCCCTCATCACGCCAGATCCGTTCCACTCGCTTGTGGTTCACCCGCCATCCCTCCCAGTGCAATAAGGCCGTAATTCTGCGGTATCCGTAGCGGCCATACTCGCAGGCCAGCCACACGATCCGTGTCACAAGACGGGGCTCATCATCTGGAACATGCCGCTTGCGTCGCTGCGTGTTCCGATGCTGACCAAGCACAAGACATGCCCGGCGTTCGCTCAGTCGATCACGGCCAAGAGCACCTCTGACGTGCTCGACCGCTCGCCGCCGCTTCGCCGGGCTCAGAAGTTTCCCGATGCGGCCTCGCGCAGGATCGCCTTGTCGAGTTCCGCATCAGCGAGGAGCCGCTTCAGCCGAGCGTTCTCCTTCTCAAGGTCCTTCAGCCGCTTCGCCTGGTCGATCCGTAGGCCCCCGAACTTCTTCTTCCATCGGTAGTAGGTCTGCTCCGTCACACCGATCTGCTTGACCGCCTCCAGGACGGTCTTGCCCCTACCCACTTCAACCTCGACCTCTCGAAGCTTGGGGATGATCTGCTCAGCCAGTTCCTTCTTTCCGCGCGGCATTGGTTGCCTCCCTTGGTTTGCTCCACTCCCAGATTCTCTCTCTGGAAGTGGTGCCGTTTAAGGGGGGCAGGTCAGTTTCAAAGATGGAAAATCGCGGTGCGATCTCTCGCGTGGCGCATTGGCGACTTGCTTTCTCGCTCAAGCAGTTGTGGGTCGGCTTCGGTGATGACGGGAAAGTGGTGTCTACGCTCATGGAGTAGCACGGCAGATAACCAGACGCTGGATCAGACGGCGGATAGAATCCAGCGGTGACGCAGAGTCCGTGTTCCGCCGCTGATCAGCTTTGCCGTTCGGAGGAAAAACATGAGCCCCAAGAGGTTGTGCTGCCCCCGTTGCGGCGACG
>JBILVS010000197.1:0-4254 GCA_044370335.1 Caulobacterales bacterium
GAGGGCAGCCCGCGCATCGCCGAGGCCCGGCTCCTGGCCGAAACGCTGCGGGACTGCATTCAGGCGATGTGACGGTTCAGGACGCGGGCCAATCCGGTCGGCTTAAGCGCGCCGCAAGGTCCGGCAGTCGCACCAAGAGCCACACCGCTGTCCAGACATTCCCAAGGAAAAAGATCGGTGCGATCCAGAACGCGGCGGACACCCAGCTCTTTTCCGTCACTCCGATGATAATGGCGAACAGCACGAACCCGACATAGAGGTCCGCCATCGCCACCTGGCCCCAGGGGAGGGTGAGGATCACCCCGCCTTGCTGCCAGATATTGCCGTGCAGCCCGTCGCTGGAGGAGCCGGAAAAAAAGATCGCCCAGATGATGAGGCCTGTCAGGCCAAGGCCCAAAACCGCCGTCAGTGCGCGCAACAAGCTCATGCCGGTTCCTCGATCGTCCCCTCGCCCCGCTTATTGGCGCGATAGGCGTCGATGTCCAGTTCCCCCTCCCACTTGGCGACCGCGACCGCGGCGACCGCGTCCCCGATCACATTGAGCACCGTCCGGGCCATATCCATGAGGCGGTCAACGCCGAGCACAATGGCGATGACCTCAAGCGGCACCCCGACCGCGCCAAACACGATCGGCATGAAGATGATCGAGCCCCCGGGGATCCCTGCCGCCCCGACCGCCCCCAAAGACGCCGTGATCGCGATCGCCACATAGTGCGGCGCTGACAACTCCACCCCGAACATCTGAGCCCCGAACACGGTGAGCAGCGCGAGATACATCGCCGTCCCGTCCATGTTCACCGTCGCTCCGAGCGAGGACACGAACGCGCTCATCCGCTGGGAAATCCCGAGCTTTTGGATCATCGTCCGCAGCGTTACGGGCAGCGTCGCGTTGGACGATGAGGTCGCGTAAGCCACCGCCATCGGCTCCAGCATCCCTCGAAAGAAGGGGAGCGCCGGCAGGTTCACCCCGAACCGCAAGAACCCGCCATAGACCACGATCGCATAGAGCAAGCAGCCGAGATAAACGCAGCCGATCAGCGCTCCGAGGCGCAACAGCGCGTCCGCCCCCAACTGCGCCACAACCCAGGTCATCAGCGCAAATGCGCCGATGGGCGCAAGCTCCATGATGTAGCCGGTCAGCTTGATGAAGGCGTGCGCCGCCCCGTCGATGGCTTTGGCGGCCGCTTCGGAGGCTTGCCCCGCGCCCAACAGCCCGATCCCGAACAGAAGCGCAAACAGGATCACGCTCAGCATGTCCCCGTTGGCCAAAGCCTGCACAGGGTTGGCGGGGATGATGTCTTCCATGATCGACCGGGCGGTCAAAGGCTCCGCCGGCGCCGGCGGCGTCCCCGAGGCGACGATCGCCGGTCCGACGCCTGGCTGCAGCAGCACGCCGAGCGCGATCCCCAGGCACGCCGCCAAAACCCCGGACGGGATGTAGAGCGCTGCGACCTTGGCCCCGCTCTTGCCGAGCTTCCCCAAGTCCCCGATCGACACGACCGCGGCGGTCACCGACACGAAGATCAGCGGCACCGCCAGCATCCGGATCAACCGGACAAAGGCGTCCCCGATCAGCTTCAGCGTGTCCGACGTCGCCTGCGAATCAAGCCCCAGGCTGATCCCGCTGTCCGGTCGGAGCGCAAAGCCGAAGCCCACGCCCACAGCCATCGCGAAGAGAATGCGCGCCCACAGTGGGATTTTGAACCACCAGCCCATCAGACGCCGCCTAGTCCATCAATCGTTGAGAGAGGTAGGTGTATTCGAGCGCCCGCCGCCGGGCGGCTTCCTGCAGGTTCGCCGCGGCCGAATGCCCGCCATCGATGTTCTCGTAATAGTAGAACGAAACCCCCGCCGCCTCGAGCCGCGCCGCCATTTTCCGAGCGTGCGCCGGATGCACGCGGTCGTCTTTGGTCGAGGTCACGAAGAATGGCTCTACCGAGGCCACCGCCGCGGGGTCCAAGTTGTGATAGGGCGACAGCCGGATCAGATAGTCCCGCTGCTCGGGCGCAACGGGCGTCCCGTCCTCATTGAGGCGGGGATCGCCGTATTCGGCCACCCAGGACGCGCCGGCCAGCATGTTGTCTTCCGCGAAGCCCACCATATCCAGCAGCGGCACCTGCACGACCGCCGCTCGGAATAGATCCGGCCGCTGCGTCAGCATCACGCCCATGAGCAGGCCCCCGTTGGAGCCTCCCATGATCCCCAAGCGCCGCGGGCTGGTCACTTGCCGCGAGATCAGGTCTTCGGCCACCGCGATGAAGTCGTCATAGATCACCTGCCGGTTGGTCATAAGGCCTGCTTGGTGCCACGCCGGGCCGAACTCGCCCCCACCGCGGATATTGGCAAGCACATAGGCCCCGCCGCGGTCCAGCCACAGCCGTCCCACGTTCGGCGCATAAGACGGCGTCATCGACACTTGGAACCCGCCATACCCGTAGAGCAGGGTGGGGGTGTCGCCGTTGAAAGGCATGTCCGCCCGCCGGATCAGGAAGTACGGCGCCCGCGTGCCGTCCGCGCTCACCGCCTCAAATTGCTCCGACACGTAAGGCGAAGCGTCAAACAAAGCCGGAAGAGACCGCACGCTCCGCGCGACCCCTGCGCGCGCGTCGACCTCATACAGCGTGGAGGGGGTCAGGAAGTCTTCAAAGATCACGAACGCGTTCGGCTCCCGCACGTCGGTGGTCACAATCGAGATTGCCCCATTCGCGGGCATTTCGATTTCGCTTTCCATCCAGCCGCGACCGTCAAAGGCGAAGCGCAGCAACCGCCCCCGCACGTTGGAATAGGCCGCCACCAGCACCGCGTCCCGGGTCACCCCGATCCCCTCGATGCTGTCCCGTGGGCCCGGTCCATAGATCAGCGTCACCTGCGGCGCCGCACCTGTCGCCTGATCGAGCGGCATCGCTGCCAGAGCCCCTTGCGGGATTTCCACCGTGGAGCCCGGCGGCGTCCAGGCCTGCTGCAGGGTGAAGAGCACCTGGCCCTTGTGCAGGCCGACAACCGAACTCATCGGCGGCAGCGTGAACTGCGCCGGCGTCCCGCCGTCCAACCGCCAAATACTGTTGGTAAAGAAAGTGTCCGCCCGCACTGCGATTGAGGCGCGCGTCCCGTCTTCGCCTTCGAGGGCGCCGACAAACACCCCCACATCGCTCTCTTGGCCCGTAAGCAGCGACCGCGCCGCGCTCAAGAGCGCACCCCGATCCCAGGCCCGGATATCCATCGCGTAGCCGCTTTCGGTCAGGCTGCCCGGCCCCCAATCGGTGCCGACCAGCAGCGTGTCCCCGTCTTGCCATTCGACGCTGGATTTCGCCTCCGGCACGACAAACCCGTCCGCCACAAACTGCCGCGTCGACAGGTCAAACTCCCGCCACGTCGTGGCGTCGAGACCCCCGTTGGACAGCGATACCATGCATCGCGTGCCGGGTTCGGGCTCGCACGACCAGCCCTTGAACACCCAGTTGGCGTTCTCCGCCGCCGCAAGCGCATCGAAATCGATGACTGTTTCCCAGGCAGGCGCCCCTGCCGCATAAGCCCCGATCGGGCTCCGCCGCATCAGGCCCCGGACATTGGTCTCGTCCTGCCAGAAATTGTAGAGATACCCGTCCCGCAGGCTCCCCAAGGGCAGCCGCTCCCGGTTGTTTACGATCGCGGTCGCATCCGCCAGCAACTGCGGGAACCGTGCATCCCCTTCCAGCATCGGCAGCGTCCGGGCGTTTTGGCCGCGGACCCAGGTGAGGGCGCGCTCCCCCTCCACCTCTTCCATCCATTCAAAAGGGTCGTTCGTCGCGGTCACGGTCAAGTTTTGCTCCGGAAAAGTGGCGCAGGCGGCAAGAGAGACCCCCGCGAGGCCCAGAATGAGCGCGGCTAACCGCATGGACGTCCTCCCCGATGGGCCCGAAAATCGATCCGGCGGGCCGGGCGCTACACAAGCAGAAGCGGAAGCCCGCGCCAAGGGGAGGCCCTGCGCGAGGCCCGGCTATCGCATTTGGCCGAGGATGGTCCTTGCGAATTCGTCAGACCAGCCTAAACCCTTTCTTTTGGGTCGGATGGATATGTCTTGGCGGGCGTTTTGAAGCAAGTGTAGGGCGAGCTATCGCAGAATCGCCAGGTTTTCGGGTCCATGGTCTTGTCGGGTCTTTTCAGGTCTTGGCTCGGTCTTCGTTGAAAGTGGCGTCGAGACCGTAGTGAAGACTGTTCTCGATTGACCAGTGAGCGCGGGCGGCATCGGTGAATGCTTGGGCTTTGAGCCCGGCG
>JBILVS010000199.1:0-4206 GCA_044370335.1 Caulobacterales bacterium
CAGGGCGGAAGGAAACAAAGGATTGACAGCCCAGGGCCCATTACAGAAGTCCGCTTTACGCTTTAGGCAAACATCACTGGGTCATTCGTCATCAGGCCTCACGCAGGCGAAGTTAGACGCGTTGCTTCGAGCTCGGAAGACTTCAAAATATCCTTGGCGAAGCATCCCCGGGGAGCGCGAGGGGCAGGCGGCCCTTCGCCTTGTACCTTGGGCTTTCCCGTTGAATCCCTTGCAAGCCGTTCGAAGCCTGCCTCGGGGCCGGAGCGGCGGGGGTGATCCCCGAGGCCGGCTCCGAACGAACAGCTTGAGCCCTTATGCCCGCCGCCCACGGCGGCGGGCGAGGGCCCCCTCGGCCTCACCAAACGAACAGCTCTTGTTCAGCGGCGGCCGAGGCGTGAGGACGTCGCAGGAGTTCGACATGCCCAAAGTGTTGAGCCAGATCCAAAGGGGACAAAGCTCGGTCTTGTGGCAGCGCCGAGAACCTGATCGCTTATCTCCCGGGCGGATGAGGCGAGGTGGGTGATGGCTGATCGCGTCCGCCATCCGCGACAGCGATCCTATTCGCTAACGCCGCCACACCTATCGGCGGACAATCTTGGGTAACATTTTTGATGAGGCAATGCGCCCCTCGCCTTGCTGCACTGGGGTTTTTCACGGATCGTGTGCACTCTGTGTGCAAGTCTGCCGAAATCGGCTGTGCCGCGAACACGTGTGTGCACACTGAGCGATGCGAGAAAGGCAGGACTTTCAGGGATCGAGCGTGATCTCGCGCCAAGGGGCTCGTGAGAAACTCTTTGGGGCGCGGCCAGAAATTGGCGAGACTCAAACCGAAGCGGCCGCCTGCTTCAGCTCAAGGATGGTTGCCGCCACATCCTTGCACGAACTCTGCCGTGCTTTTCGCAGCAGTCTTTGATCCGCGGTGGCGAATGCGCAGCCCTTGTCCAGGGCAAGCGCGATGTAGAAGCAATCATAGGCTGGATGGTCGAGTTCGATAGCAAGTTCTGTAGCGCGATGGAGCTGCGCGCCCATGGCGACGAGCTCCATATCGGCCCGCTCAAGAAGCTGCGCTGCGGCAGACGCTTCGGAGGACGTCAGTTGGCCAAGCCTGCGCTTCTTCCAGAGGATGTTTGCGCATTCAGGGATGATGAGATCGGGCGCAGCCAACCTTGCTTTTCGCAGCGCCAAGGCTTCCGGCGTGCCAGGTTCTTGAACGACCCATTTGACCGCAACGCTGGCGTCGATGACGAGAACTGTCACCGTTCGTCGCGCCCTTCCCGAAGAAGCTCTTCCGAAGGCGTCTGCTCTCTCGCCGCCGTGAGTTTACGCAGTTGAGCGGCAAGCTCTTCAAAAGAAGCTTCGGGCTCTACGCTTAAAGCCTGCCGCAGGATTTCTCGGTGCTCAGCCTCGGCCGAGCGACCATGCCGTGCGGCTCGGCGCTTGAGACGTGCGACCAACTCGTCGTCGAGATTGCGCACATGAAGGCTGGTAGCCATGACGGACCCTATTGCTCGACCATGATTGGTATCATTGCTAGCATTGGTAGCGAAAAAGCGGCGCCACTGCAACCGTCGCTCAAACGTGAAGTCGCGCCTTAATAAACGCCGCGATGTCGGCATAGCGGTACTTCACGGTTTGGCGACTGAGGCGGACGAACTTCAGTTCACCGCCCTCTTGACGCCAGCGTGCGAGCGTGGCGGTCGAAACGCCGAGCATGTCGGCGGCGTCTTGTAGGGTGAGCAGGGTGTTGGGGTCGATCTTTACGAACATTTTCGGCCTCACGGAGAACGGGCGACGAAAAGGGGCGAGCGGGCGGCGTCATCGGCGGGCGCCGCTGCGGCGGTGCGCGTTCGCCCTGGCGGGGCCGCGCGGCACTCGCTGAGTCGCCGCGGGGAGCGACCAGCGGTGACACGCGAGGAAGCAATCGATGACGCTGTCGACATAGGCCTGGATTTCAGCAATTTGCGGGACGCCGCCGGCGCGATCGACGCGGCCTAGGCCGGCGTTGTAGGCGGCGAGCGCGAGGCGCACGTCGTCGTAGCGGGCGAGCATCTGGGCGACATAGGCGCCGCCGGCGGCGACGTTCTGGGCGGGATCGAAGGGGTTGGTGACGCCAAGATCGCGGGCGATGCCGGGCATGAGTTGCGCCAATCCTTGGGCGCCGGCGCTTGAAACCGCATCGGGGCGGGAGGCGCTTTCGACGATCAAGATCGCATGCAGAAGGCGCGGATCAAGATCATGTTCGGCCGCAACCTGACGCACGATGGCGTCGAATGGCTGGTCGGCTGTGGAAGGGAAGCCGGGTTCTGCCGCCGATGGTTCGGGCGCAGGCTGTTGCTGCGCTTGGCCAGCAAACAGTCCGCCGCCCGCGTTACCCCAGTCCGCGGTCTGCGCCACGGCAGGCGTTGCGAGCGCCAACAGGAGAAGGGCGGACCTCGCCATGAAAGCACCTGCCGATAAACGCCGCGCACCGAGGAGGTCGGCGCCGCGCCGAAGGCGCGGCTGTCAAAACTGTTGGGGCCGTCGCCAATGAGAAAGATCGCGCCTTGCGGATCTTGCCCCGCGACCCGTTTCAACAGGGCCGCTTCAGTGGGGAAGCCGAGGGGGCCAAGGACGCGGCGTGCCTGCGCGGGCTGGTCGACGGCGACAATCTCGCCGACAGCGACGGGCGCAGAGAAGTCGCGCACATAAAGGCCCATCGGCACGCTTGGCGTGACATTGACCAGGAACACCTCGCCGATCAGTCGCGGCGTCGCCCAAATCATACCGAGCGCGATGACGGCGGACAGCGCCCAACGGGGAAAGCGGGGAGTGCGTTTTGTCACGGCACAGCCTCCGCGGGATCGAAGATCACGTCGCGGGTGAGGATCACGCGCACCGGCATGCCGGCGCGAATGCGGATGGTCGGGCGCACTTGGAGTTCGCGCTCGACGAGGCGCCCAGACACGCGCGCGGCTTCAGCGGCTGCGGCGTCGCCCACATTCTGGGTGAAGGAGCGTTCGTCGTCGTCAGTGTCTCGCGCAATCTCGCCGATGGTGGAGATGAGGGCGCCAAGCCCGATCGCGCCAAGCAGGCGATCGCCGTGATAGTCCACTTGGTCACGCGCGCCGGCTGCACCGGTGGCGTCCACGCCCGGCATGGCGCCAAGTGAAAGGCTTGTGCCGTTTGGAAAGAGTATGCGCTCCCACACCAGGAAGGCGCGGCGCTGGCCGTAGGCGACATCGCGGTCATAGCGCCCCAGAAGACGCGCACCCTGCGGGATCAGCAAAATCTCGCCCGTAGTGGTGTCATAGACATTGGCGGTGACGCGGGCGGCGATCGTGCCGGCGAGATCGGTGTCGATCGCAGTTTCCAACGCGGCTGGAATGATCGTGCCGGCGGCGAGACGGTTGCGCCACAATTCAGGCAGCGGCGCGCGATCCAGCGTGACGTCAGCATAGTCGAGGCGCCGCGTGACCGCAGGTCCACGCTGGGTCGGAGGAGGCGGCGCCACGACGCCACGTTGATCGCGCGCGAAGATGAGCGGCGAACGCACGGCCTCCAGCGCTTCGGTCTCAGCCAGTGTCGGCTGGCGCGGCGCAGGGCGCGCGTCAGCGCCGCCGCCAGTCGCTGCGGTCGCAGATTGTGTATCCTCGGTGCGCGTCTCGCCCAGGGCGGACTCGGTAGGCAGACGATCATAGGATGATGGCGCGGCGCGGATCGCTTCGCTGGGGCGGGCGTCGGCGGCGCTGGTCTGTTGTGCTTGTGCCTGCGCGCGGCGTTCTTCGCGCTAGGCCTCGTCCAGCCGCGGCTTCAGGATGAACGCGAACACTGACGCGCCGACGAGGATCAAAGTGGTAAGCGCGAACAGGATCTTGATCGCGGCGCCTTGGGCTTTCTTGCCGCCTTCGCCCTTGATGCGTAGCCCGAAGTCTTCGGCTTGGCTGGTTGCGATCTTCGCGGTCGCGGGGGCAGCCTGCGCGCTCATGGCCGGCCTCCTGTGATGGCTGCAACAGGTGCGGCTCCGCCGATCCGGACTTGGCGCGTGAGGTGCACCCTCTGCGATCCAAGCCGCAATTCGCCGCGCTCGAACAATTGGTCGACCACATAGGTTTGGCCGCGAACCCGGTAGTTGACGAGTTGCGCTTCGCCGTCCGCGCCGATGACGAAGAGCGGCGGCAGTTCGACATGGGCGGCGATGGCCGGAAACCGGATGTATGTTTTGGCGCC
>JBILVS010000200.1:0-4186 GCA_044370335.1 Caulobacterales bacterium
TTTTCCGACCTTTTGGAATCGGCCGGAAACGTCGGAAAACGCCCCAGTGTTAATCCTTGACCACGTTGCGACGCTTTTGGCCGAGCCCGTATGGTCGCAACGTGGTCTAGCGCAAGGCCTTACCAGCGCAAGCGCCGCCGCAACCGATACCGCAGCCAGATCGCCAGCCCGTTCATGACCAGCGTGATCGTCAAAAGCACAAGCCCCGCCGCCGCCGCCAACGACCGGAACTCTTCCTGCGGCCGGCTCGTCCAGTTGAACATCTGGATCGGCATGGCCGTGAAGCTCTCCTGCAGCCAATAGGACGGCGACCACGTCACCGCGGCCTCCCCGAGGCTGGCCGGCGCCTCGACCAGCGTCCCATGCGGCAGGGTGGCCCGCTCCGGCGCGGTGATGATGGTCTCAGTCCCGTCTAACGCGATCACAGTCGAACCCGCCGCCAGGCGCACAGTCTCCGTCGCCAACGGATCAAGCGCCGCCCCGTTCTGGTCCACCGCCCCGATATATTGCGCCAAAGGCTCCCCCGGCGTCGCCACCGGCAAGAACGCCACGAAGGCCAGGCCCCCGATCACGATCAAGGGCGCGGTCTCCCCGATCGCCCGCGACAGCCCAATAATCACCCCGGTCACCACCCCGGGCAGCGCGTTGGGCAGCACGTGGTCATGCGTGGTCCGCCACTTTGTGGCCCCAAGCGCCAAAGCCGCCTGCCGCAGGTCCTGCGGCACCGCGCGAACGGCTTCCCGCGTCGCCACAATCACGATCGGCAGGATCAACAGCGCCAGCGTCAGCCCGCCCGTCAGAATGGTCTGTCCAAGGCCCATGGCTTGGACGAACAATCCGAGCGCCAAAAGCCCGAAGATGATCGACGGCACCGCCGCAAGGTTGTTCACCGCGATCTCGATCACGCTCGTGAACAAGTTTTTCGGCGCGTACTCTTCCAGATAGAGCCCCGCCGCCACCCCGAGTGGAATGGCGAACCCCGCCGTCGTCAGGATGACGAAGATAGACCCAACCCAGGCCGACAAAATCCCAGCCCGCTCCGGCTGCGACGAGGGGAAGCTGAGGAAAAACTCGGGCGTGATCAGGTGCGCGCCCGCATCCACCAAGTCCCAGACCAGCGCCACAAGCGTCGCAAGTCCGATCAGCGTCGCCAGGATGCCGACAGCATTGAAGATGATCCCCGCCCGGTGCCTCGCCGCAACCCGCGCGCTCGGCTCCGCGAAAGACGGCCGCCCAGACCTCATCGGCCCCGCATCGACCTCGACCGCGCTCATCAATAGACCTCCCGCAGGCGCCGCTGCAGCCAGACAGCGAAGAAGTTGAAGATCAAGGTCAGGACCAGCAGCGCCACGCCCGCGGCAAAGATGCTCTGGTAAGGCAGCGTGCCTACCGCCAGATCGCCCTTGGCCACCTGCGCGATGAACGCCGTCACCGTTGCCCCCTGCTCAAGCGGGGAGAACACCATCCGCACTTCCGTCCCCGCCGCGATAGCGACGATCATCGTCTCGCCCACCGCCCGCGCCATGCCGAGAATGATCGCGCCGATCACTCCCGAGATCGCCGCCGGCAGCACCACCCGCAGCGCCGTTTCCAGCTTCGTGGCCCCGAGCGCGTAGGACCCGTCCCGCAGCGCCTGCGGCACCGCCCGCAGCGCATCTTCCGACAACGAAGCGATGTAGGGGATGATCATCAGCCCCATGACGATCCCCGCCGACAGAATGTTGAACCCCGGCAGACCCGGGATCACCCCTTGCAGAAGCGGCGTCACAAACAACAGCGCGAAATAGCCGTAAACGACGGTCGGCACCCCTGCGAGGAGTTCCAAGATCGGCTTAACGACCTCCCGCACCAGTTCCCCGGCGAACTCGCTCAAGAAGATCGCCACAATCACCCCAAGCGGCACCGCCACCGCCAGCGCCACCAGCGTCACCATGAACGTGCCGGTCAAAAGCGGCGCGATCCCATAATGCGGATCCGCAAAGGTCGGCGTCCACCGCGTCTCGGTGACGAACTCCAGAAGCGACACCTCTGCAAAGAACGAGGCGGACTCCGACAGCAGCACCCACACGATGCCTGCCACGATCAAGACCGCCAGCACCGCGGCGAACCGCAGGCCTTCTTCGATGAGCCGTTCCCCCCACCTCACCCGCTTCACTGTGAAATCGCGATTGAGCGCCATGCCCTGGTCCTCCGCCGACCCACGCCTTAAGGCGCTGCCGGAGCCTCCGCCGCCACGGCCTGGTCGGTTTCGACCACCGGCGCGGTCAGAAGCGGCCGCTGTTTCAACTCTTCAATGGTGACGCCCACCGCGCCTTCGCCGTTGAAGGCGGTGCCCAGGGTGCGGTTGCGGATCCGGTCGGCGTAAACTGCGTAGCTTTCCTCCGGCAGCGGCACATAGCCCACCGCGTTCGCCTCCGCGCGCACCTGTGTCAGGTAGAACAGCGCAAACTGGCGCACCGCCGGTCGCTCCAAAGACCGCGCCGAAACATAGATGAACAAAGGCCGGGAGAGAGGCTGATAAGTCCCCGCGCTGACATTCTCAAGCGTCGGCTCGATCGGTCCTGCGCCGTTGTCGATAGCCACGGCCCGCAATCGATCTCGGTTCGCCATGTAATAGGCGACGCCGAAATACCCAAGACCGCCCTGCGAGGTCGACACCCCCTGGACGATGACGTTGTCGTCTTCGGTGGGCGTGAAATCCGCCCGCGAGGCGCCCTCTTCCCCGTTTACCGCCAAGGTGAAGAAATCAAACGTCCCCGAAGCCGTGCCTGGGCCGAACAGCGCAAGCGGCATGTCCGGGAAGGCGGGATCAATGTCCCGCCAGTTGCGGAGCGTGCGTTCCGCCGCCGGCTCCCACATCCGTCGCAGCTGTTCCACGGTCAACGAGGCGATCGGGTTCGTTTCATTCACAACAACAGTGATGCCGTCAAACACGATCGGGACTTCGATAAACCCGATGCTCGCCTCCGCGCAGGCCTGCATCTCATCGCGCTCAATCGGCCGCGAAGCGCCGACAATGTCCACCTCGCCGCGGCAGAATTTGGCGAACCCGCCTCCTGTCCCAGCCTCTCCAAGCGGCACCCGGATGCGCCGGCCGTAGCGCGTCTGGAACGCCTCGGCGACCCGTTCGGAAACCGGAAACACGGTTGAGGAGCCATCCACGCGGACCTGCTGGATCGGCGGTCGCTCAGCGCATGCCGCCACGCTCAACCCCAAAAGGCAGGCGAGACCGGCGGCCCACAAAGCCGAGCGGACCATTGAGCAGCTCCACAGCGCGGACAACAAAAGAGGCTCCGCCAAACGTCACCCCACCAATCGCGCTCCTAAGCGGCTGTGATGAAGGCTGCGCGACAGGCATGTGACAACTTCGTGACAAATGCCGCGTTAAGCCGGAACAGTCCCCTTTGTCGCCTTCCGAAAACGCCCCTCCTCGGGCGAGTCCGCGGCCTCCATCCCGTTAACTCCTGCAAAACCCTTGGCGGCCTTGAGCGGGAGCGGAGGCAAAAAATGGCGCCGCCGGGGTCACTTTCCGCTTTACATGGGGGTCGGTTGTCCCTATCTGCCCCGTCTACCGGCGGACCTGGAAACAGAGTCTACTAACGCCCCCTCGGCCCAGGCCACACGGGGGACCGACCAAAGCCCTCTCAAAGGCAATGGCACGGCCTCCCGGCGTAAGCTCCCAAGGGCGGACCTGACAAGTCGGCGCGCTTGCCCGCAAAGGGCGGCATAGCCGACTCAGCTCCGACTAACGCCGGCCTGGGTTTGAACAATGCTGGGCGGTCCCTGGTCAGGACATCGGCTTTTACGCCGCGCTCAGCTACATCGATGGGGGAGAGCCGGATGGACCACATCCAGCGCCTTGCGTTGTCTGCGGAGCATGGGTCCGCAGCCGATGCCGTCACCGCTCTGCGGCCGGAAGGTCCGCTTGCGATCGCGCGCCCGCACCGTGTGCAGGCCGCCGCCGCGTGGTTCCGCAAGAACTTCGAGGGCGAGATTTTCTACGCCGTGAAGGCGAACCCGTCCCCTTGGGCCCTCGATGCGCTCTGGGCGGCGGGCGTTCGCGGATTTGACGTCGCCTCCGAAAACGAAGTGCGCCTGATCGCTGAGCATTTCGGCTCCGAAGCCAACCTCGCCTTCATGCACCCGGTAAAGTCTCGCCGGGCGATCGCCCGCGCCTATCACGACT
>JBILVS010000275.1:0-4143 GCA_044370335.1 Caulobacterales bacterium
TTGATAGTAATGGTGCCGGTGCCATCAAAAATGTTGTCAGCAAAGCGGTAGAGCAGGTTAATGGTGTCCCCCACTACCAGCAGGACTAAATCAGAGCCTACTTTTGTAAAGCTTAGATGGCGAGGTGTAGAAGCGCTCAGCCCGTTGGTGGTGAAAGTGGCCTTAACGCCTGGGGCACTTGATACGGTAGCAGCATCAAAGGCGTAGAGAAATAGTTGGTTAGTTGTGCTGGTGGCGATCAAATAGCTAGTGCCAGCTTTGTAATAAAAATCTAGGTCTCTAGCCGTAACATTGATTGAAAATACAGGGGTATCAATGTTGTAATAGCCAATAGTAGTCCCGGTATTGGGCGCAATGCTTGTGCTATTGACGGTCACCGAACTGGTGCCATCGAAATTGGCAAGTATTAAATTACGATAAAAAGTAGCAGTGCTGGTATTGCGAATCGAGGCAAAGCCATTAGCAAGGTCCGTTGATAGCTGGGCAGCGCTAGGAAAGCTTGCACTGGCTAATCGCAGTCTGGCACTAACAAATTTGTTGCCTGCTCCCCAGAACTGTAGGGCATCGCCTACGGCAACAGCATTGGTCAACCCTGGAGCGAAGGTCACCCTGGCTCGGGTGCCTGCATCAAGTAGATTTGTCCGAGGATTGATCACCGACACATTGTTGGTGTTAAGATTCGCCACATAGATCCGATCACTGGTCGGCGCATAGCCAACGGCGACAGGCGCAGCCCCAACGGTGATGGTTGCTACCACTGCATTAGTGACAGAATTAATCACCGACACATTGTTGGCGGTAAAATTCGTCACATAGATCCGATCGCTGGTCGGCGCATAGCCAACGGCGAGAGGCGCAGCGTCAACGGTGATAGTCGCTACTACCGCATTAGTGACAGGATTGATCACCGACACATTGTTGGCGGCAAAATTCGCCACATAGATCCGATCACTGGTCGGCGCATAGCCAACGGCGCGAGGCGCAGCGCCAACGGTAATGGTTGCTACCACCGCATTAGTGCCAGGATTGATTACCGACACATTGTTGGTGTTAAGATTCGCCACATAGATCCGATCACTGGTCGGCGCATAGCCAACGCCGAAAGGCACAGCGCCAACGGTAATGGTTGCTACCACCGCATTAGTGCCAGGATTGATTACCGACACATTGTCGGTGTTAGAATTCGCCACATAGATCCGATCATCGGTCCGATTGCTGGTCGGCGGCGCATAGCCAACGCCGCGAGGCGCAGCGCCAACCGCGATGGTTGCTACCACCGCATTAGTGACAGGATTGATCACCGACACATTGTTGGTGTTAAGATTCGCCACATAGATCCGATCACTGGTCGGCGCATAGCCAACGGCGAGAGGCGCAGTGCCAACGGTGATGGTGCCAGACAGTGTAATAATGCTAGCCGCTGACAGGGTATGAGTCGTTGCACCACCAGCCACCGTGAAACTATCGCCTACAGTTGGCGCAGCCTGAAAAGTGCCGTTGCCATTGTTAAGATCCAGCGTAGTGCTACCCGCCAATAGGTTAGCGGCAGTCGTCCCGGCATCTACCAGGATGACGGCACAGCCGCCCACTACCGTTGATGGATCAAAGGCATAGCACCAGATATTGCCCCGATCTCCAGCGGTTAGCAAATAGCCTACGCCGCCTGAAAAGAAAAATTGTAGGTCAGAGCTAATCGTGTCATTGGTTTGCCTAAATTGGCCTTGACGATTTGATTCAGTAAAAGTACCGCCATTGCGAAAGTCGCCCCGCCAAAAAGAGACTAGGCTACCAAAGCCTGCAAACACTAGGCTATTGCTCGGCGCGGCATCATTAAAAAAGTACACCAAGCTTTGATTGGCTAGGTTAGGCTCAGCCGCATAGGTGGCATTCGCAGGGGTAACTTCAGCCGTCAGGGCGGTATTGACGCTCATGATGTCGCCTCACTTAGGTAATACTCTAAAGCCCCTTCTCCGCCCCAATAACGCCCAGTCGCTAGATCGTAGTGCCTACATTGCACCGCACGATGGATCATGATTGGAATATCAAGCTGGTGGCAGCGATGGCAAAACCAGCCATCCTCACCAATCGGTGTTTCTCCTAGGTTGGCCGTCGCCCATACAATCGGCATCCCCGGATCATCTGCCTGCATCCGGCGAAACACATCACAGTGAATCAGTAAGCAAGCAAACCCTGTTACCCAATTGCAAGGCACAATTTCATCGGCATAGGATAAATCTGGATAATAAAGCCGGTTATCCTTGCTGCAAATGGTGACCGGCAATAGTGGATCTTGCTTGAGGGGCACCACTCCGCCAATCACCGGGTAGCCGTGCATCCTGGCGGCATAGAAAAGCTGCGCCAGCCCATGGAAGGGCACCACCGTGTCATCATCAACAAACCATAGATACTCTGCATTGTCATCCAGTGCTTTCTGAATTAAGGCAGTACGAGCCTCTACGGTATTAAGCCCATCAGTACTGCCATAGCGAATAATCGTGCCACAGGGCCACGCTAGCCCCTCCATCTGGGGCAAGTTCTGTAGCAATGGCTGAGACGCATCGCGGCGCGGCTGGGCGATAAAAATGTTAGGCGCTAAATCTTGGATTGCTGTACCAAAAGGGTCTTTAGCCACTAAAGTACCCCCAATTTAGTCCGAATCTAGTCCAGTCCTGGCACCATTCCACCGCAACCCCGCTATAGTCAGGGGTTTCAGGCGTTGAATAGTTGCGGGGAGAGCAGTTACTTGTCACTGTAGTTAACCGTTCAATAAAGATATTCCTGGATTTGTTCCCAGAATAGGGAAAGAGTTAGGGTCCAGGGGGGGGTGTAGGTTTTGCCGCGTTTGACTAGGCGGGCTTGGGGGGTCCATTGCCAGGTGAGGGCTTCTTCTTGGGGGAGGGTGAGGGTTAGTTCCTGGGGGTCGGTGGTGGGGAGGATCTTTAGGTCTGGGCTGCTGTATCTGTTGTCGATCCGGGTGAATTTGATTAGGGCGTAGTCTTCGGTTTGGTGGGTGAGGCTGGCCTGGGCCAGGAGGGTGAAATCTGTTCCTGTGGGTAGGATGACTGAGGGTAGGTTGGCCCAGTCTCGGGTTAGGGTTAGGGTTCCGAGTTCTTTCCAGGCCATGGCTCAGTACAGGTATTTGCTGATCTTGTCTACGATTTCGATCGCTTGTTCGTCGGGCATCCCTGGGCCGGGGTAGTAGTCCTCGATCTTGATTTGCCAGGGGGTTTCTACGCTTCGGCCCCTAAATCTGGGGTAGACCTTCTTTAAAACCTGGGGGGCCCAGGAGAAGGGGAAAATTGAGACCGCGGGGGGAATGGGGACGGTGATTATGGTGGGCTCGGGGTTGGGATAAATCCGCGTGACCCGGGTAAAGGATTCCTCTTGGGTGTCGTCGTATCTGAACCTGAGCCAGGCATAGGTTTTAAATTTGTCCCCTGGGGAGATGTTTAGGCAAGTAACCCGGTAAATGGTGCCCTCCACGGGTGGATCGGTCAGTTGGGTGGAAGCGTCGTATTCTTCCCAAAAGTTTAGGTTGGGGGTTTTCACTCCCAAGCTACGCCAGGGCATTAGCGCCTGATCCTAAACTGGGTGTCTAGTTCGCTTTCTTCGCCCTGCTCCCCCAGGAGGAAGACCCGGAGGGGGAAGGATAGGGGCACCCCGCCCAGTTTGCCCAGGGTCAGTTTGTACTGGCCCAGGTTGGGTTTGGTGGGGTCATCGTTGAGGAGAAAGGCGGGGAGGCCTTTTTCTTCGCAGTAGTCAGCGATCGCTACCATGGTTTCCCCATAGCCCCGGAGTTTGGTGATCCACCCCGCCAGGCGGGCCTGGACGGCGGCGGCTCCGGCATCTTTGACAATGTCAGCTAAGCGGCTGGCCGTGGTGGCCTTGGGCTTTCGCTTAGTAGACGATGCCGCTAAGGGATTCGTCGAGGTCGTCAATTTCGTCGCTTCGGAGGTCCAACTCTCCTCCATAACAATAATCCTCCCAAGTTTTACGATCTACGGCCTCCATTAGGCCCATTTCCCCATGCCTGCATATCAGATAGGTTTCCCCGTTGGTTCGCTCTGCCTCAGCTCTCCAGGTAGGCACCGGGGGGATTTCCTGGAGGGCTAAGGCAAACTCGAGCGTACCTGGGAGGATCAG
>JBILVS010000201.1:0-4129 GCA_044370335.1 Caulobacterales bacterium
CGATGCGGGCCTGCACGTCGGCGAGAAGCTGGGCGCGGCCCTCGTCGGTGTTGGGATACTGATAAGCGGGGTCGGCGGTCAGCGCGGCCATGCGTTCGGCCACCGTGCCGGTGGTGAACCCAAGACGTTTCAGGCTTGCGTCCATTTCAGAGGAGAGGGCGGCGAGGCGATCGCGGCCGAGGGCGTGAACCTCTTGGGGCGTCAGGGCGGTGGTGGTCTCGTAGCGCAGCAGCGCGGCGTAATAGGCCTCGCCGTCGGGGAGCCGCCAAACGCCAGGCTCTGCGGGCGCGGAGGCGGCGAGGGCGCGGAGGGTCTGAACCGTGCGCAGCAGGGCGGGACCGGCGCGGTCGCGGACCAAAGCCAGGACCTGTTGCTTGAGGGCTGCCGCTTGGCGCTGATCGGGGCTGAGGGTCACGCCGTCGACTGAGGGGGGGATCAGGGCGTCGAGGCGGCGGGCGAAGCCAGCGTAGAGAGCCTTCGATTCGGGCGGTGTCGCGAGCTGAGCCTCGGCGGCGCGGAGGGCGGCGTAAGCCACGCCTTGGGGTGGCAGGCGCCCCTGTCCGGCTTCGAGGCGGGCATGGGCGATCTGGCTTTCGAGCACCGCAGGATAGGCCGTGATCCGCGCCAACCAGGACTCGGCGTCGGCGAGGCTTGCGAGGGGTTGGCGTGTCTCAAGCAGGTCCGGCACGCCGATAAAGGCGGGGTTCAGCTGGTCAAGGGCGTAAGGTTGGCCGCCGCCGAAGGCCGAAAAGGCGCCGATGGGGAACGCCGCCACGGCGGCCGAGGCCTCGAAGTGGCGCGCAGCGACCTCATGGACGTCCTGCTCTGCGGTGGTAAGGCTAGCGCGATCCAGCGCGCGCAGCTCGATGAGGCGGCGCAAGGCGGCGGTGCGCCGCCGGTCCATCGCCTCGGGGCCGCGATCGGTCAGGCGCTCCTGGACAGGGGCGCCGAGATCGGCGCCGGAGACGCCGGCCTTGGTGGCCAATTCCGGGTCGTCGATGAGGATGGCTTGTGTCCAGTCCGACAACCGGCCTTCGAAATAGCTCGGCGCTCTCGCTCGCTCCTGCGGGGCGCAGGCGGCGAGGCCCGCGGCGCCGGCGAGAAGGCCGAAGCGGCGCCGGTTGATCGGAAGCCCGCTCATGCCAGCACGCAACGGCCGTTCTTGATGACCGTGACCCCGCGCTCGGCGACGGCGGCCTCAAAGGAGACGACAGGGCCATCCCGCCACATCCGGGTGACGATCGTTTCGCCTGGAAAAACGGGGGAGGAGAAGCGTACATCAAAGGCCTTGATCGCTGTCGGATCGTAGTCAGCGAAGGCCATCAGCACCGCCCGGCAGGTCAGGCCATAGGTGCAAAGGCCATGCAAGATCGGGCGGTCAAAGCCCGCAGCCTTGGCGACGTCGGGATCGGAGTGGAGGGGATTGCGGTCGCCCGACAGCCGGTAGAGGAGCGCCTGATCGGGGCGTGTGGTCAGGGCCACTTCTCTGTCCGGGGCGCGGGTCGGGGTCGGGTGCGGCGCAGGGCCGCCTTCGCTGGGGCCGCCGAAGCCGCCGTCGGCCCGGGCGAAGATGGTGGAGCCAAGGGTGACGAGGGGGGCGCCGTCGCGTTTGTCCTTCAGCACCGTTTCAGCCAGGATCAAGGCGCCTTTGCCGGGGCCTTTGTCGATGATGTCTTCGATCCGCCAATCGGCCAGAATCTCCGCCGCGGGCGCCAGGGGGCGATGAACTGTCAGGCGCTGCTCGCCGTGGACCACCATCAGATAGTTGATCCCGACTTCGCCCAGCCGCCCCGCACCCCAGGCGGCGACGGTGGCTTGGGTGGGGACGGTCCTTAAACCTTGTTCATAGACGAACGGCAGTTCGGCCCGGTTCATGGGGTCGGCGCCGAGGCCGATGCCCAGCGCATACAGCATCGTTTCGCGGTCGGTGTAGGCGAAGGGCTGGTCGCGGCTGACCAAAGCCTTTGCAGATTCGTACTGGATCGGCATCGCAGCTGTTCCTTTCGGCGGCGCGCGCCAGGGCGAATGGCGCCCCGGTTGACGATCACTGGTTGCCCTTAAGCTGCATTCGTGGTCAACAGCGCGCGAAACGTTCATCTCCCTCGGAGTCATCGCATGAGCACCGGCGACCAGGGCCAAACCCTTGGCCAAATCATGTTCTATCGTCAGCTTGAGCCGCTCTCGATTGAACGCCACCGGGCGCTGGGCGTCAGCCAAGTGTCGAACCCGTTCTCGTTTCTGGCGGACACCCACCTCGTGCCGCTTACCGTGGACGAATTCGGCCTGGCGGCGGTCTGCTACCCGATCATCTTCGACACCCAGAGCCGCACTCCGCTCGCGGTCATGGGCCTGCGGCCGGGCATGAACGTGTTCGTGGAAGCGGATGGCAGCCTGGACCCGGAAGTCTATCTGCCGGCCTTTGCCCGTCGCTATCCGTTCCTGCCGATCATCGCCGGCAGCGGCCAGCAACAGCCGCAACAGCCTGCGGAAGGCGAGGGCGAGCGGGTCGTGGTCTGCATCGATCGCTCCGCCAAGATGATTTCGGCCTCCCCGGAACTCGCCTTCTTTGAAGGCGACAAGCCGAGCAAATACACCCAGGACGCCATCCAGTTCTGCCGGGAATTCGACCTTCTGGCGCGCCGCACTCAGGAGTTCGTGCGGCTGATGGAACAGCATGGCCTGTTTGAGCTGACCCCGCTGGCGATCCCGGTCGCCAATCCCGACGGCAGCCGCGGCGAGCAGCGGATCGGCGAATATCTCCGCATCTCGGACCAGAAACTGAACGGCCTGCCGAAGGAGGTCTATCTCGACCTGCGGGACCGCGGCGTCAGCGCCATCATGCATGCGCACCTGTTGTCGCTCGGCCTGTGGCCGAAGATCCTGTCGCGGGCGGCCCGGATCCAAGCCTCGACCCCGCTTGCCGGTGGCGGAGCGCCCCTCGGCGGGACCCAGGCGGCGTTCTAAGCGTCACGCTCGGATCTAGATCCAAGAAGGGCTGCAGCTTCCGGCTGCAGCTTTTTTTGTGCGCCCAGCATGGGCGCGATCTTGGAGGTGGAAGTCCTCTGGTGGGCTGGTCTCGGCGAGCGAAGCGAAACGCAACTGGGGAAGGGCGACTGAGCGTGGAGAGGACGCATGAAGCGAAGCTGCGGGCCGATGGACAAAAGCCGGATATGAGGCGTCGTCGAGCCGGGCGAGCGGGCAGCAAGTCGCCAAGCCCTCGTGACCAAGGCGGAACGGCGTCAATCCCATGGTCGTGCCGTGAAGGCTCGCGGTCTTCCCTGGGGAGATCTCGCCTTGCGCCTGAAAGGGCTATGGCGTCGAGCCGGAGCGAGAGGTCAGCTGAGGTCTTAGTCGTAGCAAAGGGGACCTTGCGCGAAGGACCGAACGCGGTGGAGCGTCAGAAGACGGGACGACGCCCAAGCAAAGGCGTCAGACGCCCGCACAAGCGGGGCGGGCCAGCCTAAGGCGGGGCGAAGCCCCGCGTGGTCTGGCCAGCGTCTTTGGCCGTCGCTTCCTGGGCTTGAGCGTCTGGGTCGCTCCTCCCAAGGATCATCAGACGCTGTGTCTCCGACAAGGCCCCTCCGGATCTTCCGAGATCGCGTCTGGGAGCTTCCCGCGCTGGAGCGGCGGCCGCAGGCCTCAGGGCCTTGATCGCTGCACTTCAAGCCTTTGTTCTTGGCTGGAAAGGCTCGGTAGCGTTTGGGGCGTTTTCCGACCTTTTGGAATCGGCCGGAAACGTCGGAAAACGCCCCAGTGTTAATCCTTGACCACGTTGCGACGCTTTTGGCCGAGCCCGTATGGTCGCAACGTGGTCTAGGGCAGACGCTTTGGGGGGTCTTGGCGGCCCTCGACGAATGGATGCGCTATCGGCGGCGCGCCATCCAGCTCAAGCACTGGAAGCGGGGAGCCACTATCTCTCGGGAGCTTCTGGCGATGGGGGCAAAACCCGACCACGCCAGACGGATCGCCGCCAACAGCCGCCGCTGGGGGCGAAACAGCGGCACGGCTCTGAACGCAGTTCAGGCCAACCGATGGCTTGCTGATCTTGGCGCGCCGTCACGCTCTTGAACCTTAACGCCTCAACCCGCCCGGTGCGGACCCGCATGCTGGGTGGTGTAGCAGGGGGCGA
>JBILVS010000168.1:0-5477 GCA_044370335.1 Caulobacterales bacterium
ACGCGCCATGCCCGGTTTGCCTGGCCGCGTGCAGAGAAGCCGGCCAGGAGGCACGGCCCCGCTCGAGCGCGACGAGGTCGATCAGGCGGAACACTTTGCGGAACGTCTGCGCGCTCGGTACGCCCTGTGCGAAGGGCAAACAACGCCGCAGCCAATCCAAGCTTTCGCGGGCATAATCTTCATCGCGCTCGCAATCGTCGGCGCCGCAGACTACGCTCACAAGGGGGCCAGCAGGATCTCGTCCAGCGGAAACATCACCATCCCTGCCACCCGATGATCGGGTCCTGCCCGCATCTCATTCAGAAATCCGACCGTCCTCAAAGCCTCCCAAGAGGACTCCGGTCGAATCGATGTCGGTTAACGTGACATGAAGAATCGAGGGTTCTGCCCTGGTGGACGAGCGCCTTCAGGCGGTGATGCGTCGCCTCGACGATCTGGAACGCCGCGCCGCTTAACAGCGCTTCGGCGGACGAATCTCCCTACGATTTCGCTTATGAGTTTTGAGCAGACCGCCCCGTACTGGCTCCTGATCGTTGCCGCTGTCGCCGCCGCGGTCTGGTTCGCCCGCGCCGCCGCGAAGGAACGCGCGGCCCGCGAAGTCGCTGAGCGCCAGGCCCTGGCCCAAGCAGCGGAGTTGAAATCCCTCACCGCCGCCGCCGCCGAGCGCGACGCCGCCCGCACCGAGGCCCGCGACCTCGCCGCCAAGCTCGCCGCCAGCGAAAGCGCAGCCTTTGCCCGCGAGGCTGCCGCCCGCGAACGCGAACAAGCCCTTATCGCCTTCAAGACGGATGTCGAAAAGAGCTTCGGCGCTTTGGCCGGGGAAGCCCTCGCCAAAAGCGAGGAGCGCTTCATCGCCCTCGCCAACGAGACCTTCGAAAAGCATCAGACCGCCGCCGCCGGCGGGGTGAAAGAGGTCGTCACCCCGGTCCAGGAGGCCTTCTCCCGCCTGTCGGAAACCGTCGACGCCTTGAATAAGGCCCGCCTTCAGGAGGCCTCCACCTTCTCCGAACAGATCCGGCAGGTGAGCGAGTCCCTGAAGGAAACCCAAGGCCTCACCGGCAAGCTGGTCACCGCTCTGCGCGCCGCTCCCAAAACCCGCGGCCGCTGGGGCGAGGAGACCCTCCGCAACGTTCTCGAACTGTCGGGCCTCTCCGCCCATGTCGATTTCGTCGAACAGGCGACGGTCGACAGCGAAGGCGGCAAGCTCCGCCCCGACGTCATCATCCGCCTGCCGGGCAACCGCCAGATCGTGGTCGACTCCAAAGTCGCCCTCAGCGCCTACCTCGACGCCATGGAGGCCGACGACGACGTGGAGCGCGAAGCGCATCTGAACCGCCACGCCCAGCAGCTTCGGACCCACATGAAGCAACTTGGCGGCAAGGAATACTGGAAGCACGTGCCGGACACCGCCGATTTCGTGGCGCTGTTCGTCCCGGGAGAAAACTTCTTCGCCGCCGCCGCCGAGCGCGACCCCGAGCTCTTTGAGGATGGCCTGCAACTCAAAGTGATCATCGTGACGCCCGCGACGCTGGTGGCCCTCGCCAAGGCGGTGGCCTATGGCTGGCGCCAGGAGGCCGCAGCGAAGAACGCCCAGGAGATCGCAACCCTCGGCCGCGAACTCTATCGCCGCCTCGCCACCATGGCCGATCGCGTCACTAATCTTGGCAACAGCCTTGAGAAGTCGGTCAAGAGCTACAACGAGCTTGTCGGCACGGTGGAGGCCCGCGTTCTGCCGCAGGCTCGTCGCTTCAAGGAGCTAGGGGCAGGGGAGGAAGCGGAGATCGCTGTGGTGGAGACCTTGGATCTCACCCCGCGCCTGCCTGCGCCCCAAGCGGAGCTGGACCTCGGTGCGGCGAAGGCCGGCAAGAGGGCCCTGAAAGGTCCCGCCTGATCCTCTCGCCGAAGGCTCGGGCCCGTGCTAGCCCAAAGGCATGCCAAACATCATGCTCGAGCCGCGCAATCCGAACACCTTCGCCAATTACCCCCTCGATCGCGCCGGCCACCGCCGCAAGGATCAGGCTTGGATCGACGCGGCCTTGGCGGGCGGCGACGCCCAGGTTTGCGCGTTCCGCAAGGACCAGCCGCTTCTGGCGGAAGGCGCGAACGGCCTTGAGCCCGTGTGGCTCGGCCCCGCCGTTTTGCGCCTCGCCGACAAAGACAGCCCCGCGATCTTCCTTGGCGTCGACCAGTGCGGCGCGCCGCACTTCGCGGTGTCCATGGGCCCGCGCTTCGACATCGACGACAGCCCTTTGTCGGGCCTCGGCGGCTTTGAGGATCTCCGCACCAGCGCCCTGGCCCTGTCGGAAGGCTCTTGCGCCATTCTCGGCTGCGCCAAATCGCTGCTCGATTGGCATCGCCGGCACCGCTTCTGCGCCAACTGCGGCGCCCCCTCCGCCGGGGCCGAAGGCGGCTGGAAGCGCATCTGCGGCGCCTGCGAGACCGAGCACTTCCCCCGCGTCGATCCTGTCGTGATCATGCTGCCCGTTCGCGGCGACAGGGCCCTCGTCGGCCGCCAGGCGCGCTTCCCCCAAGGAATGTTTTCCGCCCTCGCCGGCTTCATTGAGCCCGGCGAAAGCCTGGAGGAAGCCGTCGCCCGCGAAGTGAAGGAGGAGGTGGGCCTTACCGTCCGCCAGGCGCAGTATCTGCATGCTCAACCCTGGCCTTACCCCTCCCAGCTCATGATCGGCATGATCGCCGAGGTCATCCCGGACGAAGACGTGACGCTGGAGGACGAAATCGCCGAAGTCGTCTGGCTCACCAAAGCCGAAGCCCGCGCGGCCCTTTCAGGCGGCGCTGACCTTGAAGACGGGCGGCGGGTGTTCGCCCCGCCGCGGCTCGCCATCGCCCATCACCTCGTGAAGGCGTGGGCGGAGGCTTTAGGCTAAGCCCTGCGGCGCCCGGCGATAGAATAGGGCGCCGACATCCCGCGCGAGGCCCACAAGCTCGTTCCAACGGATCGCGATCAGCGCCAAAGCGGTGAACCAGATCGTCACAGCCGCGGCGAACAGGCCCCCGCCCTTGGCGTTGGGATCAATGCCGAGCGGGGTGAAGAGGTGAAAGCTCACCGTCCCGCTCATCACCGCACGGGCCAGCAAAGCCCCCCACGCATTGAGCCGCTTGAGCCCCGGGATCAGCCCCTCGAGCAACAGCCCCGAAGCCACAAGCTCCGCCGAGCCGATGACCTAGTGGCTGAATGGCCCCATGTGCCCGAACAGGCCCTCCCCGCCCCAGCAGGCCGCCCAGGCGTTGAGCTTGCCGAAAATGACCTGCCTTTCGGTCGCGTTGGTGAACTTGAACCGGAGGCTATCCAGAAAGACGACAGCGGCGAAGCCTGAGATGGCGGCCGGGGCGTCGCGCTTGAAAGTCTGCCGCATGACGAGGCTCCTTAGGGCGATGGTCCTTGGATGAAGGCCAGCGCCGGATCGTCAGCGCGGTCTGAAAGACAATGCGCCGCCGCCCCGGATCCCGTTACTCGCCAGCGCAATAAAATCCGACCCGCCATCGCGCCCACGACCGCAAGCCCAAGCCCGCCGACCACAGCGATCGCGGCTTTTTGGCCGTGCCGCGCCGGGTGGGGGCGAATTCTCCCGCGCCAAGGCCTCGATCAGATCATTGGCGTTCATCAGGCCGGCTCCCGGCTGATCAAAGCCGTGAGGGCTTTCAGCCCCCGATGGGCGGAGACTTTCACGTCGAACGCTCCAAAACCGAGTTGGGCGGTCGCGTCTTGCACCGACAGGCCCTCCAGCTTCACAAGCCGGATGGCGTCGTGCTGTTTGCCCGTGAGCTTGTCCGGAAGGCGCGTCAGGTCGCGCTAGGCGATGGCGGCCTCGGCCGCCGGCGCTTGGCCGACCTCCGTGGCGTCCTCGATCGGGATCGCAACGCCCCGTCGGGCCTTGCGGCGAAGCATGTCGATCAACCGATAGCGGCCGATGGCCTAGAGTAACGCCGTAATGGGTTAGGTCGGATCATACGTGTCGCGGCGGGTGTGGACGGCGATCAGCGTTTCCTGCACCAGCTCCTCCGTTTCCTCAGGATTATGCCGCAGCCGCGCCCGGAAATAGGCGCGCAGATGCCCTGCGACCTCTTTCAGCAACGCCTTGTGGGCCTGGTCGTCGCCCTGAAGGCCCGCCCGCATCAAAGCCTTCAACAGGGCTTGTTCGCCCACTATGCACCGCCTCTCGCCCCTTACGGTCCAGGCCTGATGACGCGGACGGGACGCTCCCGGTTAGGGCGGTCTGGAAATTAGATCTCGAGCGCCCGCTGATAGGCTGGCCGCTGCGTCAGCCGCTCGTAATAGGCCGCGACATGCGGCGGGAATTGATCTCCGAGCTTCTGGAAAGCGCCGAGCTGCAGCGCATAGCCGATGGCGATGTCGGCCATGGTGAACCGTCCCGCGCAGAGATACGTCCTGCCATCCGCCAAGGCCGCTTCGGCCCAGCGCAAGCGCCCGAGATAGAACTTGCCGTAGTCCTCCACCGCCTGAGCCAGGCGCCGCTCGGGGGGCTCGACAAAGGTGTAGCGAAGCCGGATCGCGAGGGGAAAGGTGAGGGTCGCGTCCGACTGGTGCAGCCAGTTCAGGTAGTCGCCGTAAGCCTCTTCCTCGGGTTTCACGGCCAAAGGCGTCGGCCCATATCGATCCGCCAGATACTGGCAGATCGCGGCGCTCTCGGTCAGGCGCACTGCCCCATCGATCAGAAACGGCACGGTTCCCATTGGATTGACCCCGAGATATTCCTTCGCCAGCGCCCGCGGCGGGAACGGCCACTTTACGAGCTCATAGGCGAGGCCCATTTCCTCAAGCGCCCAGACCGCGCGAAACGACCGCGACCCCTGGCAGTGATGCAGCGTCAGGTTCATGCCGTACCTTTCCGAAAGGGGTCCGCCGGATAAACCCCCAAAATCCGCAGATGGGTGGAGAAGAATTGCAGCTCCTCCAGCGCGAGCCGCACCCCCCGATCAGACGGATGCCCCTCCACATCGGCGTAGAACTGGGTCGCGGTGAAGCTGCCGTCGAGCTGATAGCTCTCCAGCTTCGTCATGTTTACCCCGTTGGTCGCGAACCCGCCCATCGCCTTATAGAGCGCCGCCGGCACGTTCCGCACCCGGAATACAAAGCTCGTGATGCAGGGCCCGGCTTCCGGCTCGGCGTCGTCGGGGGTTTTTGACAGAACCACAAACCGGGTGGCGTTATGCGGCGCGTCCGCCACGTCCGCCATGAGGATGTTCAGCCCGTGGATATCGGCCGCGAGCTTGGACGCCAGCGCCCCCTCGTGCGGGTCCTGCATTTCGACGATTTCCCGCGCCGCGCCCGCCGTGTCGGCGGTCTTGACTGGCAAGAGCCCCAGCTGGCGGGTCAAATGCCGGCATTGCCCCAGCGCCATCGGGTGGCTCCGCACCCGCTTCAGGGCCGAAAGGCTTGTTCCCTTCAGCCCCAGAAGCTGATGGCGGATCGGCTCGAACCGCTCCGCCACTATACA
>JBILVS010000111.1:0-8786 GCA_044370335.1 Caulobacterales bacterium
CAGAGGTTCGCCTCTGCGAGAAGGTGGTGCACGTCCGCCACCCGTCCCGCGAGTGAGTTCTCGATCGGGATCATCGCAAGCTGCGCGATTCCTTCCTGCACCGCCGCAAAGGCGTCTTCGAAGGTCGGGCACGGCAGGGCGGTCCATTCCGGGAAGGCGGCGCGGGCGGCCTGGTGGCTGTAGGCGCCGGGTTCGCCTTGGAAGGCGATCTGTGGGGGCGGTTTCTGGCTCATCCGCCGTTCGTGGCGGAGGACGCCCGGCCATGCAACCCGCCACAACGCCGCGACGCATCGTCGCTTTTCCCTCGTCGCGGGGTCACATCGCGGTCATAGGGGCGTTCACGGCGCGTTTCGCGGCGCCGTAACGCCTTGCGAAACGTAACGAACGCAGGCCATAAGGCCGATCAAAAGCTGTATGGGGCGCAAGGGCGCCCCCCGGGGCGAATGAGACAATGAGCGATCTAAGGTTGAATGCGATCGCCGGAGCGGTGCTGGCTTCGGCTCTTGGCGTGATGGTGGTGAACTGGGGGTCCGATTACCTTTTTGCGCCGCATTATCCCGAAACGCCGGGCTTCAACCCGGACGTGGTTCTTGAAGCGGCGGGCGGCGGAGAAACTGCGGCCGAGGACACGGGCCCCCCCGATTGGGGCACGCTGTTCGCCGATCCGGCGCAACTGACCACCTTGATTGAGCGCGGTGACCGTCTGCACGCTGCCTGCACCAGCTGTCACAGCGACGAGCCCGGCGGCGCCAACGGCATCGGCCCTGCGCTCTACGGCGTGTTCGGCCGCACGGCCGGCTCCCATCCCGGCTTCAGCTATTCCGACGCCATGAAGGCGTATGGCCAACCGTGGACCTACGACAACTTGTACGCCTTCCTGGAGCGGCCTTCGGGCTACATCTCCGGCACCGCGATGGCCTATGCGGGTCTGCGCCAGTCCGACGATCGCGCGGCCCTGGTCGCGTATCTGCGTTCGCTAGACGATAGCCCCGCGGCCCTGCCTCCGCCGCGCGCGCCGGCGGCCCCGGCTGCAACGGAAGAGGCTTCGGCCGGTGAAGCCCCCGCCGCCGAAGCCGCT
This sequence comes from Caulobacterales bacterium, assembly GCA_044370335.1. GTDB lineage: Bacteria > Pseudomonadota > Alphaproteobacteria > Caulobacterales > Aquidulcibacteraceae > REEB509. The sequence continues at coordinate 1,079 of JBILVS010000111.1, forward strand.
TCGGTGACCCCGGGTTGAGCCGTTGGCTCAGGCCTTCAGATTGATTTGAGAAGGGCGGCCGCTTCGGTCGCCCTTTTTGCGCCAGCCGCCGCCATTGTGGCGAGGAACATCTGCCCCCGGGCCGTCCGCACGATCAACACGCTCCGCGCGTCGTCTTCGTCTTCCATCCGCACCGCGAGGCCATGCCGCTCCAGCGCGTCCACCGCCCGCGTCACCGCAGGCTTGGCGATCTTCAGTGTCTGCGACAGGCCCCGCACCGTGTGCGGCGGCGTCCCAAGCGTAATCGTCATCAGAATGGCCAGCTGGCGGGTGGTCAGGTCCGGCTCGTCGCTGCGCACCGCCTGCACCGTCACCGCGCGCCACACGTCCAAGGCGTCAGCTTGAGTCACGCCATCACTGGCCATCGGGGAAGGCTCCGCGTCGTAAGATGTTGTTTACCATTTGCCGATTTGCCCCGCCGGGCAAGCCCAGCCGGTTGAGTTTTTCGGCCGCAGTCGGAAAAGGCGTCAGGCCGCGGGATAGCGCCCCTTCAACACCTCCCAAACAGCCCGCAGGGCGTGCGCGTCCCCGCCCACGGGCCGCCCGCTGCGCTCCTTGTTGGACCAGGCGTACACGTCAAAGTGCGCCCAGGACGGCGCGTCGACGAAGCGCTTCAGGAACAGGGCGCCGAAAATCGCCCCCGCAAACGCCCCATCACCGGTGTTCTTCAAGTCCGCGATCGGGCTATCCATGTCCCCATCATAACCCATCCACAAAGGCAGCCGCCACAATGGGTCATGCACCGTCTGGCCCGCCGCCGAGAGGGCTGAGGCCAAGGCCTCGTCATCGGTGAAGAAGGGGGGAACGTCCGGCCCCAAAGCGGTCCGCGCCGCCCCGGTCAGCGTGGCGAAATCCAAAACGAGCTCAGGTTTGTCCTCGCACGCCCGAACCAAAGCGTCCGCCAGGATCAGCCGACCTTCCGCGTCGGTATTGTCGATCTCCACCGTCAGGCCTTTGCGGCTCTTCACGATGTCCCCCGGTCGCAGAGCGTTGCCCGCCACTGCGTTCTCCACGATCGCCGCCACCACCTCGAGCCGCACTGGAAGTCCCGCCTCCATCACAAGCTGCCCCAAGGCCAGAGCATGCGCCGCCCCGCCCATGTCCTTTTTCATGATCCGCATGCCCGCGCTGGGCTTAATGTCGAGCCCCCCGGTGTCGAACGTGACGCCCTTGCCCACGATCGCCACCCGCGGGTGGGAGGGATCCCCCCAACTCAGCCGCACCAGCCGCGGAGGCTCTGCCGCTGCCCGGCCAACCGCATGGATCAGCGGGTAATTCTTTTCGATCAGCGCCTCGCCCACGATGCTCTCAAACGCCGCCCCGTGGCTGAGCGCCGCCGCCTTGAACGCGGCCTCGAGCGCGTCGGGTCCGAGATCCCCCGCCGGTGTGTTCACCAGATCCCGCACCAGATGCACCGCTTTCGCGACCCGGGCGGCTTCTGCCTGGTCCGCCGCCTCCGGCCACAAGAGCCGCGCCGCCGCCGCCTTGCGCGCCTTGTAGCGCGTGAAACGATAGGTCCCCAGCGCCCAGGCCAGCGCCGCCAGCGTCGGCGAGATCGCCTCCGGCAGCCGCTCGAACCGGTAATCCCCGGGGGCAAGCCCGCTCGCAAACGCCGCGAGCGCCATCGGCGTCGTGGTTTCTGACAGGGAGAACAACACCCGCTCCACTCCACCTTCCGCCGAAGGCAGAGACAACACGCGCCCGGCCTGGCCGCGCCAATCGAGGCGCGCCGCAAAGCCTGTCTGCGCTGGCGTCAGCGTCTCCTGGAAAGCAGCCCACTCCCCGGGGCGGATCACAGCGATCGGGGTGGCGGCGGGAGAGGAGGCGACAAGTGGCAGCGGGTCTGACATGGCGGCGCGGGTCCTGCGGAAGGGGAAAGCGGTTAAGCCTTTATTGACCGAGTAGGACCAACCTTGCCAAGCGGATAACTTCGTAAAGGTCAGGTCAATGCGCGGGTTGATGGCAGGCGCTGTAGCGGTGGTGCTGGCGAGCGGGCTTGGCGCTTGCGCCTCTCTGGGCGGCGGCGAAGAGAGCGCCGAGACCGGCCGCGAGGATGTCGCCGCCGCTCGCACCGCCATAGGCCGCGAAGACATGCTCACCCAGATGGCGTTCTGGGCCGCGGACTATGCCGCCCACCCCGAAGACATCGAAGCCGCTCGCGGCTTCGCCGAAGCGCTCCGTCAAGGCGGCCGGAATGGTCGCGCTGTGGAAGTATCGATCGAAGCCTTGCGCCGCCATGGCGACGATCCCGCCCTGTGGCGCACGCTGGGCTTGTCCTACCTGGCCTCCGGCCGCCCTCAAGAGGCGTTGCAGCCGCTGGCGCTGCTCACCCGCGCTGAGCCCGATAACGTCGACAGCCGCTCCGCGCTGGGTGTGGCCCTCGATCAGCTTGAGCGCTTTGATGAAGCGCGCATGGCCTATCAGGAAGCCCTGGCGATCCGGCCGGACGATCCCCGCGTTCTGACCAATCTCGGCGTGTCGTTCCTTCTGACGGGGGATGCCGAAGAAGCCGAAGCCGTGCTCCGTCAGGCCGCAGCCCTTTCCGGCGCGCCGCCGGAGGCTCGCCAGAACCTTGCCATTGCGTTGGGACTGCAGGGCCGTCTTGAGGAGGCCGAAGCTATCGCCCGGGTCGATCTGCCTCCGGCCATGGCCGCAGCGAACGTCTCGTATCTGAGGGGCCTTTTTGAAGACCCCCGTCGCTGGAATGACCTCGACTCAGCCCTCCGCCGTTAGGCGCCAGGCGGTCTCAGTCGTTCATCATCTGCGTGACTTGGATCATGGCCGGCCCCATGATCACCGCAAACAGCACCGGCAGGAAGAACACGATCATCGGAACGGTGAGCTGAGCAGGCAGGGCGGCGGCCTTCTTCTCCGCCTCGTTCATCCGCAGATCGCGGTTTTCCTTGGCCATGATCCGCAGTGCTTGGCCAAGCGGCGTGCCGTACTTCTCCGCCTGCACCAGCGCCATGCCGACGGCATTCACGCCGGGGTGGTTGGTCCGCTTGGCGAGGTTTTCAAACGCCTGCCGACGATCGGGCAGATAAGAAAGCTCCGCGCAGGTCAGCTGCAGCTCCTCGGCCAGTTCCGCCGAAGCTGGGGCGATTTCCTGGCCCACCCGCTGCAGCGCCAGCTCGATCGACATCCCGCTCTCGACGCAGATCAACAGCATGTCGAGGCTGTCGGGGAAGGCGCGCATAATCGCTTCCTTCCGCTTCGACGCGCGGTTCGAGATATAGAGCGAAGGCGCGTAGAACCCGATCACCATCGCCCCGACGACCGCCACCAAGACCTGCGTTCCGGCCATCCCGAAGCGATCCGCGAAACCAAGGATCGAGAGATAGAAAAAGGTGGCGAAGCCAAACCCGATCGGCAGCGCCGCGCGATAGAAATAATATGTGGTGGTCGCCGCCGGCCCCCGCAGGCCCGCGCGCCCCAGCTTGTCAGCGAGGCCGTCCACCTCGAGCGCGGACTGCAGCTTATAGCGCTGAACGATATTGGTCATGAACTTCGCCGCGTCCGCCCGCGCCAGAGACGGCTTCACCGCGCTTTCAAGCTGCGCTCGGCTTTTCTGGCGAAGCTCTTCGCGCCGCTTGGCGACTTCCTTCAGGCGCGTATTCGTCTTCGCGCTGTTCATGATCGGTTGGGCGATGGTCACGATCGTGGCGAAGGCCGCGCCGGCCCCGAGGAGCGTCGCCAAGACGATCGGGTTGGTAATCCACTCGCCGAAATCCATCGCCGTCTCGCCTCAAAAAGGTTTCGTTCCAAACGCTCTCGTCTCAGAACTTGAAGTTGACCATCTTGTTCATGATGAAAATGCCAAGGCTCATCATCACGCCCGCGCACAACAGAATGATGTTGCCCGCCGTGGTAACAAACAAAAGCGTCATGTAATCAGGGCGCACCATGTAAACGAGGCCCATAACGATAAAGGGCAGCGACCCGATAATCATCGCCGACGCCCGCGCTTCCGAAGACAGCGCCTTCACCTTTTCCTTTAGCATCTTCCGAGACCGGAGCACCGTCGAGAGGTTGAACAGCGTCTCCGACAGGTTGCCCCCGGTCTTCTGCTGAATGAGCAGCACGATATTGAAGAAATTCACCTCGGGCAGGGGCATGCGCTCATACATCCGCTGCAGGTTGCTTTCGAACGGCACGCCCATGGCTTGGCCATCCACCAGCGCCTGAAACTCGGACTTGAGCGGCTCCTGGCCTTCCGCGGCGATCATCCGCAGGCATTGATTGAGCGGCAGACCGGATTTCACCCCGCGCACGATCATGTCGATACCGTCGGCGAACTGGTTCAGGAACTTCTTCTGCCGCCGGTTCACCAAGAACCCGAGGATCCAGCGCGGCAGGCCGAAGGCGCCGATGAACGCGCCCACCGCGGCCCCGATCATGCCCTGCAGCAGAAAGCCAGCAATCGCGAACACAAACCCAAGGCCGATCGCGCCGATCCAATAGCCGCCCTCGCCGAGCTTCAACCCCGCCTGGCCCAGTTGCCCTTTCACCGAAACCCGCCGCTTGCGGGACTTCTTGTCTTCCTCCGCCAGCGCCTTCAACGCTTCCGCGTTCGTCTGCCGGCGTTTCGCGTTCTCCAAAGCGAGGTCCAGCCGCTTGCCCGCGCCGCGCTTCTGCATCTCATTGAGACGCTTCATCGCCCGCGGATCGCTCGCCTTGTTGTCGAACAGCAGCGTCAGCAGCGCCACTGCCACAAAAACCAGAAACGCCGCGAGCAGCATCATAGGGGTCATCACGCGCGCTCCGCTTCGTCGAGGGCTGCCGCGAGTTCCCGCTCAAGCCCGTAATAGCGCGCCCGCTCCCAGAAGCGGGGCCGGCCGACGCCGGTCGACACATGCCGGCCGATGATCCGGCCGTGTTCGTCCTCGCCCTCGATCTCGTAGAGCAGGATGTCCTGGGTCACGATCGTCTCGCCTTCGAGACCCATCACTTCGGTGATGTGGGTGATCCGCCGCGAGCCGTCGCGCATCCGCGCTGCCTGCACCACGACGTCGACGGCGGCGACGATGATTTCACGGATCGTCTTCGGGGGCAGGGAGAAGCCCCCCATCGTGATCATCGATTCAAGACGCGACAAGGCCTCCCGCGGGCTGTTCGCGTGCAGCGTGCCCATCGAACCGTCGTGACCCGTGTTCATCGCCTGCAAAAGGTCGAACGCTTCTGATCCCCGCACTTCGCCCACGATGATCCGGTCGGGCCGCATCCGCAGGCAGTTCTTTACGAGGTCCCGCATGGTGATCTGGCCCGCCCCTTCAAGGTTCGGCGGCCGCGTTTCAAGGCGCACCACGTGCGGCTGCTGCAACTGGAGTTCCGCCGCGTCCTCGCAGGTGATGACCCGCTCGCCCGGATCGATGAACGCCGTGAGCGTGTTCAAAAGCGTGGTCTTGCCCGAACCCGTCCCCCCGGAGATCAAGGTGTTGCAGCGCGAGGCGCCGATGATCTGGAGGATCCGCGCGCCCGGCTCGCTGATGGATTTGAACTCCACCAGGTTCGACAGCTTCAGCTTGTCCTTTTTGAACTTCCGGATCGTGAGCGAAGGCCCGTCGATCGACAGCGGCGGCGCAATGACGTTGACCCGCGACCCGTCCGGCAGACGCGCGTCGCAGATCGGGCTCGCTTCGTCGACCCGCCGCCCCACCTGCGAAACGATCCGTTGGCAAATGTTCATCAGCTGGGCGTTGTCGCGAAACCGGATGCCGGTCTTTTGCACCTTGCCGTTGACTTCGATGAAGGTCGTCGCTGCGCCGTTGACCATGATGTCGGCGATGTCGTCCCGCGCCAGCAGCGGCTCAAGCGGGCCATAGCCCAGAACGTCGTTGCAGATGTCGTCGAGCAGCATTTCCTGCTCCGCGATCGTCATCACGACATTCTTGATGCTGATGATTTCCGCCACGATGTCGCGGATTTCCTCCCGCGCGCTTTCGGCGTCGAGCTGCGCCAACTGCGCCAGGTCGATGGTCTCGATCAGCGCATTGAAAATCGTCGATTTGATTTTGTAATACTGTTCTACGCGAAAGTCCGCCTCCGGCGGAGGCGGCGGCGACGCTTGCGCAGGCTTCACCGCGGCCCGAGGGGCAGGGGCGCTGTCCGGCGTTGCCGCCGTGCGGGCAGCGTCCGCCGACCGGGACAAGCCGACCACGTTGGATGCGGGCGCCGACGTTGGAGCGTCGCTGGTGCGCTTTCCGAACATGGCGGATTACCTTCTGCTAAGACCGAACTTGTCGAGGAGCCCGGTCTTTTTCGGCGCCTGCGTCTCCCGGCCGGTGAGCCGGCTGGCGAGCCCGGCGATCGCCTGCGCGGTCTTGGACGGCCCAGCGGCTTCCATCAGGATCTGGCCGCTGTTCATGGCCGCCCCGAAGGCCGCCGGATCAAACGGAATCTCCGCCACGACCGCAGCGCCGACGTGCTCGGCGAAGTCTTTCAGCGCGATTTCGGGCCGCTTCGGCACGCCGACCATGTTCAGCGCCACCACTGGCGGCGCGTCGTTCTGCCGGGCCTTGGTGGCGAACTCTACCAGATGCCGCGCGTTGCGCAGCGACGACAGGTCCGGCGAGGCCACGATCACGATATCGTCCGCGCTGGCGAGCGTCTGGTTCATCCAGCCGTTCCACAGGTGCGGCAGGTCCAGAATGATGTGCGGACCGGTCCGCCGGATCTTGTCGAGCACCACGCCGACGCTGTCGGGGTCCATCTCCAACGCCCGCTCGAGCTTGGCCGGCGCGCTGAAAAGCTGGAGCCGCTCCGTCGGGCGCGTGACGACCCGATCGAGGAACATCTCGTCCACCTTGTCCGCCGCGGCCAAAGCGTCCATGATAGACTGCTGTGGGTCTTCGTTGAAGTCGAGCGCCGCGGTGCCGAAGGGCAGGTCAAGGTCGACAAGGCTGACATTCACGCCCTGCTGTTCCGAGATCGCCCACGCCACATTGTGCGCAAGCGACGAAGCGCCGACCCCGCCGCGGGCGCCGACAAACGCCGCCACGCGTCCTGCGAAGGGCTTGTCTGGATCGGCGTAAAGCCCGCCAATCGACCGGATCAGGGGCACAACCTCCAACGGCGCCACGAGATACTCGCTCACGCCCATCTGCATGAGCCGACGGTAAAGCGCGATGTCATTGGTCGCGCCCACCACCATCACTTTGCACTTGGGCTCCACCACTTCCGCCAGACGCTCCAGCGCCCGCAGAAGCTCCGAACCCCGCAATTCTGTGTCGAGGATGAGAAGATCCGGGCTCGGCTCCGCCAAAAGCCGCGCCAAAGCGGCCTCAACCCCGCCAAGCTCGATGCTGATTTGCGCTTTCGCAAGCCGCCGGTCGCCGGCGGCCGCCTGCACCACCCGCGCCACGTCACGGCGATCGCACGCGGCGTGAATGCGGATCCGCGGCACCGGCTGATCAGCCTCTCGCACGCCGCCCTCAAACCCGGCTGTCGCGGCCGACAATGGGGCAGGGTGGGTCTCGCGTGCAGCCGGCCCCCTGATGGCGGCTGACGCAAGCTCCGGAGCCCGCGCCCGCGGCGCGGGGCGCGGCGGCTCGCGGTTCGCCGCAGGCGGAGGTGTCAGGTCCATGGGCTCGTCCGACACAAGCCCGATATAGCCGGGCATGGAAGCCATCGCGCTCCGCGGCCCTCCGCCTCGCGGCGCCGCCGGAGGCTC
>JBILVS010000202.1:0-4104 GCA_044370335.1 Caulobacterales bacterium
GCGCCTCCGGTGATACGGCGGATTTCAGTTTTCACACCTAAAATCTACACCGAATCAGCGTGTTGCGCCACTCTCACCGCCTCGTTTTTCGAAGCGTGCTGAATTTTCCGGGCTAGGAACGCCTAAGGCACATTTGTGCCCAACCCGCCAGGGGCTCGGGTCGCCCCGTCAGAGACCCTAACGCGCGCTCCATCGGCCTCCTCGTGCCAACTTGTATCCGGTGGCGTGCTGTAATCAGGCGGCACACTCTCCCCGTGAGGCTCAGGAAGCGCCTCCTCAGCGGCGGAAATCACGCCTTCCCCCACCAAAAGGTCGCAAAGAAAACCGATAATTCGCGGCGCGTTTGGGCAGAATACGCCGTTATTGCGGGAGCCGTTGTCGTCACTCGGCCGCCCGGCACTTGGGACATAAACGAGAGGAGGAGCCCAAGGCTCGTCCCTTGCGCCGCTCACGGATCAGAGTTCGGCATCAGTCAAATCCCGCATATTGGTTCTCCATCATCCTTTGACATGGCGGATAGTATCGCCCGCCGTCACACGCGAGACGAATGTGCTTGAAGATTTCCACTTCACAATATCTGAAATCTGGGACATTGACAAAAATCGATCATTTGTCCTCGCCGCCGGCGGGCGACTTTTCTATCCACACAGGATCTTTTAGCTGGCTCTGAGCCAACATTATCTTGGCCAGGACGCCTACAGCCTCAGCCCGAGTGCGAACACCCAACGAAGCACATGCAGCTTTTATGTAGGTGTCGACGGTCTGGAAGGACAGCCCAAGTGCAATCCCGATCTCACGACTCGTCTTTCCAGCAGCCACCCAAGCCAAACATTGCGTCTGACGAGGAGTCAGCCGCACGTGATAGCTCGCCACCTCTTGAACTCGCGGCAAGAGGGATGTGTCTACTACCCTTGCGCCGCCGAATACGACGTCGAGTTCAATCGCTTTCAGATCACGCACCGGCCGATCCTTTCAGAACATTGTTGTGAGGGCTGCGGCTGAGGACGCCTCGCTGGACCTCGGCAATTCAACTATCCGCCCGCCCCGTAGCACAGCAACGCGCCCCGCCGCTTGCAGCGTTTCTGTCCGGTGAGCGACCACAATACGCGTGATCGACAGGTGAGAGAGGGCGGCGTTCACCGCACGCTCGGTTTCGACATCGAGGTGGCTCGTGCCCTCGTCAAGGATCAGGACGCGCGGTGCGCGATAGAGCGCACGGGCGATCAGAACCCGCTGCTTCTGCCCGCCGGACAGGGTTGAGCCCATATCCCCGACAAGGCTCTGATAGCCCATGGGCATGGCTTCGATGTCTTGGGCGATGCAGGCGGTCGCGGCGGCGCTTCGCACACGAACCATGTCGATCTGCTCATCGAAGCCTGCGATGTTTTCCGCGATCGATCCTTGCAACAGCACGTCATCTTGCGCGACGAAGCCAATCTGCGCGCGCAAGGCGCGCGGGCTCCACGCCGTCAGCGCTTTCCCATCGATCAGGACTTCGCCGTAGGACGGCGCGTAAAGCCCTACAAGGATTTTCAAGAGGGTGGACTTGCCGCCGCCGGAGGCGCCGGCAATCGCGACGAACTCCCCCGGTGCAATCTGAAGGTCCGCGCCGCGCAGGACTTCGGGCTCACCGGGCGCATAGCGAAACACGACACGCCGCAGTGCGATCGCGCCCTTTACCTCGCCTTCGACGCCCTCGTCATCAATGCGGGGCTCACGCGGGTGCAGCGCGATGTCCGCCAACCGTTCCAGTTGCACATCCAGCAGCCGCCATGAAATGAGGTTCTCGATCAGCGCGCTCATCCGCCCAACGAATTGACCCTTGTAGGCCATGAATGCGGTCATCATCCCAATCGTGAACTCACCCGCGATGATCATGCGGGCGGCGAGAAACACCACCGCCACATCCACCGCGCCCGAGATCAATTGGTTCACAGCCCCGAAGCCGATCGACACATTGCCAGAGCGGATACCCGCGTTGATCGTGGCGGCGATGGCGTTGCGTTGTTGGGCTTCCCGGGTGTTCTCATGGCCGCCGAGCTTGATCGTCTGGGCTGCGCGCAATGTCTCCAGGAAGCGGGTTTGTTCCTTGGCGTCCGCCAGGATGTAGTCGCCCGCCACCCGCCTTTGCACATCGAGCATCGCCATGCGGATGGCCGCATACACGATCACGCTGGCGAGCACGATCCAGCCCAAAGTGGGCGAGAAGTAGAACATCAGTCCAAGGACGAAAATGCCAAGCACGCCGTCCAGAATGGCGCTAATTGCGCCGTTGGCGATAAACTGCTGGATCGGATCGATCGCTTGAAAGCGACTTTGGATGTCGCCGACCTGGCGCTTATGAAACCAATCCAGCGGCAGGCGCACCAAATGGTGAAACACACGCGCCTGCATCTCAAAGGCCAGGACATTGGACACAAATTGCAACGTCAGACCCCGCAATGCGGTGGACACCACATTGAATACCAACACCAAGGCGAATCCGATCGCGAGAGCGCCAAGCAGGTCCAGATCGCCCTTCAGCACGGCTTGGTCTATGGTGAGCTGCATGTAAAAGGGCGAGGCGATTACGAACAACTCGATGATCAGCGACAACAACATCGCTTGGATCAGGGCGCCGAATGTCTGTGGGCTGAGCTTCGCCAGCGTGGACAGCTTCAGGATGTTTTTTTCGCGCTTGCGCTGGAAACCGTCCGTTGGCGTCAACTCCAGCGCGACGCCGGTGAACAGATCGCCGGCGTCCTTCAGGCTGACCCTGCGCAGGCCAATCGCGGGATCGTGAATGTTAAGCGCGTCGCGATGAACAGCCTTCAGCACCACGAAATGGTTCATGCCCCAGTGCAAGATCGCCGGCGCACGCAGGTCTTTGAGTTCTTCGACCTCGCAACGTACGGCCCGCGCGCCAAGGCCAAGCCCCGCGGCGATCTCGATCAGCGACTTGAGGGTGGCGCCTTTCAGCGAGAGCGAGAAGCGCCGCCGCAGCGTCGACAGATCGGCGTCATAGCCGTGGTAGCCCGCCACCATGGCGACACAGGCGAGACCACACTCGGCGCCCTCCGCCTGCCGGATCAAGGGCAGGCGGCGGACGCCGGAGAGGTTGAGGGAGGTCATTGACGAACATCAGCTCCGGGACCGCCTGGGAGCAGGAAAGACAGCACCTGTTCAATCTCATGCTCGCGCGTTCCAACCAGACCGTGATCGGCGGCCTCTACAATTAATTGGTGGGCCCTATCCGAGCCAAGACACTCTTCAAAGTCTTCTGCCCGAGACTTTCTGTCTCCCGTTCCGAACATCAGAAGTAAGCGTGGCCCACGCTCGCAGTTGCGCCACGAACTCTGAAACAACGGGCTGTTGGCTCCAAACTCTTCACCGAATAGAATGGATTGACGTTGACGTAGGCCTTCGATGTACTGCCGCTCTTCAACGGTAAGACCCCATCCGCTTCGGGAAGGGCTCAACGCCCACTCCGACGGATCACGATAGGCCCCCCAAGGCGCAATCAGAGCTACCGCGCTAACACATCCCCCCAAGTGATTGAGCAATGACTGTGCGGCAAAAGCGCCAAAACTGTCCGCGACAATCAATACACGGCATTCACCTCGAAGCACAGCAAGTCGCCGAATTTCATTCGAAAGTGCAGCCATATCGTCGTCAATCGCATGTAGTGGACCACTCCGGAATTGGGACCATTCTGCCCAGCTTGCACCGCTGGAACCCGCATACCTGGGGCGAATCAATGATACCCCGCGCTGGACAAGTCGACCGTCTATGCGATCCAGATCAAGTAGTATCGGGTCCTGCCCCGGCCCTCCGACTAAGCGAACCGCAACTATGCTTCCGCGATTCATCGGCTCAATGAGCTCGTAAGAGTCGTGCTGGCCATAGCTTTGTACGCGACGATAAGCTTCTAACTCCGGCTCGCACTCCACGCGAAACGGTTGGCCTGCTCCTGAACGACCAATTGTGTACGTCAACCCGCCACGTTCGTTTCTCCGCACCTGGGCGGATATCTCGGAATCTGAACGGAGTGAAAACAGAACTTCCGGGTCGTCCATGAAATCACGCGCCGTCGCAATTCTTTCGCCATTTTCGCCTTCAAACCAA
>JBILVS010000203.1:0-4102 GCA_044370335.1 Caulobacterales bacterium
AAGCCCGCGAACAGCGCCGAGCAAAAATCAAAAATCGAACTTATCGGGTGGGCAGGGAGCGGGCGCCTCCACGCGGAAAGCAGCCGAGAGGTGCGGCGTCGAAGCCGCAACCGGCATCAACCACCAACATTAGACCTGCACCCTTGGGGATGGCCGCATCGGCTGGTTGACGAGTTCTGGCGTATATACTACGAGTATATAGGCGTTATGCTGTAACAGGAAGAGGCGTAGGATGGAGCGCGGATCGGTCTTCATGACGAACAAGACACAAGCTGTTCGTTTCCCGAAATCGGTACGCCTGCCCGACGGCGTCACGAGTGTCGACATCGAGCGCCGCGGCTTCAGTTGGATCATTACGCCCAGTGAACAAGGTTGGGCAGCCTGGTTTGACGGGGAAGGAGCCAGCTGCGATTTCATGGAGGAGCGTGAACAACCCGCTGATCAGGATCGCGCGGCATTGTGATGCTCCGGTACATGCTGGATACGAATATCCTGATTTACACGATCAGGAACAAGCCGGATGTGGTTCGCAAGCGCTTCGAGGCCCATGATGGAGAGATGTGCGTATCGAGCATTACGGCGATGGAGCTTCTCTACGGCGCCCACAAATCACAGGCCGTCCGGCGGAACCTTGAAATCATAGAGGGTCTGCTTGGTCGTCTCGAGCTTATCGACTTTGACCTCGCTGCAGCCGAACATGCTGGCCAGATCCGTGCGGAGCTGGCGGCATCTGGGAGCCTGATCGGGCCTTTCGACGTCATGATTGCCGGTCATGCCCGCTCCAGGGGCCTTGGCCTTGTGACGAATAATGAGGGTGAGTTCAGCCGCGTGAGGGGCTTGCTCCTTGAGAACTGGTCAAGGTGACGGCCAGACCTCCGTCTGATGCCGCGTAGGCCCAGAGCTGTGTCTGTCCTTTTTTGGGGCGCGGCCTTCGGAAAACCGTTCCCACGCCCATGCGCTCCGATTAATTGACGCCCGGCTTGCGGGCGACGCTGGCGTCACTTTCTAAGCTCGGACCTGGCTTGGTCGTCAAGGCTCAGGTGGACGTCGGCAGTCCGGCGCGGGCGGGTCAGGTGCGCCCGGATGCGCCGCCCGACAAGGGTGCAAACAACGCGGCGATATCGTCCTCGCTGAGATCCAGGCCAGTCTTTGACGCGCCCTCGAACAAGGCCTCAGCCAACGCCGCTTTGCGCACCTTCAGGAGTTCGATCGCTTCTTCAATGCCTTCTTCGACGATGAGCTTGTAGACGAACACTGGCTTTGTTTGGCCAATCCGATGGGCGCGGTCGCTGGCTTGGCGTTCAATGGCGGGGTTCCACCAGGGGTCGTAGTGGATGACGGTGTCAGCTGCGGTGAGGTTGAGCCCTACCCCGCCAGCTTTGAGGCTCAGCAGAAACAGCGGGACCTCTCCGGCCTGGAATGCCGCGACTGGCGCCGCTCGGTCGGTGGTGTCCCCAGTCAGAAGGGCATAGGGGATGGCGCGGACGCGGGCTTCAGCCTCGATCAGCGCCAACATGCTTGTGAACTGGGAAAACAACAAGATGCGCCGGCCCTCTGCGATCATGTCGGGCAGCATTTCCATGAGCCGCTCGAGCTTGGCGGACTGCTTGACCTTGCGGGCGGCTTGCAGTTTGAGCAGGCGCGGATCGCAGCAGATTTGACGCAGCTTCAACAGTGCGTCGAGAAAAACAATGTGGCTCTTGGCGACGCCCTTGCGGGCAATTTCCTGGCGTACCTTGTCGTGCATTAGCGCGCGTACGGTTTCGTACAAGTCGCGCTGGTCGCCTTCAAGGCGGATGCGCTCCAGAATTTCGGTCTTTGGCGGCAGGTCGCCGGCTACCTCTTCTTTGGTGCGGCGCAGCATGAATGGCTTTAGCCGGCGTGTGAGAAACGCCTGGGCAGCCTTATCACCATGCTTCTCGATCGGCGTACGGAAGGTGCGCCGAAAGGCAGCTTCGTCGCCCAGCAGGCCTGGCGACAGAAACTCAAACAGGCTCCAGACTTCGCCAAGGTGGTTTTCCAGCGGCGTGCCGGTCAAGGCCAAGCGATGACGGGCGTTGATCTTGTGGGCGATCCCGCTGACGGCCGCACGCGGGTTCTTGATCGCTTGCGCCTCATCGAGGATGGCTGCGTGAAAGATGTGCTTGAGAAGGTGGCGTTGATCGCGCGCCAAGAGGGGGTAGGTGGTCAAAACGACGTCATGATTGGCGATTGCGCCAAACGCTTGTTTGCGGTCCAAGCCATGAAGGGTCAGCAGTTTCAGGTCAGGGGCGAAGCGCGAGGCCTCGGCCTGCCAGTTGGGTAGGATGCTCGTCGGGGCCACGATGAGGGCTGGATTGACGAGCCGACCGGCGGCCTTTTCGCGCGCCAAGAAGGCGAGCGTCTGTACGGTCTTGCCAAGGCCCATGTCGTCGGCCAGCACGCCGCCGAACCCACTCGCCCGCAGAAACTCAAGCCAAGCAAGGCCCGCGGCCTGATAGGGCCGCAACGTGGCCTTGAAGGTCTGCGGCGGCGGCGCATCCGTCGGCAGCGCACCGGCCTGCAATTGGCGTCCAAGCGCGGCGAGCCGCTGCGCCCCAGCGGCCCAGGCGACGTCATCGCCAAGGCTGTCGACGAGCCCAGCGAGTTGGTGGGCCTGGGCGCGATGGAGGCCGACTTTCCTGTCCGTGGGGTCGTCTGCGCGCGGGCCGATCAGTTCAAACAGGGCGCGCAGGACCGGGGCGACCCGCGCGCCCGGCAGCGCCAGAAGCCGCCCATCCGGCAGAGGCTGATAGAGCGTCAAGGCCCCGCAGCGCCGCAGGAATTCGTCCTTGTCGCTCTCGTCATCGGAGAGGGCGAGGTCGCTGGCCCCGCTTGGCAACCGCCGCAGCATGGCGGCGAGTTGCCCGGCGAGATCGATGCGGACGCCTTCGAATGTGACGCCGATCTCAAATGAGAACCAATCGATCGCAGAGCCGTCCCCGATGTCGGCCCACCAAGCAACCTCACCCTCCGCGATGCGGTAGGGGTAGTCCTGCGCCATCGTTATGAGCCAGCCCTCTTGCCGCAAAGCGGGGACCGCGTCGGTTGAAAAGGCGAGGAAGCGCTGTGTATCGTGCAGCGCGTCGACGATGTTGCGCGGATTTGTCAGATTGGTTGCGCATGGGGCCAAGACAAAAGCGCCGGCGGAGTCGGGCGTGGGCGTCAAAATACTGGCGGCGATCGGTACGAACCCCGTCTCGAGTAGCCGCGCACGTGCGCTGGCCTCGGCGGCGGGGTTGCGCGGGGCTACAATGAGGGCGCCATCCTCCAACCATTCAAGCTGTTCGCGATGGGAGCCGCTGGCGATGCTGATGTCGCCATAAAGGAAGGACAGGCGCGCCATCGGCACGTCCACGCCGACGCGGTCCTTGGGGGTGCGCAGATAGGCCGCGTAAGGGGCTCGCACCGCCAGCTGACCCATAAACACCTCGAGGCGTGGGCGCGGCGTTATGGTCCGATGGACCACCGATTGCGGCGGTGCGGGCAGCGGCACCCGATGCACGAGGTCGAGCGCAGAGAGGCGCTTGGCGAAAGCGGTGCAAAATGCGTGCGCTTCGGTAGGCGTTATATCAGGTAATTCCGCAAGGCCCTGCGCCAGCGGATCAGGTAGGCCCAGATCGAGCGGTCCCACCAGTCCGGCGGCGGCGTCGACATAAAGAGGCGGGGTTGTCGGCAAGATGGCGTCGATGGCTGCTGTCTTGGCGCTTTCTGGGCCGCGGGCAGCGCGAGCGGTGTCCTCGACAGGCGTATGGCCGGGGGCAGCCATGGCGTCAGCGGCGTCAGTTTCCGCCAATGTGAAAGCAAGACGCTGCCGCCCGCCCGCCAGCGTTTGCCAGTGCGCCGTGGCGCGCCGCGGGGGTCCTTCTCGTAACGGCGCGCCGTTCACAGTCTCAAGCCGACAGCGCCCGGTGGCCAGCGCCCGGGTGATAATCCGCAGCCACAGCGGGTCGGCTCCGATCATAGAGCGATGAAAGCCCGCCTGCGCGCCGCGGCGCTTCACCAGGTCCATTTCTGCAATGATGGCTCGATCGCTGGCGCGCAGGAATTTTGCGGGTTGCGCTGACGGACTGCTGGAGGGTTC
>JBILVS010000204.1:0-4100 GCA_044370335.1 Caulobacterales bacterium
GCAGCGTCGGGCGCGGGCTCAAGCCGCCAGCGGGCCACCGTGTGAAACCGCACGAGCCGCAGAACGCCAGGTCCCGGGATCGCCAGATCGCCTTCATAGGCGCCGTCCGCCGCCTGTGACAGCCGCAGACGCTGCGTCGGACCCCGATCCGGGTCAAACACCAGCACTGGCGCCCCCGCGAGCCCCTGCGCCCGCAGCGTTATCGTGATCGCCGGCGGTGTGGCGACGGTGGTGCTCTCAAGCCCTGACAGCGGCACAGGCGGCGCGTTGGTGTAGGCCGCGGGCGCGGCCCAGGCTTCAACCGTCAGTCGCCCATCGCCGAGAAGCGGCCCCGGACTTGGAACAAGAGTGCGCCCCAGCCGCTCGGGCGCCGCCCCTCCCGCCGCCAGCAGCCCCAGGGCGAACAGCCCCGCCGCCACAAACCGCAAGCGCCAAGGATCAGCGGTGTTGAGCGCGGCCATCCGCAGCCGCGGCCGTGCCGTGATCGCCTCTTGCACGGCTTGCGCCCGCGCCGCGCCCCACAATGCAAGGCTGGCGGCGTCCATGCGCGCTGGTCGGTCTTCCAGAATGTCAAAGGCCCCCGGATCAAGCGCACAGGATTGCGCCAAAGCGGCCCGCGCTTCGTCCCGCGTCGGCTTTCGGAAGCGCCTGAGCCCCCGCCATCCGAGAAACCCGATCCCGCCCAGCGCTGCATAGCCGATCAGGGTTTCCGCCAAGGGCGGCAATAGCCGTGGCAGATCAAACAGGCCGACCGCGAACCACACCAAAGCCGCGATCGCACATGCGACGAGCGCCGCCCCCCACCGGTCCCGCATCAACACCCGCTGGGCTTTGCGCACCTGCAGGTCCAGCTCGGCGAGGGCGGCGGCGTGCAGCATGTCAGCTTTCCGCCCAGGGCGGCAGGCGCTCCTGCCGGAGCTGGTCTTCCACCGTGAACCGTGCGCGGACGACCGCAAACCGGTCCCCGCTCACCAAGACCTCAGGCACAAGCGGCCGAGCGTTGTAGGTGGACGCCATCACCGCCCCATAGGCGCCCGCCGTCATGAAAGCGGCGAAGTCGCCCGCCTCAAGTCGCGGCATCGTGCGAGCCTTGGCGAAGGCGTCCCCAGTCTCGCAGATCGGGCCCACGAGATCGACGCTCTCAAGCGGCGCGGCTTTGTCCTGAACCGGTTTGAGATCGTGATAGGCCTCATACATCGCCGGCCGGATCAGATCGTTCATCGCCGCATCGAGCACAACGATATCGCGGTCGGGGCGCGGCTGGCGGCGTATCACCTGCGTCAGAAGCACCCCAGCGTTGGCCGCAATCAGCCGACCGGGCTCGAACGCCAGATGCGCCCGGAGTCCGGCGAATGCCTCTTTGACGAGAGCGCCGTATTCTGCTGGGCTCGGCGGATCAGGTTCGTGGAAATAGGGTACGCCAAGACCGCCCCCCAGATCGAGGTGCGGAACGAGATAGCCTTCCCTGCTGAGGGTTTCCGCCAGCTGACGCACCCGGAGGAAAGCCGTTCGCAAGGGCTCAAGGTCCTTGATCTGGCTACCGATGTGCACCGCAAGCCCCCGCGGCGCGAGCCACGGATCAGCGCTCGCCGCTCGGTAAAGGCCCGCCGCGTCCGAAAGGCTCACCCCGAATTTGGTGTCCCCGCCGCCGGTGGCGATCTTCTCATGGCCGCCCGCGCCAATGTCGGGGTTCAACCGCAGCGCCACCGGCGCCGGCCGCCCCCGGGTCTTAGCGCAGGCCGCGACATCAGCGAGCTCGCCTGGGCTTTCGACGTTGATCTGCGCCACGCCCACATCGAGGGCGAAGCCTAACTCCGCCTTCGTTTTGCCGACGCCCGCAAAGATGATCTTTTCCGGCGGAACGCCCGCCGCCAGCGCGCGCTGAATTTCGCCGGCCGAGACCGTGTCTGCGCCGACCCCTTCCTTCGCCAACACCTGCAAGACCGCGATGTTGGCGTTCGCTTTCACCGCAAAGGCGATGAGCGGGTCGAGCGGGGCCAGGGCTTGTCGGAAAACCCGCACATGCCGCTGCAAAGTGGCGGTGGAATAAACATAAACCGGGGTGCCCACGGCTTCCGCGATCGCGGTGAGCGATACATCTTCGCAATAAAGCGCCCCGCCCCGGTAATCGAAGTGGTTCATCAGTTCTGCGGAGCTGGCGGTGGCTGCTCGGCGGTTTCGGCCGCCTCTTCCGCCTGGCGCCGCGCCGCTTCCTCGCGCTCATACTGCTCGCGCGCTTCCCCCCACATCGGGGGCGGGCGGTCCAGCCCTTCGCGATAGCCGCAGGCCGCAAGGCCCGCGAGCGCGGCCGTCGCAAGCGCGATCCGGATCAACGGGGCGTGTTTCAAGGTCATCACTCAGGCCTCATCTTCGGTCATCGCGCCCAAAGCGGCGCGCCAGCGGGCGATGGCTTCCCGGACCCGTTTGGGGGCCGTTCCGCCGAGACTGTCGCGGGCTTCCACAGCCTTGTCCACCGCGAGCTGCGCCACGGCTTCGGCGCTGATCCGGGGGTCAATGGCCTGAAATTCCGCCAAAGGCATGGCGGACAGCGAAGCAAGGCCCAGCCTTTCCGCACGCTTCACGCAAGCCCCGACGATATGGTGCGCGTCCCGGAAGGGCACGCCCAAAGCCTTCACCAGCCAATCGGCCAATTCGGTCGCGGTGGAAAAGCCCTTGTCGGCGGCGGCGGCCATGGGCGCGCGGTGAAAGGTGATCGTCTCCATCATTCCCCGCAGGCCCGCCGTGCAGAGGTCAAAGCTGTCAAAGGCTTGGAAGGTCAGGACTTTGTCTTCCTGGAGGTCTTTGGCGTAGGCCAGCGGCAGCGCTTTCATGAGCCCTGCGAGCGCCTGAAAGTCCGCCGCGATCCGGCTGGCCTTGGCGCGGATAAGCTCGGCGGCGTCCGGGTTGCGCTTTTGCGGCATGATGGAAGAGCCTGTGGACCAGGCGTCTGATAGCCGGGCAAAGCCGAACTGGGGGCTCGTCCACAGCACGATCTCTTCCGCGAGCCGCGACAGGTGCGCCGCGCTGATCGCCAGCGCCGAAATCGCCTGCAGCGCAAAATCCCGCGACGACACCGCGTCCAGCGAATTGCCGGCAGGCCCGTCAAAGCCCAGGGCCTGCGCCGTCATGCCTCGGTCAATGGGAAATCCCGTGCCGGCCAGCGCCGCAGCGCCCAACGGGCAGCCGTCCCGCGCCATCGACCCTGCCGCCGCAATCCGCATCGCGTCGCGATCCAGCATCTCCACATAAGCCAAAAGATGGTGCCCCAGCGTGATCGGCATGGCGGTTTGCAGGTGGGTGAAGCCGGGCATCACCCAATCGGCGTGCTCATCCGCCCGGTTCAGCAGAACCAGTTGCAGCGCCGAGGTCGCCTCGCCCGCCGCATCGCAAGCCCGCGCGGTCCAAAGCTTGAAATCCGTCGCCACTTGATCGTTGCGCGAGCGCGCCGTGTGTAGCCGCCGCCCGGGCTCGCCGATGCGCTCGGTCAACCGCGCATCAATATTCAGGTGGATGTCTTCCAAGGCTTCATCAAACACGAAGCGACCGGCCGAGATGTCCTCGGCGATCGCGTCGAGGCCCTTTTGGATCTGCGCCTCGTCCTTTCGCGGAATGATCCCACAGGCCGCCAGCATCGCGGCGTGAGCCTTCGAACCCTCGATGTCTTCCCGCCAGAGGCGCTGATCCACGCCGATCGAGGCGTTGATCGCCTGCATCACAGTATCGGGCTTGGCGGCGAACCGCCCGCCCCACATGTTCTGGCCTGCATGACCGGGCGGATTGGGATTTTTGGACATGGACGCGCACTCGACTGAACAAACGCCGCGCTCTTGGGCGTTCAAGGCGGCGGGGTGGCTGGCGCTTTTGGGCGCAGGCGCGTTCCTCTACGTTGTTTTCACCGCCACGTCCAAGCCCCCAGCGCAAGGCTATGAGCGCTATGCCGAAGGGGCGCTGGAGCGGCTGGAGGTGTTGTCTGATCCCCCGCCGCAGCCGCCGCATCCGTTCACCGGCCCGAACGGGGAGACCACCTCGCTTCCCGACATGCGGGGCGACATTGTGCTGGTGAATTATTGGGCCACGTTCTGCGCCCCCTGCCGGGTGGA
>JBILVS010000205.1:0-4081 GCA_044370335.1 Caulobacterales bacterium
GTCGTACCGCCGCCGCGCCTCCTCCGGCAGTTTCAACATGCGCACGAACATCGTTGGCACGAGTTGGCTTGCCGTCACCCGATGGTGCTCAACGGCCGCAAGATAGGTCTCAGGATCGAACTTCTCGAGGATCACCGTCGTCCCGCCCAATCGGTGGGCCGCCATACACCACCGCAAGGGCGCAGCGTGATAGAGCGGCGCGGGCGAAAGATAGACCGTGTCCGGCCCCAAACCGAACACCGCGCTGGTCATCGCCACGAGCGGGGAGGGCGCGTCGATCGCAGCGCCTGACAAGGCCGCCCGCACCCCTTTGGGACGCCCCGTCGTGCCGGAGGAATACAACATATCGAGCCCAGCGCTTTCATCCGGGATCGGCGTGCCCGCCTCCTGGTCGCGGGCGTCCTCATAAGAGGCGAAACCGTCAATCCGCCCTCCCGCGACCAGAATCGGAAGATCCGCCCGCATCGCCCGCAGGGCCGAAGCCGTCGCCTCATAGGTCGGCGCTACGAACAGCGCCTTCGCCCCGCTGTCGCTTACAATATAGGCGATCTCCTCCGCCGTGAGCTTGGTGGAGATGCAGACGTAATAAAGCCCCGCCCGCTGCGCTCCCCAGACGAGCTCAAAGAACGGAAGTCCGTTCTCAAGCAGCAACGCCACGCAGTCGCCGACGCCGAGCCCCTGGCGACGCAGCAGCTGAGCCGCTTGGTTCGCCCGGCTTTCCAGGGCGCCGAAGGTCAGGCTGGCTCCGCTTCCGGCCATGATGATCACGGGCTTGTGCGGATTTGTCGCCGCGTAGGTGCGAGGATGCATGCTATAGCCTCCTTGGTTGAACGTCGCTCGGCGACAGATCGCAGAGGGTCGTGTCCGGGCGACGAGGCTGGAAACCTTGCCTGAAACAAGGATGATCCCCGATTTCGGCTCGCGTCAAACGGGCCGAAGCGCCTCGGCGCGCTCGCGCGACTGCGGTTCCGCCATTGACAAGCGGCCCTTTTCCGAAAAGTTAGACTTGCGAGTGCTGCGTGGGGAATGAGTTCGCAGGTTGAACTGCGACGGCCCGCAAAGCTGGTGGGAGGCGCGCTTGGGTCTGGCCGTGGTGAACGCGGCGTGGAGGCCCTCGGGCGGACCCTGTCATGTCTCGTGACCTTCGTTTTGGGCGGTGGCCGCATCTTTGCAGAGCGAGGCCGCGGCCTTGGGCGCGCCTCGCGTTCGCCCGCCGTCAAGTCAAACCGGTCGGCCGTTGGGGGATGCCCTAACGACAGGCCATAAGTTAACCACGGTTTACGACCACAATTCCAAACAGGCGTCACAAAAAGGCGCCATTCAGAGCTGGAACAGGGCACAAAGGGCTTATCCATGAACGCGCTGATGTACTCTTTGCTTACCACCTACGCGCAGGCGACCACCGCGACCACGGCCGCTCCGGCCCCCGCGGGGGACACCGCCGCGACCGCTGCTCCCGCCGCCGCCCCTGCGGTGGATCTGGAAGCGGCCCGGGCGAAAGCGCAGGAATCTGCCGCCACCGCCGCCGAACAAGGCGACATGAGCGTGATGTCGCTTTGGGATAAGCTCAACGAAGTCGAGCGGGGCGTGATCGTGATCCTCGGGGTCTGCACGATCTTCGCTGTCATGCTCCTGATCGAAAAGATCGTCGTGATGCGCGGCGCTTCCAACGCCACCAAAGAATTCCTGGCCCAGTTCCGCAAGGCGAACTCGGTCGAAGAAGCGGAAGCCATCGTCCGCAAGCTGCCGAGCTCTGGCATGAAGAAGATGTTCGACGCCGGCATGAACGAAGTCCGCCGGACGCAGGACCTCGGCCTCTACACCATGCGCGACGCCCGCGACCACACCATGCAGCGGGTCGCTGCCGCCATGACGTCCAAGCAGAACGAGTATATCGAAGAGCTCGGCTCCAACATGACGTTCTTGGCGTCCATCGGTTCGAACGCGCCGTTCATCGGTCTGTTCGGCACGGTGTGGGGCATCATGGTGGCCTTCATCGGCATCGCGAACACTCAGACCACCTCGCTCGCCGTCGTCGCTCCCGGTATCGCCGGCGCGCTGCTCGCGACCGCTGCGGGTCTCGTGGCCGCCATCCCGGCCGTGTTGATCTACAACTTTGCGGCCAAGCAGATCGGCAAGCAGTCCGGCAAAATGGAAGACTTCCTCGCCGAGTTCATTTCGCTCGTCTCGCGCGACATGGACCGCCGCGCGGGTTGATCCGCTCATCGGATTAACCTCAAGGAGGAGTGCGCCTCATGGGTGCGAAATTAGGTGGTGGAGGCGGCGGCAAGCGCGGCTCCCACGACATTAACGCCGAACCGAACGTCATCCCGTTCATTGACGTGATGTTGGTGCTGCTCATCATCTTCATGGTGGCCGCCCCGATCGCCACGGTGGACGTGCAGGTGCCGATGCCGGCGGCGCAGGACATCATCCCGTCCAAGCGTCCGCCCAAACCGACCTGGGTCTCTCTGAAACAAGACGCCGGCGGTCCGCCGCAGGTTTATGTGATGAACGACGAAGTGAGCTTTGACACGCTTGGGGAAGAGCTGCACGAAGCCGTGCTGTTCAACACTCCGGACGCCCAGGAGCTGACCGGCGACGATCGCGAAATCATGCTTCTGAGCCAGCGCGTTTACCTGCGCGCTCAGGGCGACATGGAGTACCGCCACGTCGTCCGCGTCATGAACGCGTTGCAGGCCCGCGGCTTCGTCAAGGTGGCGCTCGTCGCCGAAGACCGTCGTCGGATCAACTGAGGAAAGGAGACCAACCATGGCTGGTAAACTGTCCTCAGGGGGCAAATCCCGTGGGGGGAGCATGGCTCCCAACTCGGAACCGAACGTCATCCCGTTCATCGACATCATGCTCGTGCTGCTGATCATCTTTATGGTGGCCGCGCCGATCCCGACCGTGGACATCCGGGTCGACCTGCCTTCCGGGCAGAGCCGTCTCGTGACCGAACAGGGCCGGGCGCCGACGCGGGTCGCTCTCGAAGAAGAAGCCGGTCAGCTGCAGTTCTGGGTTGATGGCGTCATGGTGCCGTCCGCCGGCTTCGAAGAGGCCGTGCTGGACCGCGTCCGCGTCAACAACCCCGCGCTTCAGCCCATCGATTATCTCGACCAAGGCGTGATCGTGTTCCGGGCTGACCAAGAAACCGCCTACGCCAACGTCGTGGACACCATGACCCGGTTGCAGGCGTTCGGTTTCAACAAAGTGAGCCTGCTCTCTGAGCTGGCGCAAGAAAGCTGAGGGGCGAAGAGCATGATCAGACTTCGCCTTATCTCGTTCACTCTCGCGACCCTGATCTGCGGCTTCATCGTCTATCAGGCGGTGTCGGCCCGGTTCGGCGGTCCCGAAGAGTGGTTCAATGAACGCGAGGCCATCGAGACGGTGATCGAGGAGGAGGAGAAGAAGCCGCCTCCGCCACCGCCACCGCCGCCGCCGGAAGATCGTCCGCCGCCGCCGCCCATGCAGCAGCAGCTGGTGATTCCCAATGACCTCGCCCCACCGACGGAAGTCTTCATTCCGCCGACGCCCGAGCCTCCGCCTCCTGCGCCTCCTGCGCCGCCGGCGCCTCCGCCGCCTGCGCCTCCTGCGCCGCCGCGGATTACCCCTGCGCTGTTCCTCGAACAGCCAAGAGGCCGTGACTTCCAGGATTTGTATCCTGAGCGCGCCTTGGAACGCGGTCGGTCCGGCTCGGTCCGGATCCGCTGCACGGTGCGGGCTGATGGCCGCGTGGACTGCACGGTCCTCAGCGAAGACCCCTCCGGCTGGGGCTTCGGCGACGCTTCCCTCCGGGCGGCCCGTCGGTTCAAGGTAGCGCCGCAAACCGAAGACGGCCGTCCCACGGACGGCGGCGTTTTCGAACGGACCTTCACCTGGGAGGCCGAATAACGGTGGTCCAATCCAGCTCTTGAACTCGCCGCGCCCTTGCCCTGGGGCGCGGCCTTTCCTTTGCCGACGTCGACCGCCATTCTCCCATTGCACAACGCCCACCCCCTCGCGTAAGGACGAGCGCCCGCGGCTGGGGCGCAGCGGGCGTCCCATTTCGGCCGCGATCGCCGTTACAAAGCGGGAGGGC
>JBILVS010000206.1:0-4071 GCA_044370335.1 Caulobacterales bacterium
CCTTGCTTTTGCCGCAGTGCAGCGCGTATAAAGGGGTCAGCGGCGTTTCGCGACGTCGCCCGCCCTATCGGGCGTTTCCTCCCTATCGAACTCGCCCCGGGCAAGCCCGGGGCGTTTTTTTGCCTTATGGGTCAAGGCTCAACGCAAGGTGCGTTCGAACTGGGCGGCCGACAGCGCCGCCGCTAAGCGGCTCATGTCCCGGCGCACCCGCTCAAACCCTGGCGACCGGGTCAAGGTCCGCTCATCCATATAGAGGCCGCGGTTGATCTCGACCTGCAGGGCGTGGATCCCTTGCGAGGGGCGGCCATGAAGCTGGGTGGTGTGGCCGCCGGCGAAGGGGGTGTTGCGGGTGACGCGATAGCCCATGCGCTGCAACGCGGCTTCGACAAAGCCCGTGACGCTTGGGTGGCAGGAGGCGCCGAAGCGGTCGCCAAGAACGATATCGGGCTGGAGGGGCCCGCGGACGCAGCTGGGCATGGAGTGGCAATCGATCAGGACGGCGCAGCCGAAGGCGGTGCGGGCCTCTGCGATCAGGGCGGCCAACATCGTGTGGTACGGGGCGTGAACCAGGGCCAAGCGGGCCTTGGCTTCGGCGGCGGAGAGCTTGCGACGATAGATGTCTTGGCCGTCGCCGGCGATGCGGGGGATCGCGCCCAAACCCGCCTGCACCCGAGGGCTGCCGCGTTGGACATGCATCGGCAGCCGATCGGAGAACATGTCTGGGTCCAGTTCAGCCGGGTCGCGGTTCACGTCCACGTAGGCCCGGGCGAGATTGGCGGCCAACAGGGGCGCGCCGTAACTTGCGGCGGCGGCGAAGAGCTCGTCCACATAGGCGTCTTCGGAGCGGCGGAGGCTCAGCAAAGGCAGACGGGACTGAAGCAGAAAACCTTGCGGATAATGCTGGCCCGAGTGCGGGGAGGCAAGAACCAGGGGCGTCGACCGGCGCAGGGGCTCGACAACGGCATAGGCAGACGTGGCCTCGGGAGCTGTCTCCAGCCTTCCTTCAGCGCCTGGGTCGATCAGGGTGGTGCGTCCCCAAGGGTCGGCCATTCCGTCCATCCCTCTAGCATTCCTCTACGCGCGGGCGGGCGTCAATGCTGAGGGTTGCGCGCAAGACATTGCCGTTCAGTGGAAAAAAGAGCATCTTTACCCTCAGATGGTATCAAGAGGGTCTGTAATCGGCCCCTTCGGAGACCCCCCGCCCATGGCGCGCATCCTTTTGGCGGAAGACGACGACAGCCTCCGAGCGTTCCTGACCACGAATTTGTCGCGGGCCGGGCACGAGGTGGATTCCTTCGGCGACGGGGAGTTGGCCTGGGAAGCGCTGCAGCGGGCGTCTTATGATCTGCTGCTCACCGACATCGTGATGCCGATCCTGGATGGGATCGAACTCGCCCGTCGAGCGGCGGAAGTCGACCCCGGCATGAAGATCGTGTTCATCAC
This sequence comes from Caulobacterales bacterium, assembly GCA_044370335.1. Classification (GTDB taxonomy): domain Bacteria; phylum Pseudomonadota; class Alphaproteobacteria; order Caulobacterales; family Aquidulcibacteraceae; genus REEB509. Next base: position 1,444 of record JBILVS010000206.1, read on the forward strand.
TGGCTTTGCGGCGGTGGCGTTGTCGCAGCACAGCGCCGCGCCGAAAGACGCTAAGGTTCTCTCCAAGCCGTTCCACCTGAAGGATCTGGTGACGGAAGTGGAGCGGGTGATCGCGGCGGCCTGAGGCCGGCCCTTCGCCTTTACGCTTTTGGTTTATCGTCCTTGTCGTCCATCAGGATGCGCCACGCCGCGCCGTCCAGATCTTCGTATTGGCCGCTTCTCACTGTCCAGAAGAAGGCGGCCAAGCCCACGACCCCCATGACCAAAGCGATTGGGACAAGGTAGATGATGGCTTCCATCCGGGGCCTCCTTACCGTTGCAGCCGCAGGGCGTTCAGCGTCACCAGCAAGGACGAGCCCGCCATGGCCAGCGCCGCAATGAGGGGCGTGACCAGTCCCAACATCGCCACGGGCACCGCGATCATATTGTAGATCACGGCCAGACCAAAATTTTCGATGATCCGGCGACGCGCCTCGCGGGCGACGTCAATGGCCTCAATGATCGGGCCCAAGGCGTGACCCTGGATTACGAGGTCTGCGGCGGCTTGGCTTGCGTCCACGGCCGAGCCGGGCGAAGCGCTCGCGTGGGCGGCGGCGAGGGGGGCTGCGTCGTTGAGGCCATCGCCGATCATCAGGGGTTTGCGGCCTTCAGCGCGCAACGCCTTAAGGCGGGCGATCTTGGCATGTGGCGTAAGGCCGCCCTGGAACGCGGCGATGCCGGCCTCCTGCGCCGTGGCGGCCACCGCGCTTGGGCGGTCGCCGGAGGCGAGCTCAACGCTCATCCGACGCGCCGCAAGGGCTTTGACGGTCGCTTTGGCGTCGCTGCGCAAGGCGTCGGCGAAAAGGAACCGGACGGGAGCTTGGCCGGGGGCGGCGTACCAAAGCTCGCTTGCGCCGGGGGATTCGGCGTCGAGGGCTTGGGGGGCGGCGAAACTGCGGCGGCCGAGACGGGCGACGCCTTGGGGGCCTTGCCGCTCCAGGCCTTCGCCGGGCGTCTCTTGCACGTTGCGCGCGGGTTCGCCGGGGCCTGCGGCTTCCACCAGTGCGCGGGACAGCGGATGTCGCGAGACGCGGGCGAGGCTGGCTGCGGCCATCAGGGTTTCTTGGGGGATCGCCTCGCCGTTCAGCAGCCGCGGACGCCCCAGGGTGAGGGTGCCGGTTTTGTCGAGAACGACAGCGTCGACTTGGGCGAGGCGTTCGAGAGCGTCGCCCGATTTCACGAAGACGCCGCGCTTGAAGAGGCGGCCGGTGGCGACGACCTGGACGGCTGGGGCGGCGAGCCCCAGGGCGCAGGGGCAGGTGATGATCAGGACCGCGACTGCGTTTAGGAGCGCCTGACGGGCGCCGATGTCGGGGACGAGACCCGGCAGAAGATGGGGCAGGATCAACCAACCCAGGAACGTGCTCAAGGCAAGGGTGTGAACCAAGGGCACGTATAGCTTTGCGGCGCGATCCGCCAAGCGCATCGCCTTGGAGCGGGATTGCTCGCCCAGCTCCATCAGGCGGGCGAGCTCGGCGACCGTGGAATCCGCAGCGCTTGCGGAGGCGCGCACGGTCAAAGCGCGGGTGAGGTTTACAACGCCTGCCTGGATCGCGTCGCCGCTGCGGGCCGGGGTCGGTTCGGTTTCGCCGGTGAGCAAGGATCGGTCGAGGTCGGACAATCCGTCTTCGATCCATCCGTCGACGGCGACGCGTTCGCCGGGAGACACCAGGATGCGGTCACCGGGGCGGAGCGCGCTCGCCTGAACCGCGCGCAGGGCGCCGTCTGGCTCCAGACGTTGAGCGGTCACGGCCTGCATGGCGAGCAGTTCTTTGGCGGCGTTGCGGGCGCGCTCGCGGAGGCGGTGATCGAGGTAGCGGCCGATGAGCAGGAAAAACAGCAGCATCAGCACGCTGTCGAAATAGGCGTGTTCGCCGCGCTGAAGCGTCTCGGAGATCGAGATGCCGATCGCCAATGCCACGCCGAGGGAGATCGGCACGTCCATATTCGTCCGGCCTCGGTGCAAAGCGGTCAGGGCCGAGCGAAAGAACGGGCGACCGGCGTAAAGCGCACAAGGGATGGCGATGAGCCCGCCGATCCAGTGGAAGAGCGTGCGGGTGGCTTCGCCCATCTCTCCGTGTCCGAACCATATCGGGACGGAGAAGAGCATGATGTTCATCGATCCGAAGGCGGCGACCGCAAGGCAATGCAGGAGAAAGCGGCCTTCCTGATCGACTGCATTTTTGGCTGCATCCGGATCAAAGGGGGCGTTCTCGTAGCCGAGATCGGTAAGGGTCTTTGCAATGCGGCCAGGGCTTGCGGCGCCTTCGCGCCATTGGACCGCGAGACGGCCCGTTGAGAGATTGAGGCGGGCGTCTTCCACGCCGGGGAGGGCCAAGAGGCCCTCTTCGATCTTGCGCATGCATCCGGCGCAGCGGGCGCCTTTCACCAAGAGCGCGAGCCGCGCGACGCCCTTGTCGTCGACGCGGACGAAGGCTGCGGGATCGGCCGCGCGACGCTCACCGGCATCGGCCGCAGGCGCCAGGCCGGAAGGACAGCCGCGGGTCTCGTCCTTAGCCGGAGCAAAAGTCATTGCAGTCGGGCTTCCAAATCAAAATGGTTGGCGCCGCGGGCGGCGCGGGCGCGCAA
>JBILVS010000026.1:0-29730 GCA_044370335.1 Caulobacterales bacterium
GCCCCTACTCCGCCGCTTCGCGGGTTTGGTCGACGCCTTCGACGTCCGCCCCATCCTCACCCGGCACATAGACGAGAATATCGGCCGGCTGGCAGTTCAGCTCGCGGCACAGGGCGCTAAGGGTCGAGAAGCGGATCGCGCGGGCCTTGCCGGTCTTCAGGATCGACAAATTGGCCATGGTGATGCCGACGCGCTCGCACAGCTCCGTCAAAGAGAGACGGCGCTCCAGCAGCACACGGTCCAATGTCACACGGATGGCCAAGCCAGGCGGTCCTTATCGGCTAGATGGTCAAATCCTGGTCCTCGCGGAGGCGTGCGCCCTCGCGGAACACCTCCGCCAAGACAATCAGAACGAGAATCGAGGTCCAGGTCGAGAGATCAAAGCCCGGCTCGATCATCAAACGGTCCAGGCCCTGGGGCTGACCATAGATGGCGGCGGACCAGCCGACAGCGAGGGCGAAGCCGTAGCGGGCCAGTTCCATGGCCAGCAGGATGATCCAAATCGCCCGGAGATGATCGGCATTGGCCCGGTTGAACGGCTCGTTGGAGGTGAAGTTCTCAAATAGGCGGCGCAGGCGATGGACGATCGCCAGCGCGCCGCCGAGACCGACCGCGGCCGCCAGGAGCACGGCGCTGACAAACGGCCAGGGCAGGCTTTCGAGATTGTCGCCGCGGAGGACGACCCCAGAGGTGGTGACGGCGAGGTCGGTATCGACGCTGAAGGGCCCGGACACCTGGGCGAACACGCCCGCCGCCAAGGCCGCGGCGGCGACAAGGCCGACAACCCCGAGGCCAACCCACAACACCACCCCGGCCACAGACAGGCCAACCTTGATGACCGATGCGATCGAGCCTTGCCCTAAGGCCTTCATGGCCCACGCTCCTTGGGGTACAGCAGATGGCGACGCGCCACTGGACTATCGATTGTCGATATAGGCCTCCGTCTTTCGCGTCAAACAGGATCGCCCGTCATGCCCCAGCCGCCGTCTCGGCTTGTCCTCGCCACGCACAATCCGGGAAAAGTTCGCGAGATCAGGGCGTTGTTCTCGCCTCTGGGGGTGGAGGTTGTGGACGCGGGAAGTCTTGGCCTGCCCCAACCGGAGGAGACAGAAGACAGTTTTGTCGGCAACGCCCTGTTGAAGGCGAAAGCCGCGGCGGAGGCCTCGGGGCTGCCGGCCCTGTCGGACGACAGCGGGCTTGAGGTTGCCGCGCTGGGCGGCGCGCCGGGGGTGGTCAGCGCCCGCTGGGCAGGGGCGGAGAAGGATTTCGGCGTCGCCATGGCGCGGGTGGAACGGGAGCTCCGGGCGCTGGGGGAGCCGGACCGGAGCGCGCGGTTCGTGTGTGTCCTGGCCCTGGCGCAGCCGGACGGGTCAGCGTCGGTGTTCGAGGGCGAACTTCTAGGGGCCGTCACCTGGCCGCCGCGAGGGGGCAACGGGTTCGGCTATGACCCGATCTTCGTGCCGAAAGGGCTCCGCCAGACCTGCGGGGAGATGGAACCCGCGGCCAAACACGCCATCAGCCACCGGGCGATGGCGTTCAAGAAGCTGCTCGCGCACTGGGGCGGAGCCGGGTCAAAGGGGGCGGGGTGAGCGGGTTCGGGGTTTACATCCATTGGCCCTATTGCGGCGCGATCTGTCCGTACTGCGACTTCAACGTTTATCGGGCGCGGGACCGGGACCCAGAGCCATTGCTGGCCGCGATCATCGCCGATCTCGAGGGGCACGCGGCGCAGTTTGCTCTGCCGCAGGCGGACACTGTGTTTTTCGGCGGCGGGACGCCTTCGCTCCTGACGGGAGTTCAGATCGGCCGGCTGCTTGAGACGGTGGACCGGGTTGTGGGCCTCAGGGCCGGAGCGGAGGTGACGCTCGAAGCGAACCCGGAAGACCGGGCACGGTTCGCTGAGCACGCCGCGGCCGGGGTGAACCGCTTTTCCCTTGGGGTCCAGGCCTTGAACGAGGCGGATCTTAAGGCGCTGGGGCGGTTTCATTCGGCGGGCGAGGCGAAGGCGGCGGTGGAGGCCGCTGCGGCGACGGGGCGGCGGGTGTCGCTCGATCTGATCTATGCCCGGCAAGGGCAGACGCTCTCGGCCTGGGAGGCGGAGCTGCGGGAGGCCTTATCTTGGCCGGTGGAGCATTTGTCGCTCTATCAGCTGACGGTGGAGGGGGAAACGGCGTTCGCCCGGGCCCAGGCGAGGGGTCGGCTTGTGCTGCCTCCTCCGGACTTGGCGGGGGCCTTTTATCAGACGACGCTGGCGGCGACGGCAGAGCGCGGATTTCCGGCCTATGAGGTCTCAAACCACGCCCGCAGCCGAGAGGGGTGGTCGGCGCACAACCTGCTCTACTGGACGGGCGGGCAGTGGCTCGGGCTTGGACCAGGGGCGCATGGGAGGGTCTTGTCGGACGGGGGTTGGCTCGCCACCGAGGCGCAGGCGCGGCCGGAGGCCTATGGGAAAGCGGTCTCCGAAACGGGTGTGGGGTGGGCGTCGTCGGCATTGCTGACCGGCGAAGAGGCGGGCGACGAGCGGCTGCTTATGGGCTTGCGCACGGTGCTGGGCGCGCCAATCGCGGACGTCGAGGCGCTGTGGGGCCGGGCGATGACGCGCGAGCGCTTGGCCGCGCTTGCGGCGGAGGGGTACGTGATCGTGGCCGAGGGCGTCGTGCGGCTGACGCCGCAGGGGTTTTTGGTGGCGGACCGGATCGCGCTGGAGTTGGCCGGTTAAGTCCGATTACCCTCTTGCTTAAGGGAGACGGGTAGGGTTGAGGGCGAATGGGGGGAGGCGGGCGTTCTCCCCACCCCCTGCCCTCTCCCCCGCTAGGGAAGGGGAAGAGGGGGACGCGGTTCCCCTTAAGACACCGGCCGGTCAAAGGCCCGCGGCGCAGGGGCGACGACGGCGGCGCCGGAGGAGCGCACCTCCATCACCGCCCAGCCGCGCTCGATGGAGCCGTTGGTGCGGAAGCGGAAGACGCCGTCGGAGCCGAGGAAGCCTTCCTGACGCTCGATGTCCTGGCGGGAGAGCCCGTCGGGGCCCTCGTCCCGGGAGAGAAGCGCGGCCAAGGCCACCGCGTCATAAGCCAGGCTCGCCAAGCGGATGGGGTCGTCGCCATAGGCGCTGCGGTAGCTCTGTTCGAAGGCGGCGCGGAGAGAGGGGTCGGGGGCGACATACCAGCCGCCGATGAGGGGGGCTTCGGCGCTCGTCTCCGACCCGGCCCAGGCGCTGGTGCCGAGCAGGCGCACGTTCGGCCCAGCGAGGCCTTCGCGGGCCAAGGCGGCGGTGACGGCCCGGAGCACGGAGCCTGAGTCCGCAATCATCACGGCCTGGACGGGAGCGCCGCCGAGGCTGGATCGAAGACGGGCCACGGCCGGGGCCGCCTGGGCCACGTCGCGGGTATAAAGCGTTTCGGCGACGATCGCGACGCCCCAGCGGGCGCCTTCGGCGCGGAGGGCCTGGGCGACGCGGCGGCCGTATTCATTCTCCGGCCCCATCACGGCGATGGAGCGGATGCCGCGGGACGCGGCGTATTCAATGATCCGGGCGACTTCGTCTTCCAGCTGGAAGGACAGGAGATAAACCCCGTCGTCGGCGACGGAGCGGTCGGAGGAGAGGCCGATCATCGGGATGCGGCGGTCCTGGGCGACCCGGGAGGCGCCCAACACCCCTTCGCGGAGGACCGGGCCGATGATGATGTCCACGCCGTCCGCCACAAGGCCTGTCGCGGCGGAGGCGGCCTCGGCTTCGCCGGCGCCGCTGTCGCGGGGGATCAGGAGCATGTTGCGATCGCCGCGCTCAAAGAGGGCGAGCTCGGCGGCGCGGTAAAGGGCGGTTGCTTCTTCCGGCCGGGTGGAGAACGGCAGCAGAAGGCCGACGCGCACCAGCTCGCGATCGGCCATAAAAGGCGGGGTGAGGCCACCGCGGTTGTCGCGCCGGGGCTGGTCTTGAGGGACGCCGGCGTCGACCGGGCCCACGGGGCCGACGATCGGGCCCCCGCCCCCACCCGTGGCACAGGCGGCGGTCAAAGCCAGGAGCGAGCCTGCGACCAGGGCGCGCGTCGCCCTCGTGGCCGAAGACGCGCCTCTTGAGGATGGGGCAGAAGCGGCGGACAATATGGATGAGCCCATGACGCGCATTCCCAGCAATCTCCCTACCACGGCGCCGGATGCGCCGGACCCTAGTGGCCCTGAGCGCGCCCGTCTATCGCTTGAGCCGGGCCTTTATGTGGTTTCGACCCCAATCGGCAACCTCTCGGATGTGACGCACCGGGCGGCGGCGACGCTTTCGGCGGTGTCGCTGATCCTGGCGGAAGACACGCGGGTGACGCGGAAGCTGTTGAGCGCCTTGGGGATCACCGGCAGGCTCGCATCCTATCACGACCATAGCGGGCCAGAGGCGGGGGCGCGGGCGTTGGACCTGATTGCGGCAGGCGAAGCGGTGGCTCTGGTCAGCGACGCCGGCACGCCCCTGGTGTCGGACCCCGGGTATCGGCTGGTGCAGGAGGCGATCGCGCGGGGGCTGAAGGTGATCCCCGTGCCCGGGGCGAGCGCGCCCATCGCGGCGCTCTCGGCCTCGGGGCTGCCAAGCGACCGCTTCCTGTTTGCGGGCTTCCTGCCCGTCAAAGCGGGGGCGCGGGCGAGCGCTTTGGGGGCGCTTAAGGCCGTGCCCGCGACGTTGCTGTTTTTCGAGACGGGTCCGCGGTTGGCGGAGAGCCTGGCGGCGATGGCGAAGGTTCTGGGGGACCGGCCAGCGGTTGTGGCGCGGGAGATCACGAAGCTGTTTGAGGAGTTTCGGCGCGGGTCGCTTTCGGCGCTGGCGGCGCACTATCAGGAGGCGGGAGCGCCGAAAGGCGAGATCGTCGTCGTGGTGGGGCCGCCGGGGCCGGCCGAACCGCCGGACGCGGCGGACGTGGATGAGGCTCTGTTGGCCGCGATCGCGACTTTGGGGGTGAAGGCCGGAGCGAAGGCGGTGGCGGCGCAGTTCGGGCTTTCGGCGCAGGCGCTTTATGCCCGGGCGCTGCAACTTAAGGACGAGGCCCCTTGAGCGAGAAGCGGGTCGCCGCCGAACGCCGGGGCTGGGCGCCGGGGCTGGGCGGCAGAGTGGGGGGCGGGCCTGTTTTTCCTCGCCAAGGAAGGGGTAGCCGATCCTCGGGTCTTCGGCTGCGCAGCGCCTATGGCGAGGTGGACCTGGCGGCATCGAAGGCGGGCCTGCTCGTCATCGTCGAGGTGAACGCGCGGGCGAGCCTTGCGGCGGGGGTGTTCGCGGTGAGCGAGCGGCGGCAGCAGCGGCTTTCGGGTGCTTGTTCATCGCCGAGAGGCGTTCGAGACCCGGCACGCCGATGTGGGGTAATCCGAGGCGGTTAAGGGGCCTCTAACCTTGCTGTGCTTGAATTGCGCCCTTGGATTTTCTGAAGAGGAGCGGACCATGCGTCGCGTGGTTCTGATGGTTCTGGCGGCGGGCGCGGCTTCGGCGACAGGCGGCTGCGTGACGGCGGCGGTCGGCGCTGCGGCCGGAGTCGGCGCGATCATGGCGCAGGAGCGGAGCCTCGGCGCCGCCCTCGACGACGGCGCGGCGGCGAGCGAGCTGCGGGCGCGGCTGATGGCCCTGGACGCGCGGGGCTTCGCCGATGTGAGCATCGAAATCGTCGATGGGCGGCTTTTGCTGTCGGGCACGGCGCCCTCGGTCGAGCATCGGATCGACGCGGAGCGGATCGCTTGGAGCGTGGAGCAGGTCCAGGCGGTGGCGAACGAGATCGAGGTCGGCGGAGCGACGGGCCTTTGGCGGACCAGCCTCGATGAAGCCATCACGCTTCAGGTGCGGACGCGGCTGATCGCGGCGTCTGACGTGCGGGCGGTCAACGTCAATATCGAGACCAGTCGGGGCACTGTCTATCTGTTGGGCCTCGGAAGGAACGAGGCGGAAATCCGGCTGGCCGCAGAGATTGCGAGCGTGACGCCCGGCGTGCGGCGGGTGGTGTCTTATATGCATCTGCGGGCGCCGCGGGAGCGAATCGGGCCGCCGGCGCGGGTGGATCAGGCGCAGGCTCCTGCGACGGACCCTTATGAAGCCGCGACGGGTCCGCGGTCCGGCGCTATTGGCGCGCCTCTGGACCTTTCAAACCCGTCAAACTAACCCACACAACCATCGACAGGCATCGTGGGGGTAAAGGGCCTGAGAAGACCCACGTTTTATCTTTGTTCTTCTTTTGTTCTTCCCCTGTATGAATTGGGCTCCATCCTGTGGATAAAGAATGGGGCCGCCATGTCCACGATCGTGACCAGTGTCGCCTTTTTTGGAGCTGACGATGCGACCGGTGACGGTGGCCCCCTCTGGCAGGGTCTCTGGCAGGGTGTCTCTGGCAGGCGGGGAGTGCTGCGAAGACCGCGGCGGCGACGGGAAATTAACGTGATCGGCGATCTCTCTCCGACGATGAACGGTTCGGCTTCTCCTGATTCGGCGGTGTTCGAGGCGGCGCCCGACCCGATGGCGACCTTGAGCGCGGACGGCGGCCTGGTGTGGGCCAACGCCGCGTTTCGCGCGGCCTTCCGGCAGACGATCACGCCAAGGAGGCCGGTCTGGGGGCGCACAGTCCCGCCGCCGTTCAAGGACGGGGTTCGTCGGTTTGAAGCAGGCGCTCCGGACGGGCGACGCTTTGAGTGGGCGCAACAGGTTCTGGCTGATGGGGGCAGCCTTATTGTTGCACGGGATGTGACCGCGCGGATTGCGGCGGCGGAGGACACGGCCCGGGCGAAGACGCTGTTGTTCGCGACCTTGACCCACGAGTTGCGCACGCCGCTGAACGGCATTTTGGGGATGGCGGCGCTTTTGGGTCGGGCGGGGCTTGAGCCGGCGGAGCGCGATTATTTGCGGGCGATCCGACAGTCGGGCGAGCACCTGCTTGAGTTGATCACCGACATTCTTGACTATTCCCGCTTGGAGACCGGTCGGCTCAGTCTGGAGACGGTCGTCTTCTCACCGGAGGAGCTGATCCAGAGCGTGGCGGAGCTTCTTGCGCCGCGGGCGCAGGAGAAAGGGCTTGAGATCGTCGCCTCGCCGGGACCGGGTGGGGCCGGGCTTGTCAGCGGCGACGACGGGCGGATCCGCCAGATTCTGTTTAATCTCGCCGGCAATGCGGTGAAGTTCACCGAGCGCGGCGGGGTTACGCTGCAGGTGGGTCGGCGGCCGGACGGCGCCTTGCGGTTTCAAGTGCGAGACACGGGGCCGGGCATTCCGCTCGACAAGCAGGAGCGGATTTTTGAAGAGTTTGCGCAGGCCGACGCCAGCATCGCGCGGCGATATGGCGGCGCTGGGCTCGGGCTTGCGATCGTGCGACGACTGGCGACCGCGATGCGGGGCCGAGTTGGCCTTGAGAGCCGGCCTGGGGCGGGGGCCACGTTTTGGGTCGATTTGCCTTTGCCAGAGGCGGCCGCCCCCGGTGGTCTGGGCGTTGATGCGGTGGGCGAGGTCGGGTCAGCGTCGCCTGAAGGGATGCGGGTCGGGGTCGTTTCCGAACAGACGGTGCTGCGGGATGGCGCTTTTGGCGTTTTGAAGGCGGTGGGGGCGCAGCCGCGAGGCTTTTCGGACCTGCGGATTTCAGCGGAGGCGCTCGATGCGGCGCTTATTGACGATGCCTTGCTGGGTCAGCTTTCGAGCGCCGGCATCGAGGCGCTCGTTGCGGAGGCGCCGCCGCTGATCGTGATGATTGCGCCAGGGGACCGTGGACGCCTCGACCGTTACCGGCGGCTGGGAATCGAACGCTATCTGATCAAACCGTTGCGGCGGCGTTCATTGGTGGAGCAGCTTTTGGCGATGCGGGGGGCGCCGCTGCCGGCGGCGGAAGGAGGCGCCCCGCACGACGATCGGATCGCGCCGCAAAGTCTAAAGGGCTTGAGCGTGCTTTTGGCCGAGGACAACCCGGTCAACGCGCTTCTGGCGCGAACCGTGTTGGGGCGGGCCGGGGCCCACGTCACTTTGGCGACGGACGGGGAGGAGGCGGTGGAGGCCTTCCGGGCGCAGCCCCACTTTGATCTCGTCCTGCTCGATCTGCGGATGCCGCGGCTGGATGGGCTTGCGGCGGCGCGGCGGATCCGGGGGATGGGGTCTGAAGGGGCGCAGGCGACGTTGATCGCCTTGACGGCCCAAGCCAGCGCGGAGGACCGCACCGCGGCGCTGGCGGCGGGGATGGACGATTTCGTCACCAAGCCGATTGCGCCGGCGGCGCTGGAGGCGCTGGCAGGGCGCTATTTAACAAAGGACCGACGGGCTGGGTGAAACCTGGCGTTGCATCGGCGTTCATCTGGCGCATGGCTTGCTGATCGGGGCCAACACCCCCTAACCTGCCGGCTTGGTGATGATGGGCCTTGTCATCCGATGGAGGAAATCGCGGCATGAGCGATCAGGCGACGACGATGCGAGCCGTTCCCGCCGGCAGCGATCGACGCATTCTGTGGCTGAGCCTGGCCTTGGGATTTGCGGCGGGCCTGCCGTTTTCGCTCTTGGTCGGATCGGTGGGCGTTTGGCTCACCAACGCCGGGGTGGGCTTTGGCACAATCGGCGCATTGAGCTGGATCGGGCTTTTCTACGCCTTCAAGTTTCTGTGGGCGCCGCTGTTTGACTGGCTCCTGCCGCCAGGGCTGACAACGATCGGGCGACGGCGGGGCTGGATGGCGCTCTGCCAAATCGTGATCGCGGGCTGTCTGTTCGCCATGTCCTTTACCGACCCGCGGGAGTCGATCCTGCTGTTTGCGGTGTTTGCGGTCGTGGCGGCTTTTGCTTCGGCGAGCCAAGACATCGTCATTGACGCTTGGCGGATCGAGACGGCCAACGAACAGGCCACGATCGACCAGATTTCGCTACGCTATCAGTTCGGCTACCGTGTCGCGGCGATCATGGCGGGGGCCGTGGCTTTGCTGCTGGCGGATTTGTGGGCGACGGTCGCGGATGCGGCCGCGGGTTGGCCGCCGATTTTTCTCATTATGGCGGTGCTGATGGCGCTTTGCGTTCTCGCTTCGTTTGCCGCGCCGGAACCGCTGTTGCGGCCTAAGGCGCCGGCATTGGAGACGGCGGCGCAAGATGCAGCGGCGGATGCAGAGACCGGGCGCATCCGGCGGGCGGCGGTCGTGCCGGTGGCGATCGGCTGGGCGCTGTCGGGGGCCGCGCTCGTCGGGTTCATGTTTTACACGCTATGGGATCAGGAGATTTCGGCGGCGGAGTTTCGGGACGCAGCGGTGCCGTGGATCCTTTTGGCGACGATCGGCCTGCCCTTGGCCTTGAGTTTCTGGCTTGTGCGCAAGCCCGGGGTGATGGACGCGCCAGTGAGCGCGAAGCGGATGTCGGACGTGCTGTTCCAGCGGGTGCTGGCGCCGCTGGCTGACGTGGTCCGGCGCTATTGGCTTTGGGCGATCCCGGTTCTGCTCTTGGCCATGACCTATCGGATCGCGGATTCGATTTGGGGGAGCTTCGCCAACCCGTTCTATATCTCAATCCTTGAGCACTCGAACTCCGATGTGGCGGTGGCCTCGAAAATGGTGGGGGTGTTCGCCACGCTGGGGGGCATTGCGCTCGGGGGGCTTGCCATTGCGCTGGTAGGGCGGATGCCCGCGTTGATCGTCGGAGCGGTGCTCGCTTCTGTGACTAACCTGCTCTACGCCGACCTCGCCTTGGGCGCCTCGTGGATCACGGAGTTTCTGCGGGTGACCGGGATCGGCCCGGTGTTCTCGTTCTTCCTGGAAGGGTTTGTCGGCGCCGTTCAAGGCACAGGGGCGACGATTTTCGACGGCGTGACGGTCAATGATCGGCTGACGCAGCTGACGGCGGTCATCACGATGGAGAATCTTGCGGGCGGCTTTGCGAGCGCTGTGCATATCGCGTGGCTGTCGTCGATCGTGAACCGGGATTTCGCGGCGGTGCAATATGCGCTGCTGGCGTCCATGGCCATGTTGATCGGGGTGATTTTCCGGCCGCGCATCGGGGCTTATGTCGATCAGGTGAAAGACCAGGGTCTTGAGGCGCAGGCGGACCGCTTCGCCGATGTGTTCATTTTCGCCGCGTGGATCGGGGTCGCCGCGATCGTGCTGGCGGGGGTGGAGTGGTATCGGCAGAGCCGGGAGAAAGCCCAAGCGCAGGCCGCGGCTCCCGCGCCTTCGGCGGCGGAATAGGCGGACCGCGCGCTGCCGAAACCTCTTTGAATGACGGTGCGCTTCAGCCTGGTTTGGTCGCGGCGTCGAAAGCGGCGATGGTGGCGAAGGTGACGATGTCGGACACAGTGGCGCCTAGGGGCGCAATCTGAACCGGAGCGTCAAGGCCCACGAGCACAGGGCCGATGACGGTCGCATCCCCCAGCGTCGCCAATAGACTCGTTGAAATCCAGGCGGAGTGGATCGCCGGCATGATCAGGACATTGGCCTCCGCGCTTAAGCGCAGGAAGGGATAGAGCCGACGCGCGTCTGGGTTCAGCGCCACGTCCGGGCTCATGTCGCCGTCATATTCGAAGTCGATGTCGTCGCGCCGGTCGAGGAGAGACACGGCATCTTGGACTTTGCGCATCCGTTCGCCCTCGGGGTTGCCGAAGGTGGAGAAAGAGAGGAACGCGACCCGGGGCGTGGCGCCGAGACGGCGGGCGGCATGGGCGGCTTGGATGGCGATCTGGGCCAGATCCGGGGCGTCGGGCATCTCGGTGACGTTGGTGTCGGCGATGAAAATCGTCCGGCCGCGGGAGATGACGATGGACATCCCGAGAAGGCGGGCGTTTCGTGATGGGTTCAGAGCGTGGAGAATGTCCTTCAAAGCCGTGGCGTAATTGCGCGTGACGCCGGTGACCATGCCGTCGGCGTGGCCGTGGGCGACCATGCAGGCGCCGAAGACGTTGCGGTCCTGGTTGACCAGGCGCTGCGCGTCGCGGTGGAGAAGACCGCGGCGCTGGACGCGCTTGTAGATGAAGTCGGTGTAGGTCGGGTTGTGGTCCGACAGGCGCGCGTTGACGATGCGCAATTGCCCGTCGTCGGGGAGGCCGACAAGGGCCATGTTGCGCATGACTTGTTCTTCGCGGCCGATGAGGATGGCCTCGCCCAGGCCCTGCTCTTGAAAGGCGAACGCTGCGCGGATGACGGACGGCTCTTCGCCCTCAGCGAAGACGATGCGCTGCGGCTGGCGGCGGATCGTGGATTGGATGCGCTGGATGAGGGCTGCGGTCGGGTCGAGGCGCTGGGCGAGGCCGTCAGCGTAGGCCTGCATGTCGGCGATGGGGCGGCGAGCGACGCCGGTGTCCATCGCCGCCTTGGCGACCATCGGCGGGACGTGGCTGATGAGGCGCGGGTCGAAGGGGGTGGGGATGATGTACTCGGGGCCGAATTTGAGGCGGCGGCCTTGGTAGGCTTCGGCGACCTCGTCAGGGACGTCTTCCTTGGCGAGCTCGGCGAGGGCGCGGGCGGCGGCAACCTTCATTTCCTCGTTGATCGTCCGGGCCCGGACATCGAGCGCGCCGCGGAAGATGTAGGGGAATCCGAGGACGTTGTTGACCTGATTGGGATAATCGGAGCGGCCGGTGGCGACGATGGCGTCTTTGCGGACGGCGGCGATTTCTTCGGGCGTAATCTCTGGGTCGGGGTTCGCCATAGCGAAGATGATCGGGTTTTTGGCCATGGATTTGATCATGGCCTGGCTCACTGCGCCCTTGACCGACAGGCCCATGAAGCAGTCAGCGCCCTTCATCGCCTCTTCCAGGGTGCGGAGCTTGGTTTGCACGGCGTGGGCGGTTTTGAACTGGTCCATGCCCTTTTCGCGGCCGCGATAGATCACGCCCTCGCGGTCGCAAACGATGACATTGTCGTGCGGGACGCCGAGGCTTTTGATGAGCGCGATGCAGGAGAGGCCCGCGGCGCCGGCTCCGTTCACGACGACCTTCAGCTCTTTCAGGCTGCGGCCGGTGAGTTCGGCGGCATTGAGCAGGCCCGCGGCAGCGATGATGGCGGTGCCGTGCTGGTCATCGTGAAAGACGGGGATGTCAAGCTCGTCGCGGAGGCGGCTTTCGATGATGAAGCACTCCGGCGCCTTGATGTCTTCGAGGTTGATCCCGCCCCAGGTGGCGCCGATGTTTTTGACAGTGAGGATGAACTCTTCGACGTTCTTGGTGGCGACTTCGACGTCGATGGAATCGACATCGGCAAAGCGCTTGAAAAGAACCGACTTGCCCTCCATCACGGGCTTGGACGCCATGGCGCCGAGATCGCCCAGGCCTAAAATCGCCGTGCCGTTGGAGATGACGGCCACCATATTGCCTTTGGATGTGTAATCGTAGGCGGCGTCGGGGTCTTCGGCGATCGCGCGAACGGGCGCTGCGACGCCGGGGGAGTACGCCAAAGACAGGTCACGCTGGGTGGCCATGGGCTTGGTGGCGCGGACCGACAGCTTGCCGGGGGGATGGGCGCGGTGGAACGCCAAAGCCTCTTCGTCGGTGAAAGTTTTCTTTTCTTGTTCTGACATTTGTGCGCCTGCACCGTTGCCTGCCTGACTGCGCGCGCAGGTTAGAGTGGGGCGCGAAGGCGTCAATGGATCAGGCGCGGATTTGCGCTGTTGGGTCGGGTCGACCGGCGGTTTCGCCGCTTGCTCAGGCGCGCTTTTTCAAGGCGCGGTTTGGCGCTCCGGTCCTGCCCTGTTAATCCCGATGGCATGGCTGATTCTGCCGCTTCTCCCTCTGTGACGCCGTTCATGGCGCAGTATCTGGCCGCGAAGGCGCAGCATCCGGACGCTTTGCTGTTCTTCCGGATGGGGGATTTTTATGAGCTGTTTTTCGAGGACGCCGTGCAAGCGGCAGGCGCGCTCGGCATCACGCTGACACAGCGCGGCAGCCACAGCGGCGATCCGATCCCAATGGCGGGGGTGCCGTGGCACCAGGCGGAGGGGTATCTCGAACGGCTGATCCGGGCGGGGTTTTCGGTCGCGGTTTGCGAGCAGATGGAAGACCCGGCGGAGGCGAAGAAGCGCGGATCCAAGGCGATCGTGCGACGGGAGGTCGTGCGGGTTGTGACGCCGGGGACGGTGACGGAAGAGGCGCTGCTTGATGCGCGGACGTCGAATCGGTTGGCGGCGGTCGCTGTCGTCGGCGATCGGGTCGCGGTTGCGAGCGCGGATGTGTCGACCGGGGCGTTCGTGATCCAGGAAGGGCCGCTGCCGGCGATTGGAGATGTGCTGGGCGGGTTGCGGCCGGCGGAGATCCTGGCGACGGACGAAGACGCGCAGCGTCCGGTTCTGGCGTCGGCCTTCACAAGCGTGGGCGCGCGGCTGAGCCTGCGCCCGGCGGTGAAGGCTGATCCGCAGTTCGGGGCGCGGCGGTTTGCGGCGCTGTTTGAAGTGGCGACGCTCGACAGCTTCGGCGGGTTTAGCGCGGCGGAGTTGTCGGCCATCGCGCTGTTGGTCGATTATATCGAGCTGACGCAGGCGGGGGCGGCGCCCCGGCTTTCTCCGCCGCGGCGGGAAGCGGCGCTGTCGTTTATGGCGATCGATCCGGTGACGCGGGCGAGCCTTGAGATCGAGCGAGCGACGGACGGGGGCCGGAAGGGCTCGCTTCTGGGGACGATCGACCGGACTGTGACGGCGGCGGGGGGACGGACGCTGGCGGAGCGGCTCGCTTCGCCGCTGCTTGATCCTGATGCGATCGCCGCGCGGCTTGATGCGGTGGCGTGGTTTGTCGCCGAGCCGGACGCGCGGGGGCGGGTGCGGGGAGCTCTGACCGGCTCTGGCGATGTGGCGCGGGCGTTGACGCGGCTGGCTTTGGGGCGTGGGGGCCCGCGGGATCTGGCGGGGTTGCGGGCGGGGCTTATGGCGGGGGAAGCGGCGGCGGGCTTTTTGGGGGCTGAGGCTCCCGCGGCGCTTCAGGAGGCGGCGGCGGCGTGCCGGCTTGGGCCGGAGCCGGCGCGGCTGTGTCAAGACTTGGCGGCGGCTTTGTCCGACACGCTGCCGCTTTTGACGCGGGACGGCGGCTTTATCGCTCCGGGCTATGATTTGGCGCTGGATGAGCACCGGACGCTCAAAACCGATGCGCGGCAGGTGATCGCGGGGCTTGAGCAGACCTACAAGGACGAGACAGGCCAGCCGCTCAAGATCAAGCACAATAATGTGCTCGGCTATCACATCGAGGCGACGACGAAGCAGGCGGAGGCGCTGATGCGGCCGCCGCTGAGCGACCGCTTTATCCACCGGCAGACGACGGCGAGCGCGGTGCGGTTCACCACGACTGCGCTTGCTGATCTCGATGTGCGGATCGCGCGGGCGGGGGATGCGGCGCTGGCGCGGGAGAAGGCGCTGTTTGAAGGGTTTGCGGCGCGGGCGGCGGCGCTGGAAGGGCCGCTGCGGGCGGCGGCGGAAGGGGCGGCGGCGCTGGATGTGGCGGCGGCTCTGGCGGAATGGGCGGAAGACGCGCAGGCGTGCCGGCCGGAGATTGACGGGGGCGGCGCCCTGATCGCGGAAGGCGCGCGGCACCCGGTGGTGGAAGAGGCGCTGCGACGGCAGGGGCGCGGGTTCTCGCCGAACGACATCCGGCTTGACGCAGAGGGCCGAACGGGGCCTCGGCTTCTTCTTGTGACCGGCCCCAACATGGGGGGCAAAAGCACCTATCTGCGTCAGACGGCGCTTTTGGCGATCTTGGCGCAGGCGGGTAGTTTTGTGCCGGCGCGGCGGCTGAAGCTGGGGGTCTGCGACCGGGTGTTTTCGCGGGTCGGGGCGTCAGACGATCTCGCGCGGGGGCGGTCCACTTTCATGACCGAAATGGTCGAGACGGCCGCCATCTTGAACCAGGCGGGGCCCCGGGCGCTGGTTATCCTGGATGAGATCGGGCGTGGGACGGCGACGTTTGACGGGCTCGCCATCGCCTGGGCCACGGCGGAGCATCTGCATGACGCCAATCGCTGTCGGGCGGTGTTTGCGACGCACTTCCATGAACTTACCGCGCTGAGCGAGAAAAAGCCGGCGACGGCCAATGCGCACGTGCGCGCCAAGGAACACAAGGGGGAGCTGATCTTTCTGCACGAAGTGGCGACGGGGGCGGCGGACCGGAGCTATGGCGTGCAGGTGGCGAAGCTGGCCGGTTTACCGCGGAGCGTGGTGGACCGGGCGCGGGGGCTTTTGGCGCGGCTCGAAGCGGGCAGAAGCGCGGGGCCGGCGTTGATCGAGGAGATGCCGCTGTTCGCTACGGCGGGCGCCGGCGCTGGGGGCGCCGCGGAGCCTTCGCCGCTTGAGGCGCTGTTGGCCGAGACCGATCCCGATGCGCTGACCCCTCGCGAGGCGCTGGCGCTGCTTTATCACCTGAAGGCCCTTATGCCTTAGGGGGCGGGGGGAGGCGCTTGGTGGCCGAAGCTGTCCTGGACCGATTGGCGCGCGGCTTCGATCGCCTGGCCACGGGACACCGCGTCGGCGGCGATGTCCACCGTGGAGGTAGAGGCGACATACATCATAAAGGCGCCGAGGCAGGTCCCGATGACGAGGCCAAGCATGCCCCATTTCGCGGCGGCGAACCAATACGCGCCAGCGCGTTCGCGCCGCATCTGTTGGCGCCACCAGTGTTCATCGGCGTCGTAAGGGGTAAGGGCCCCGCGCCGGCGCGGGATGGGCTCGACGATCTCTTCATCCACGGCGACCAGCTTTTTGGCGGTGCTGCTGCGGCTCATGCCCTTATGCTCCCCACCGGGGAAGGCCCCGGTCTGCCGTCCGAGCGCCTAACCCTTGCGAGCAAACGCTTGCGCGGATCGGCGTTTCGAACCCATCTAGTCAGGAAGGCGCCCGCGGCGCCTCGGCCTTTCTCTAGCCTCGTAAATAAGGCGAGACTTGGCCCATACAATGCCTATAAAGCGAACTTAACAAGGCCAAGAGTCCCATGCGTTCCGCCGCTGCAACCCCGCCTTCGACGCTCCGCCTGCGTCGCCTGCCGCCCGCCAAGATCGATCAGGTGGTCGATGGGGCGCGGCTGCGCGCCCAGCTGACTGCGGCGGCCCTTGATACGCTTGGGGATGAGGCCGCGACCCGAAAGCGGGCGAAGGATCTGCTGCACGGCGCCTTGTTCCGGGGGCGGATGATCGCGAAGGAGCGGCTCGAGGACGGGGAAAGCGGCTGGCAGACGGCGCGGCTTCTGGCGAAGGTCGCTGATCAGGTGATCGCGGCGCTGTTTGATTTCACCACCGTACACGTGTTCCGGGCGCGCAACCCCACCGAAGGCGAACGGATGGCGGTGCTGGCGGTCGGCGGCTATGGCCGGGGGGAGCTTGGGCCCTCGTCGGACATCGATCTGCTGTTTCTGCGGGCCTACAAGCCGACGCCGTGGGCGGAGAGCGTGACCGAGTACATGCTCTACATGCTGTGGGACATGGGGCTGAAGGTCGGCCATTCTTCGCGGTCGATCGAGGAGTGTCTGAAGCTCGCCCTTGAAGACCACACGATCGAAACCGCGATCCTGGAGGGGCGCCGGATCGCTGGGGACGACGAGTTGGCGCAAGACATGTTCGCGCGCTTCCGGCGGGAAGTCGTTGAGGGGCGGCACGCAGCGTTCATCGCCGCCAAGCTCGCTGAGCGGGACCAGCGACACGCCCGGGCTGGGGCCAGCCGCTATATGGTCGAGCCCAACATCAAGGAAGGCAAAGGCGGCTTAAGGGATCTGCACACGCTGTTCTGGATGGCGCGGCACCGGTACGGGTTTGACGCGCCGGCGGACTATGTGCGGGCTGGGGTGTTCACGCTCGATGAGGCGGTGCGGTTCAAGCGGGCCAACGAGTTCCTATGGACCGTGCGGTGCCACCTGCATTTTCTGACGGGGCGCGCGGAGGAGCGGGTCTCGTTCGATGTGCAGCCGGAGCTGGCGCGGCGGCTGGGCTTTGGGGAGCGGGCCGGCCAGCAAGCGGTAGAGCGCTTCATGAAGCGCTATTTTTTGGCGGCGCGGGATGTCGGCATGCTGACGCGGGTGGCGTCGGCCAAACTTGAGGAAGATGAGCTGAAGGCGCCGCCTAAGGGGTGGGGTCGGTTCTTGCCGGCGAAAAAGCCGCTGCCGTACGTGGACATGGGACACGGGTTCGGCGCTCGCGCGGGGCGGCTGGAGACGCTCTCGCCCGAGACGCTCAGGGATCCGCTGAATCTGTTGCGGCTGTTTGCGATCGCTGATGAGAGCCGCCTTGATGTGCATCCCGACGCCTTGCGGGAGACCGCCCAGCGGGTGCGGACGATCACGCCGGCGATGCGGCGGCAGCCAGAGGCGGTGCAGCTGTTTTTGTCGCTTGTGGCAAGCGAGCATGACCCGGCGCGGGCGCTGAGGCTGATGAACGAGGTGGGGGTGTTGGGGCGCTTCCTGCCGGAGTTCGGCCGGATCGTGGCGCAGATGCAGTTCAACATGTACCACCACTTCACGGTGGATGAGCACACGCTGCGGGGCATCGAGGTCATCGCCGATATCGAGCACGGGCGGGCCAAGAGCGAGCACCCGCTCGCGACGGACATTTTCGCAAAAATCATCAATCGGCGGGCGCTTTACCTCGCCATGCTCCTGCACGACACGGGCAAAGGGATCGGCGATCAGCAGGTGGAAGGAGCGAAATCGGCGCTGACCGCTTGCCTGCGCCTGGGGCTGCCTGCGGAAGAAGCCGAGCTCGTGGCGTGGCTTGTGGGCCATCACTTGGTGATGAGCGATGTGGCGCAGAAGCGGGACCTTGGAGACAGTCGGACCGTGGCGCAGTTCGCGCAAACCGTGGGGACGCTGGAGCGGCTGCGGCTGCTCCTTGTCTTGACGATCGCGGACATCCGGGCGGTGGGGCCGGGGGTGTGGAACGGTTGGAAGGCGCAGCTGCTTCGGGATCTCTATCGGCTCACAGAGGCGGCGCTGTATGGCGGGCGGACAGACGAGGCCGCGGTCGTGGAGCGGCTGTCGCTGCAAGCGCGGGAAAACCGCGCGGTGTTGTCGGGAACCCTTGCGCCGGAAACGCGGGAGCGGCTCAGCTTCTGGTTTGCGGGGCTGGAGGACGCCTATTGGCTCTCGTTCGACGACGAGACCCTGGCGTGGCACGCCGCAGGAGCTGACGCGGCGCTATTGGACAAAACACGGGTGCATGTGGCGGTTCGGCCGCGGCAACGGTTCGGGGTGACCGAGCTTCTGGCGATCGCGCCCGACCGGTCTGGGCTGTTTGCGAGCTTCGCGGCGGCGTGCGCGCAGGCGGGGGCGGATATTGCGGACGCGCGCATCTACACCATCGCCAACGGACTCGCGTTCGACGTGTTCAGCCTGCAAGGCATCGACGGCGGGGCGTTCGGCGTGGACGACCCCAACACGCTGCACGGGCTTATTAACCGGGTGCGGAAAGCCGCCACAACCGATGCTGCTCCGCCGAAGCGAGCGCCGTCGCGGCGGCTGGCGGCGTTTGCGATCGCGCCGTGGGTGCGGCTCGACAATGACGCGGCGCGGCATGCGACGGTGCTTGAGGTGTCGGGTCGGGACCGGCTTGGTCTGCTGGCGGAGCTGGCGCGGGTTTTGGCGGATGCGGGCCTGCAGATCGGCTCGGCGCATATCGGGGCCTACGGCGAGCGGGTGGCGGACGTGTTCTATGTCACGGACGCGAAGGGCGAAAAGCTGACCGACCCTGAGGTCCGCTCGGCGCTGAAGCAGAAACTGGAAGAGGTTTTGGGCGCAGAGGAGCCGGCCGCGCCGTCGGACCCCGCAAAGCAGCCGATGGCCGTCGCGCAGGCCAGCACGCTACGCTAAGGAGAGCGCGCGGATCGCAGCGAGGGGATTGGGGCTTGAGTTTGGCGCGCAACACCGCCGTTATCGGCGGGCTTACTCTGGTGTCCCGGGTGTTGGGCTTCGCCCGCGACATCGTGCTTGCGGCGGCGCTCGGCGCGGGGCCGGTGTCAGATGCGTTCAACGCCGCGCTGCGGTTTCCCAACCTGTTCCGGCGGCTGTTCGCCGAAGGCGCCTTCACCCAGGCTTTCGCGCCGCAATACGCCAAGCGGCTGGAGGCGGAGGGGGCGGAGGTCGCTGACCGGTTGGCGGGGGAAGCGCTGAGCGTGCTTTTGGTGGCGACGGGGGTCGTGACGGGCCTTGCGATGCTCGCCATGCCTTTGATCAACAGCGTGATTTTTGCGGGCTATCGGGATGACCCCGAGACATTTGCGCTGGCCAATACGCTGACGATGATCACGATGAGCTATCTGATCGCGATCACGGTGGCGACGGTGTTTTCGTCGATGCTGAACGCCCGAGGGCGGTTCTTTGCCGCGGCGGCGGCTCCGATCCTGTTGAATCTGTGCCTGCTGGTCGCGGTGTGGCCGGTGCAGGATGATCCGCAGACGGCGTCCTATGTTGCGGCGGGGGCCGTGACGGTCTCGGGCGTGCTGCAGGCCTTGTGGGTGTGGTTGGGGGCGAAGCGCGCAGGCGTTCGAACCAGGCTCCAGGCGCCGCGGCTGACGCCGGATGTGAAGTCGATCATCGCGCTTGCCATTCCAGGGGCGATCGCGGGGGGCGCGCTGCAGATCAACATCATGACAAGCCAGGCGCTCGCGTCCTTCGAGGAGGGGGCGATCACGTTCCTGAACGTGGCGGATCGGCTTTATCAGCTGCCTCTGGGGCTTATCGGGATTGCGGTCGGCGTCGCCATGCTGCCGCGGCTGTCGCGGATGGTGGCGAACAATGATCAGGAGGGCTCCCGGGCGGCGATGGACGAGGCGGTGGCGCTGGCCATGGCGTTCACCCTGCCCGCGGCGGCGGCGATGATGGCCGCGCCGGTGTTTCTGATCGACGGCTTGTTCGCGCGGGGCGCCTTCACCAGCGAGGACGCAGCCATGGTGGGGATGGCGCTGTTCCATTATGGCTGGGGCGTCCCGGCGTTTGTGCTGGCCAAAATCTATGCGCCCGCCTTCTTCGCCCGCGACGATACGAAAGCGCCGATGCGCTATGCGATCGTGTCGATGGTGTTGAACATCACGTTCGGGGCGGCCTTGTTCTTCGGCCTGCGGTCGATGGGCCTGCCGGGCTTTCCGGGGCTTGCGATCGCCACGAGCCTTGCGGCCTGGGTGAACGTGGCGCTCATGGTGCGGGCGCTGGTGCGGCGGGGGGCCTATGCGCCGACGGCTTCGGCGTGGGGGCGGCTGTTGCGGATTGCGCTCGCCACGGGCGCGTTGTGGCTCGTCATGGCGGGGATGGCGCTCAATCGGGAGGCGCTGACGGCGCTTTTGTTTGGCTCCAAAGAGATCGCCATCGCGGTGTTCATCTTCGGCGGCGGCAGCTTCTACTTCCTCTGCGCCTTCTTGTTCCGGGCGGTGACGCTCCGGGAAGTGCGGGCGGCGTTCCGGCGGGAGCGGGGGCCGGCAGGTCCAAGCTTGCCCACAGGGATGGACGGCTGATAGAAGCCGGCCATGGCTTTGGACCGCTTTCTCCTGCTCGCCGAGCGATGGCGCGCCTGATCTGTTTTTGAGCGATCAGGACCAAAGCTTTTCAGGATTACTCCCATGACCGACACTCCTCCGCCGGCCTATAGCGGCCCGCAGCGCGTTTTCTCCGGCATGCAGCCTACGGGCGGCCTGCATCTGGGCAATTATCTCGGCGCGCTCGTGAAATTCGTGCGCCTGCAGGACCTTTATCCGTCGATCTACTGCGTGGTGGATCTGCATGCGATCACCGCGGACGCAGACCCGAAGTCGCTGGCGGCCAATTCGCGCGAGGTGGCGGCGGCGTTTTATGCAGCGGGCGTGGACCCGAAAAAGAGCATCGTGTTCATCCAGAGCGCAGTGCGGGCGCATACGGAGCTCGCCTGGATCTTTAACTGCGTGGCCCGGATGGGCTGGCTCGAGCGGATGACGCAGTTCAAGGACAAAGCGGGCAAGCACGCCGAGCGGTCCTCTGTCGGTCTCTTCGACTACCCGGTCCTGCAAGCGGCGGACATCCTCGCTTACAAAGCGACCCATGTGCCGGTGGGGGAAGACCAAAAGCAGCATCTGGAGCTATCGCGCGACATTGCGCAGAAGTTCAACAACGACTTTGACGCGCCCGGATTTTTCCCATTGCCTGAGCCGCTGATCCAGGGGCCTGGGGCGCGAATCATGTCTTTGCGGGACGGGACGAAGAAGATGAGCAAGTCGGACCCCTCCGACATGACGCGGATCAACTTGACCGACGACGCGGACACGATCCTGTCGAAGTTCAAGAAGGCGACGACAGACCCGCTGGCTCTGCCTGAAAGCGTTGAGGGCCTGGAGGGGCGCGCGGAAGTGGCGAACCTTGTGGGGATTTACGCCGCGCTTGCGGAGATGTCCCAGGCCGAGGTTTTGAAAGAGTTCGGCGGCAAGGGCTTCGGCGTGTTCAAGCCGGCGCTGGCGGAGGTCGCGGTGGCGAAGCTTGCGCCGATCGCTTCGGAGCAGCGGCGGCTGATGGGGGATTTGGCCACGCTCGACGCCATGCTGCGGGATGGGGCGGAGCGGGCGAACGCGATCGCGGAGCCGGTGATGGAGGACGTGCGGCGGGTTGTGGGGTTCTGGCGGTAGTCGCTGTATGGCTTCCCCTCCACAGCCACGGGCTGGACGGGCGGTCACGAACGCGTCACACTGCGTCGTCGGGATGAGGCACGGCGGATACGCCGCCTCGCAGGGGATCGCGCGATGCTGCTCGCTCAGCGCCGAAGGCAGATCGCTTACCGCCTCAAGCGGCGGCTCGATCCCGGCGTCGACAACGAACCCCTGGTCGAGCTGGAGCACGTCCGCTTCGCGCAGGAGCGCAAACGCTTGGAAGAGATCGCCAAGACCGCCCGGCGACGGGCGCAGTGGCAGATGATTCAACGGATCCTGTTTCTGACCGCGGCGATCGGCGTGCTCGTGCTGGCGACCGCCACCGGAGCGCTTCTGTGAGCACTGGCTTTGCTTTTCTGGTGGTGGCGGACGAGAGCCCGGAGTTCTCAGCGGCGCTGACGTTTGCGGCCCTGCGGGCGAAGGCGATCGGGGGCGGGCTTAAGGTGCTGCTCGTGATCGAGCCGGTGGAGGCTGCGGGCTGGGCGAGCGTCGATGCACAGATCCGGGCGGAGGCTTTTGAGGAGGCGCAAGGCTTGGCGGCCCGTTGCGTGGAGGAGGCCCGGGCGGAGGCGGGGCTTGAGCCGGAGCTGATCTTCCGCGAAGGCGAGTTGCGGGCCGAGATCAAGCGGCTTCTGGAGGAGGATTCCTCGATCCATTTCGTGGTGTTGGCGGCGGGGACCAGCGTTGCGGGCCCTGGGCCGCTTGTGTCGTCGATCGCCAAAGGGACAGGCCCTTGGGGGCGGGTGCCGGTGGTGATCGTGCCGGGGCATCTGACGAAGGCGGACTTGAAGGCGCTGGCGACGCCGCCCGAAGCCTAAGGCGTTTCGCTCCGAGAAACCTGAACGTGCAACGGGTTGAAATCAATTCCCGACTGAGCCACTTGGTTTAGGCGAGACGCCACCGGAACCCATGCCATGTTCATTCAGACCGAAAGCACGCCGAACCCGCAGACGCTGAAATTCGTGCCCGGGCGGGACGTTTTGGGCGCGGGGGCGCGCGACTTTTCGACGCCGGAAGCGGCCGTCGGCGTTTCGCCTTTGGCGGAGGCGGTGTTCAAGGCCGCTGCGGTCGAGCGGGTGTATCTGGGCTCGGACTTCATCACAGTGACCAAGTCGGCGGAGGTCGATTGGAAGCACGTGAAGCCGCATGTGCTGGGCGCGATCATGGAGCATTTCGTGACGGGGGCCCCGGTCCTGCTCGACAGCGCTGCGGCGGCGGCGGAGGAGGAGGGCCCCGCGATCGTCTATGAAGGCGACGCGGCGGAGATTGTGGAGCAGATCAAAGAGCTGATCGACACGCGCATCAGGCCGGCGGTGGCGCAGGACGGCGGGGACATCACGTTCCACTCGTGGGAGCATGAGGCCGGCGTCGTGCGGCTCACCATGAAAGGCGCCTGCGCGGGGTGCCCGTCTTCGACGCTGACCCTGAAGCAGGGTATCGAGACCATGCTGCGGACCTATGTGCCGGAAGTGCTGCGGGTGGAGCAGGTGGCAGAGTAACGCGGCGGCGTCGCCTCAGATCAGCGGGCTGGAGGCGCGCTGGATCAGAACGTCGATTTCGCGATCCAGCCAACTGGACAAGTTGACCGTGGCGGGCATCGCGGTGACCTGGGCTGCGAGGTGGGTGAGGGCGTGCGCTTCGGGACGGCGACCATCGAGTTCCGCCAGAAGGCTCGCGGCGCGGGCGCCGGCGGCGAAGGCGGCGCGATCGTCGCGCGTCGCCACATTCAGGGCCTGGACGCGGAGTTGGCGCAACTTCGTAATCAGCGCCGGGGGCTTTTGGGCGCGGTTGGTCAAACGGCGATTGATTAGCCGCCAAGTCTGCGCCCGGCGCCGGTCTGGTCCCTCGTAAGTGTCGACATCAACCCAGAGCATCGATCCACCCTCTTGATCAACGCGGAGAAGTTTAACGAGGCTTGGTGACCAGACGGTCTATAGACTTGGTTAAGACCTGAAGATTTCAGCGGTCGACGGAGAAAGGCGTGAAATCGGTCTTGTCGTCATAGACATCAACGCCCTCTTGGCGCTTCAGGCCGTTCACCATCTGATAGGTGACGGGGGTCAGAAGCGCTTCCCAGGCCACTTTCAGGGCGTAGTTGGTGAGCATCACGGCGACGACCTGTTCGGTGGGCCAAACGCCCAGGAACGCCACGGGATAGAAGATCAGGCTGTCGACGCCTTGGCCGACGGCGGTGGAGCCGATCGTCCGGGTCCAGAGGTGTTTGCCTTTGGTCCAGACCTTCATGCGGGCCATGACGATGGCGTTGGTGAACTCGCCGGCCCAGAAGGCGAGCATTGAGGCGAGCACGATGCGCGGGGTTTGGCCGAAGACCTCGATGTAGGCCTGCTGGCCGGTCCAGCCGTCGGCGGCGGGCAGCGCGACCACGACCCAGGCCATGAAGGCCATGAACGCTACAGCGCCGAAGCCGGCCCAGACCACGCGGCGGGCTCGGGCGTAGCCGTACACCTCGGTGAGGACGTCGCCCAGGACATAGCTTAAGGGGAAGAATAAGATGCCGGCGCCGAAGACGAAGGCGTGGCCGAAGAGGGTCACCTCGGCGGGTTTGGCGGCGCCGATCAGATTTGAGCAGATGAGAACAGCGACAAACGCCGCCATGCAGAAGTCGTAATACTTGAACTGCCGCTGAGAGATCTCGGGCGTGGAGATGCGTTCGATGGCCATGACCCCTCCGGTGGAGGGGGACTATGGCGGAAGGCGGGGGATGTGCAAGCGGGGGGCATTCGCCACAATGTGGAAATGCGTCCCTGCGGACGGGGGTTGGGCCCCGTCGCGGCAAGCCACGCCTTGACCCCTTGCCCCCACCCCCCGGCGTGATAAGCCCCCAGCCTTCCGTCACACCGCCGAGGGCTCTCCACTCCCATGCACACGCCGCTTCCCGACGCTTCGCTGAACCAGCTCTTCTTCCAGGCCCGCACCCGCAACGGATGGGAAGACAAGGCCGTCCCTGAGACCCTTATCCGGGCCGTCTATGACCTCACCAAAATGGGTCCGACGAGCGCCAACTGCTCGCCGGCGCGGTTCGTGTTCGTCACGACGCCGGAGGCCAAGGCGAATCTGAAGCCGTTCTTGTCGACGGGGAATGTCGAGAAGACCATGACGGCGCCGTGCACCGTCATCATCGCGATGGACATGGCATTCTATGAGAAGACGCCGCAGCTGTTCCCGCATAATCCCGGCGCGAAGGACTGGTTCACCGGCTCTCCGGAAGCGACCTTCGATGCGGCCTTCCGGAACGGCACTTTGCAGGGCGCCTATCTGATGCTGGCGGCGCGGTCTTTGGGGCTCGATTGCGGGCCGATGAGCGGGTTCGACAAGGCCGGCGTGGACGCGGCCTTTTTTGCAAGCAACCCCGCGACGGCGACGTGGAAAAGCAACTTTCTGTGCAATCTCGGGTACGGCAACGACCATCAGCTCTTCCCGCGCTCGCCGCGGCTGGCGTTTGACGAGGCCTGCCAGATCCTATGACGACCGTTCTCGCCCCCGTCACCCTGGCCATCGACACCGCGTTGAACGCCTGCTCGGCTGCGGTGGCGGCCGACGGCGTCGTGCGCGCGGCGCTGTGTGAGCCGATGGCGCGGGGGCAGGCGGAGCGCCTCGCGCCGTTGGTGAAAGAGACCATGGCGCAGGCGGGGCTTGGCTTTGCGGCGTTGGACCGGATCGTGGTGACGACGGGACCGGGGTCTTTCACCGGCGTCCGGGTGGGGCTTGCGTTTGCGCGCAGCCTTGGGGTTGCGCTGGACCGGCCATGTCTGGGAGTGTGCACGCTTTCGGCTTTGGCGCAGAGCGCGCCCGCGGTTGGGGTCGTCGCGGCGGGCGTTGTCACGCCGGGGGCGGCCTATTTGGGGGTGTGGCGCGACGGCGTCGAGGCGCTGGCGCCCCAGGCGGTCGAGCGGGCCGAGGTTGCCGCGCTGTTGGCCGATTTTTCGCCCGGCGTGGCGATCGGGCCGGGGCTTGTGCTGTTGGACGGGCTCGATCCGGCGTGGACGATCCAGGAGCAGGTCTGCCCCGCTATTAAGGCTGTGGCGCTATGGGGCGCGGGGCTTGAGCCTGACGCTCATCCCGCCCACCCCACCTATTTGCGCCCGCCCGGCGCTGTGCCGCCGCCATGAGCCTGCGATCGGCGGAGGCGGAGGACGCGGCGGCGCTTGCGGCGTTGCACGCGACGAGTTTTCCCAAGCCGTGGCCGGAGCCGGACTTTGTGAAGCTGCTGCAGGCGCCGGGGGCGTTTGCGCGCCTTGCGGAGGGTCAGGGCTTCATTCTGTGCTGGGCGCACGGCGACGAGGCCGAAGTGCTGACCCTGGCCGTTGCGCCGGCTTCTCGGCGGCAGGGTCTGGGCGGGCGGTTGCTGAACGCTGCGATCGCGGAAGCCGTGGCGCGGGGAGTGACACGGTTGGTGCTCGAGGCGGCCATCGATAATGCGGCGGCGCTGGCGTTGTATGCCGGGTTCGGCTTCAAAACCGTCGGCCGCCGTCCCGCCTATTATGCGGGCGCGCAAGGAGCCTCGGACGCCTATGTCTTGGCCTTGGAAACTGCGCGCTGAACCCTGCGGCCTCGGGTCTGCTGGACAGGGGGAAAGGATCGGCCCATATCGGCGACATGCCGTATTTGCCGGAGATCAGCACCGTGCCGGACCGCATCGAGAACCTCTGCGTCGAAAAAGGGATGCGGATGACCGATCAACGCCGGGTCATCGCGCGCATCCTGTCGGACGCCAAAGACCACCCGGACGTGGAAGAAGTGCACCGGCGCGCCGCGGCGGTGGACGCCGGGATCTCGATCGCCACCGTTTATCGAACCGTCCGGCTCTTCGAAGAGGCGGGCATCATCGAGAAGCACGACTTCCGGGACGGCCGCGCCCGCTATGAGGAAGCCAGCGACGATCACCATGATCACCTGATCGACATGAAAACTGGCCGAGTGCTTGAATTCGTCGATCCCGAGATTGAGCGCTTGCAGGAAGAAATCGCGCGTCGGCTCGGCTATCGCCTCGTGGATCACCGGCTGGAGCTTTACGGGATTCCGCTGGACGAGGAAGGCAAAGGCGGGGGCTGAGGTTCTCGGAGCAAGCGCTCCAGTGTGACGGCGGTCACGGCGCCCAGGGGCTTTATCGGGCACACGTGACGCATGGCCGCCAGACATTGGGCGGCTTGGACCCTGAACCCCTGAGGAGCCCTTCTCATGCGCCGTTTTGCTCTTGCCGCCGCCGCTCTTGTGTTCGCCGGTTTTGCTGCGACCCCGGCTTTCG
The DNA here is from genome assembly GCA_044370335.1 of Caulobacterales bacterium. Classification (GTDB taxonomy): domain Bacteria; phylum Pseudomonadota; class Alphaproteobacteria; order Caulobacterales; family Aquidulcibacteraceae; genus REEB509. The sequence goes on from JBILVS010000026.1 coordinate 26,778, forward strand.
CCGACACGACCGTCCGGTCCGCCGCGCCGCAGATTGCGGTGGAGTACGACGACCTCAATCTTTCCACGAGCGCCGGCGCCGACGCCATGCTCGACAGGCTTGAGGCCGCCTCTCGCCGCGTGTGCCGCAGCGCAGGCTCTGGGTATCGCGGCCTTGAGCGGCGATATGCTCGGCAGGCGTGCGCCGAGGCCACGTTGGGCGCCGCCGTCGCCTCTCTCGGATCGCCCGTGGTGACCGCCCACTATGAGGGCGCGCCTTCGGCGCCGATCGTGATCGCCGCCGCCTCCTGAGGCCCGGTTCGACCCCATCTCTCTCCATGAGCAGGCCTTGGGCCCGGACGGCGCGCTGTCCGGGCCCTTCTTCTTTTAGGGTTCACTTCTTGCGGGCGGCCCGTTTTTCCAGTCGTGGGAGCATGCTAGGATCTCCCTGCGGTTCTGGTCCGAGCCGATTGGGGAGACCTCGGTGGTCCGCAAGCTCGCCGCCATCGTGTCTGTCGATATCGTCGGTTACTCTTCCTTGAGCGAGAAGGACGAGGCGGCCGCGGTTGCGGCGGTCAACCACGTGCGCGAGGCGATCAACGCGCTCTGCGCCAAGCACCATGGGCGGCTGTTCAGTAAAGCGGGCGACGGCTTCATGGTTGAGTTCGGCTCCGCCCTCGACGCGGTGCGGTTCGCGACCGCCTTGCTGCGGCGGTTGTCGCCGAGCGGGCCGGCGGTGCGCATCGGCGCGCATCTGGGGGAGGTCCGGGCGGCGCAGGACGGGGACCTTCTCGGACACGGGGTCAATGTGGCGGCGCGGCTGATGCAGCTGGCGGAGCCAAGATCGCTTTTGATCTCCGAAGCCGTTCAGCGACCATTGCCGTTGCGGCTGCAACGGCTTTTGCGGGCGCAAGGGCCCGTGCAACTCAACAAAATGGCCGAGACGGTCAATGTCCATGGGCTTGCAGGCAAAGTCGGGCTGATCGGGCGGCTGCGCCTGGCGCGACGACGGCCTTGGGCGCTTACGCTGGGCATCGGGGTCGCTTCGGCGCTGGCTTTGGCGGTGTTCTGGCCGCGGCCTGAGCCCACGCCTTTGGTCGCGGTGCTGCCGTTTGAATCGGCGACGCCGGACATGGCGATCATGGCGCAGGGCCTCGCCGACGAGGTGATCACGAGCCTTGCCGCCGAACCTGGTTTGCGTGTGGCGGCACGGGCCTCGAGTTTCCAGTTCACCGGCGATCGCCGGTCCGAGGCCGGGCAGGCCTTGCGGGCGCGTTACGTGCTGGATGGCGCCGTGCGCAACGCCCAGGGGCAGCTTTCGGTGAATGCGCAGCTGAGCGACGTCCGGCGCGGGGCGGCGGTGGTTTGGTCCGAGACGTTCATGGTGGAGGCGGGGGCCGCGAACCTTGCGCAGCGCCGGATTGCCGAAGGCGTCGCGCAGGCGATCGCTGGAGCCGGTCGGGCCAGCTTGGCGGCTATGGACGAGGCTGTCTCGGAAGAGGCCTTGGGCCTTTACTACGCCGGCCGCGAAGCGCGGCTGCGGCGCGGGGTCTATGATCTTGATCAGGCGATCGCGCTGTTGACGCGGGCGACTTTGGCGGCTCCGACTTTTGATCGGGCGTGGGCTGAACTGGCCGGGGCGCAGCTCATTCTTGCGGACCTTCAGCCTCACCAGGGGCCGCGACTGCGGGCGGCGGCGGCGGAAAATGCGACGCGCGCGCTCAGCCTCAATCCGCAGAACGCCTATGCGATGGCGGTACGGGCGGGGCTTGAGCCGCCGCAGGCTTGGGCGGCGCGGCGGGCGTGGCTTGATCAGGCGGTGCAGCTTGCGCCCAGCGATGCGCCGGTCTTGCGGGCGCGGGCGCGGCTGTTGTCGCAGATGGGCTATCTCGAGGCCGCTTTGTCGGACCTTGTGGCGGCGGAGACGCTCGATCCGCTCGATGGTCAGATTCTCCTGGTCTGGACGCGGGAGGCTTTGGGACAGCGCACGGAAGCCCGGGCGCTGCTGGGACGGGCGGCGCAACGGCAGGCGCGGTCCGCGTGGAATACGCGGGTTTTGTTCGCGCTGTTTGACGAAGACTATACCGGGGCGGCGGCGTTGCTCGATCCCCGGGTGCGGCCGGCCGATATCGGGGAGGCTCTGCCTGGGCTCTTCAGCGCGACAGCCGCGGGCCTTCGATCGCGGGCCAATCGGGCGGAGGCGATCGCGGCCTGGGAAGCGGCAGCGGCGCGGGACCCAGGCCTCACCGACGACGCTGTGCTGATGATCGGCTGGCTTGGGGACCGGGAGGCGGCGTTTGCCCTGGCGACGCGGGCGATGGGGGCGCAAGGGGAGGCGACGGTGTTCCCCGCGGACCTTGCAGCCGCCCCGGCGTTTCGAGATCTGCGCTATGACCCGCGCTATCTGCGCCTGATGGCGCACAGCGGGCTCTTGGCCTATTGGCGGCAGACAGGGGTGTGGCCGGATTTTTGCGCCGATCCCCGCCTGCCTTATGCGTGCAACGCCGCGACGGGCTGAGGGCTTTGCCGCTGGCCGGAAAGGCTTGGTTCACCAAACGCTTTCTCTGAGTTTTAGGGGATTGTCGTATAGTGTTCCGGCTTGGCCGGGTGGCGGAGGAGATTACGCCTCGGACCGCAAATCCGAGCACCCTGGTTCAAATCCAGGCCCGGCCTCCATCCTCTTTCCGGCTGCGGGTGAACCAGGGGTTTCGGTTTGCCGCTCCGCGGCGGGGGGTTCAAATCCAGGCCCGGCCTCCATCCTCTTTCTGGCTGCGGGTGAACCAGGGGTTTTGGTTTGCCGCTCCGCGGCGGGGGGTTCAAATCCAGGCCCGGCCTCCATCCTCTTTCCGGCTGCGGGTGAACCAGGGGTTTTGGTTTGCCGCTCCGCGGCGGGGGGTTCAAATCCAGGCCCGGCCTCCATCCTCTTTCCGGCTGCGGGTGAACCAGGGGTTTTGGTTTGCCGCTCCGCGGCGGGG
>JBILVS010000097.1:0-10644 GCA_044370335.1 Caulobacterales bacterium
GGTTCAAATCCAGGCCCGGCCTCAGCGGAACCGCGCCAACCCCTCCTCGATCACGGGATCGATCTGGACATCTCTCGGCTGGAGTGGACGCACCAGCCGAAGACCCTCCAGGCTGCGGGCGCGGGAGAGGGCGACATAGGTCTGGCCCGCAGCGAAAGCGCCGCGGCCGAGATCGATCTCGACGGCGTCCAGCGTCATGCCCTGGGCCTTGTGGATCGTCAGCGCCCAGGCGTGGGCAAGAGGGAATTGCTCGTAGGAATAGTCTTCTTTGGGTTCGAGCTGCTTCGCGGCGTCGTTCCAGACCCAGCGCGTCTGCGGCCAACGGGCCTTGGCGACCTCGTGGCTTTCACCCGTGGCGTCGAGCTTCACCGTGATCCGGTCGGGGTCGAAATCGACGACGCGGCCCAACGAGCCGTTGACCCAGCGGCCTTCGGGGTCGTTCTGGGTGAAGATCACCCGGGCGCCGCGTCGTAAGATGAGCTGTGCGGGCGCGGGCAGACGGTCTCCCGGAGGCGCCTCTTTCGGGGCTTTTTCGCCCTTGAACGCGCCAGTGAAGACGCCGGTCTGGCCGCCCAAGCCTTCGAGGCCGCGGCGGTTATAGGCGTCGGCCACGGCGTTGGTGGCGGCGAGGAGCACGGGCTCCTGGTTCAGAACGGCGCCGACGCAACGCTCATTGAGGTCTTCGATGGCGCCTTCGACGTCACGGTCCTCGCGTAGGCGGGCCAGCAGGTCGATGAAGTACGGGTCAGACTGACGGCGGACTTCCTCCAGCTCGCAGAGCGTTACATCGGCTTCCCGCAACACGTGAGCGGAGAAAGCGAAGGGTGAAGCATAGCCGGCTTCGGCCAAGATCTCGGCTTCGGCGCCGCGGACCACGGGGGGCAGCTGATGGAAGTCTCCCACCAACAGCATCTGCACGCCGCCGAAGGGGCGGGACGAGCGCTTGGCTGCGCGGAGGTGGCTGTCCATGGCGTCCAGAACGTCTGCCCGGAGCATGGAGATTTCATCGACGATGATCCGGCTCGCACCGCGGGCGGCCTTCGTGAAAAACCAGTTGGGCTTTTCGTTGAAGCCCACGAGGGGGCGCGGCGGGAGGCCGAAAAATGAATGAACCGTCTGGCCGCCGATGTTCATGGCGGCGAGGCCTGTGGGGGCGAGGACGACTTGCGGACGACCTGCGTCTTTGATCAGCTCACGGATGAAGTGGCTTTTGCCAGTGCCGGCGCGCCCCAAGAGCATGACAACGGGGACGCCGTCTTCGAGGGCTTCGCGGGCCTGGGCGGAGGGATCGAGCAAACGAGTCATTCCGAGAGCATAGCCCGTTTGGGCTCGGACGCGGCAATCTTCCTCAGGCGGGATCGGGATCGTCGCTGTGGAGGGCGTAGCGGGGGCCAGCGCCCCGGCGAGCGGCGCGGTCTTCGGGGTTGTAGAGCGCGCAGGCTTTCAGAGAGAGGCAACCACAGCCGATGCAGCCGCCGAGACGGTCTTTCGTGCGTTGCAGGGCCTCAATACGCTTATCCAGGGCGGCCTGAGCGCGGGCGGCTATGGCGGCCCAGTCCTTGGCCGTGGGCGTCCGGCCTTCGGGAAGGCGGGCGAGCTCTGCGGCGATCTCTGCAAGGGACAGGCCCAGATCTTGGGCGATCAGGATGAACGATAAACGCCGGATCGCCGCCCGGGGGAAGAGGCGCGCGCCGCCGGGACTGCGGACAGAGGCGACCAGCCCCTTATCGGCATAGAAGCGGACGGCGGAAACGCTGAGACCCGTGCGGGCGGCGATGGCGCCGATGGCGAGGAGGTCTTGAGCTGTCTTGCGGGGCATTTTCGGCCTTGATCTCAAGTGAGCTTGAGCTTTTAGGGTGGTTTTGTTCGGTTGGCAAACAGTGGGTTGGGGCCTGCCCGAACCCCAGATGAATAAGGAGAGCTCAATGAGCGCAGGATTATTGGAGCACGTGAACGTCACAGTCAGCGATCCTGAAGCGACGGCGGCGCTGTTGGCGCGGCTGTTCGACTGGAAGATCCGTTGGCAAGGGGCCTCAAAGATGGGGGGCCGGAGCGTGCATGTCGGGGCGGACGATTGGTATGTGGCGCTTTATACGCCCGGCGCTGCGGCGGACGCGCCAGAGGAACCCGGCCGGTTCAAGGGCGGGCTCAATCATGTCGGCGTTGTCGTCGCGGATTTAGCCGAGACCGAACTTCGGGTCGCGGCGGAGGGGCTGACGCCCTTCAACCATGGTTCCTACGAGCCGGGCCGGCGGTTTTATTTCCTCGATCCAGACGGGGTGGAATACGAGGTGACGACCTACGGCAAGGGTTAGCCCGGCAGCCGCACCATCAGGCTCTCGTAGCCCTTCACGAAGCTCGACGGCACGAACCGCGGCGCGCTGACGATCTCAATCCGGTCGAAGCGCGCGAGGATCTCCTGCCAAAGAATCTTCAGCTGTAGCTCCGCCAGGCGGTTGCCGACACAGCGGTGGATGCCAAAGCCGAAGGAGAGGTGATGGCGCGGCCGCTCGCGGTCAATGATGACCTGATCGGGGTCGGCGATCTCGGTTTCGTCGCGGTTGCCGGAGACGTACCACATGGCGACCTTGTCGCCTTGCCGGATCGTCTGGCCGTGCATCGTCACGTCGCGCAGGGCTGTGCGGCGCATATAGGCCAGCGGGGTCTGCCAGCGGATAATCTCTGACACCATGCTCTCGATCAGTGCGGGGTTGGCGCGAAGCTTGGCGCCTTGATCCGGGAACAGATGATTGAGGGCATAGACGCTGCCGGTCATCGTGTTGCGGGTGGTGTCGTTGCCGCCGACGATGAGGAGGACGAGATTGCCCAGAAACTCCATGCGGCCCATGTCGCGGGTGGCGGGGCCGTGGGCGAGCATGGAGATGAGATCGCCTTTGGGCGGGGCGTTCACGCGGTCGTTCCAAAGGCCCATGAAGGCTTCGAGACACTGGAAAAGCTCGGCCCGGCGCTGTTCTTCGCTGTCGATGACGCCGGCGCCGGGGATGGCCGTGGCCACGTCGGACCAGCGGGAGAGGCGGCGGCGCTCGGCCTGAGGGAAGTCAAACAGGGTCGCCAGCATCATGGCGGTGAGTTCGATGGAGACTTTGTCCACCCAGTCGAACGGTTCATTGCGGGGAAGGCTATCGAGGACTTTGCGGGTGCGCTCGCGGATCAGGGGCTCATAATTCGCAAGGTTGCCTGGCGCCACGATGGGCTGGACGACCTTGCGTTGATCGTCATGGCGCGGGGGGTCCATCGCGATGAACATCGGCAAGACGAAGTCTTCGTCGAAGTCGCGCAGCGTGATGCCGCCGAAGCGGCTATCGGAGGAGAAATCGTGGTGGTTTGTGTCGACCGCCATGATGTCCTTGAAGCGGCTGATCGACCAGTAGGGGCCGATGGCGCTGTCGTGGCAGTAGTGGACCGGCGCGTCGCGGCGGAGGCGCGCGAAATAGGGCGCCCAGGCATCGTCGCGAAACAGTTCCGGCGCGCCGGGGTTGATGTCCTCCAGCGGGATGGACCATGCGTCGCGCCAGCCGTTGGGGCCAATCATGCCGTCCGCCATGCGACGCCTCCCTTTTCATGTGTCGGCTTAGGGCGCTTAGTCTGCGCTTCAGGCCGTCGCTTGTCGATGCGCGGTTTTCGATGGGTTGGCGTGCTCGCCATACTTGGCGTTGACGCCGTGGATGTGGGCGGTGAGCCAGCGGGTCAGAAAACCGAAAAACGCCTCGGCCGCCACGCCGCCAGCGTGTTTGATGGTCTTGGCATGCTGGGTGAACTTTTCCACATAGCGTTGGTGAATGATGCGACGGGCGGCAAGACCTGGAAAGGCGATCTGCTCCATGCCCTGCTCTTTGTCGGCGAAATGGCGCACCACGATCTGAGCGAGGCGGGCGAGCAGCTCATTGATCTCTGCGCCCTTTGCGCCAGCGGCGTGGGCGTCATCAATCTTGTTCATCGCGGCGAGGATTTCGCGGTGCTCGTCATTCATCGACGCGACGCCGACATCGGAGGTCTTGTCCCACCGTCTTAATGGCATGACTGGATTAAGGGCGCGACTGGCCTTCCTCAGATGCGAGGGGTGATCCTTATTTCGAGTGTGGCTATATCTGGTTGACGCAGGATTGGGCCGAATGTCGCAGGGGGAAGGGGGTCACACCCCTTCCAGGGCCTGCTCCAGATCGGCGATCAGGTCATCGGGGTCCTCGATGCCGATGGAAATGCGGATCAGCGCCGGAGTGATGCCGAGCTTTTTCAGCTCTGGCAGCGGCATGCCGGAGTGAGTCATGGCGGCGGGGTGAGACGCCAAGGTCTCGGTGCCGCCGAGGCTGACGGCCAGCTTGATGACCTGCAGGCGATCCAGAAGCGCGAACGCCTCTTTTTCCCCGCCCTTCACCTCAAAGCTGAAGGTGGAGCCGGAGGAGGTGTTCTGCTGTTCGTGGACGGGGCGATCGGGGTGGTCCTTGGGCAGGAAATCGAGGAACCAGACATTGTCGATCTTGGGGTGGTCGCGGAGGAATTCCGCCACCTTCAACGCGCCGCGCGCGGAGGCTTCCATCCGTAGCTTCAGCGTCTCAAGCGAGCGCATCAAGAGCCAGGCGGTGTGCGGGTCGAGCATGGTGCCCAGCGTGGAGCGCATGCGGCGCACGGGAAGCATCATGACCTTTGAGCCCGAGGCGCCGCCGGCGATGAGGTCGGAGTGGCCGCCGACATATTTGGTGAGGCTTGTGACCACGATGTCGCCGCCATGATCGAGCGGGCTTGAGAAGACCGGGCCAAGCATCGTGTTGTCGACGACCACAGGCGGGCGGCGACCATCGGACGTGGCGAGCTCATCGGACAGTGCTCGCGCGGCGCCGATGTCGACGAGGCCATTGGTCGGGTTCGCCGGGGTCTCAAGGTAGATCATTCCAATGCGGCCGAGCTCTTGGGCTTGCTTTGCCGCCTTGCGCATGCCCTCGACGCCGTCTTCGACGAAGAAGCCGACCTGGCGGATGCCGAACTCGGACAGGATCTTGTCGATCAGGGTTTCGGTGCCGCCATAGATGGGCTGGCTTTGCACGACCACATCGCCAGGACGGAGATAGGCCCAAAGCACCGTGGAGATCGCGCCCATGCCGGAGGCGAAGGCAAGCGCGCTTTCGGCATGGTCCCAAATGGCGAGGCGGTCTTCAAGGACCTCCAGATTGGGGTTGTTGAAGCGGGAATAGACGAGGCCGGGTTCCTCGTTGGGGCCCAGCGGCCGCCGACCCTGGAGGGCGGCGAAGAAGTTTTTCCCATCCTCGGCGCTCTTGAACACAAAGGTCGAGGTGGAGAAGAGCGGCGGCTTCAGAGAGCCTTCGGAAAGGGCGGGGTCATAACCGTAGCCCATCATCAAGGTGTCGGGCTGCAGGGGCTTGCCGTTGAGGGTCCGCTTGCGCCAGGTCTTTTCGCTCATGGGCTTGGGGTCCGTTCCGAGAAGGGCGGCTCGCGCCCGTTTGGCGGACCCATAGCGCAGTTTGGGCGCGGAGGCCCAGATTTGATCGCTGTTCGGCTTAGGCGGCAGCCTCGAGGCGCCAGGCCGAGCCGCCGCGGCTCTGGTCAAGAGCGGGGAGCGGGGAAAAATCGGCGGCGCCGGTGAGGCTCAGGCCCCACAGGAGCGGGGTGTGGAAAGCGCTCGGGCCCGTGGGGCCGGCGAGAGAAGCCCAGCCAGCGAGAGGCTCGCCGTGGGCGTCGTTTTGGGCGTCGTTTTCAACCGTGATTTCGACAACCGGCTCGGCGGCGGGCGCGGCGACAGCGGCTTCGGGAGCGCTGGACTCCGCTTCGGAGCCTGCGCCGCCGGCGATCCGGCGAATCTCATAGAGGCCTGTGCCTTCATCAAAATAGAGCTCAAATTCCGCGGGGCTGCTGGCGGCTTCTGCGACCCAATCATTGGCGGGCCAAGAGGTGAAGGCAGGTTCGGCCGAGAGGGCGTCTTCGCCGTCTTTGGTGAGGTCGGCAGCAGCGGAGACTGGAGCGGTCATGGGATCAGCTCTGGCGAGGACAATGGGACTTCGCCGGTTTTGCCACGCCAAAGCTAAAGCATTGTGAACATGAGGAAATTAAGGTTCTGGCAAGGATAACGGCCCCGGTCGCGGCGCTCAAGACCGGGGCCGTCTGCGTTCCTTAGCCGTGGCCGAGGACGGCTTTGATCTCGAGGAATTCCTCGAGGCCGTACTTGCCCCATTCGCGGCCGATGCCAGACTGTTTGTAGCCGCCGAAGGGGGCGTTGATGTCCATACCTGCGAGGTTCAAGTGGACGTTGCCGGCGCGGATCTTGTTGGCGACCGCGCGGGCGCGCTCTGGGCTTCCCTGCACGTAACCCGACAAGCCATAGACTGTGTCATTGGCCATCCGAATGGCGTCCTCTTCGGTGTCATAGGGCAGAATGGCCAAAACCGGGCCGAAGATTTCCTCCCGGGCGATGGTCATATCGTTGGTGACGTTGGAGAATACTGTGGGGCGGACGAAGTAGCCGCGGTTGAAGCCCTCGGGACGGCCGATGCCGCCGGCGGCGATCGTGGCGCCCTCGTCGATCCCCTTTTGGATGAGGGCCTGCACCTTCGCGAACTGGTTGGCGTTGGCGAGGGGCCCGATGGCGCCTTTTTCGGCTGTGGCGGGGTCCATGACCTTGGTGTTCTGGGCGACGGCTGCGGCGATGGCGGCGGCCTGGTCATGCATCTGGCGCGGCACGAACATTCGCGAAGGGGCGTTGCAGCTCTGGCCCGAGTTGGTGAACATCGAGATCACGCTGCCGGTGACGGATTTCTGCAAATCTGCGTCGTCGAGGATAATGTTTGGGCTCTTGCCGCCCAGCTCGAGGGCAACGCGTTTGACAGTGTCGGCGGCCGCCTTTTGGACAAGAACGCCCGCGCGGGTGGAGCCGGTGAAGCTCATCATGTCGACATCGGGGTGGGTAGACAGGGCTTGGCCGACGCCGGGTCCGTCGCCGTTCACGAGGTTGAACACGCCGGGGGGCACGCCCGCCTCATGCATGATTTCAGCGAGGATCATGGCGTCCAGCGGCGCCATCTCCGACGGCTTCAGCACCATGGTGCAGCCCACAGCGAGAGCCGGCGCGACTTTGCAGGCGATCTGGTTCATCGGCCAGTTCCAGGGCGTAATGAACCCGCAGACGCCAATGGGTTCGCGGCGAATTTTGGTGCCGCCCATCATATATTCGAACTGATATTCCTTCAGGGCATTGAGCGTACCCATGAATTGGCCGAGCCCGGCGGGCGCCTGGGCGGCCTGCGCCAGCCACATCGGCGCGCCCATCTCCTGGGAAATCGCGGTCGCGATATCGCCCATGCGCGCCTGATAGGCGGCCATGATCTTTTGGAGCAACTCGAGGCGGTATTCCATGGAAGTCTGGCTGAAGGTCTCGAAGGCGCGCTTGGCGGCGGCGACGGCCTTGTCGACATCGGCGGAGGAACCGAGCGAGATGCGCGCGATCGATTCTTCCGTGGCCGGATTAATGACGTCGTGAGCGCGGGGGGTGACGGGGTCGACCCACTGGCCGTCGATGTAGAATTTGAGATGCTCGCGCATGGCTTCCTCCCGAGATTGTCTTTCGCCTTCTCTGCGTAGGTAGCGCTCCTTGTCGCAGTTGTCGAAGGCGCCGTTGCGTCAACAAAGGCGGATTTGCGCGAGGTTGTCGGAAATTCATGGGCGGGGCCTTGAGTTCTTTGTTTGTTCGACCCGAGCCAGGGGGGAAGTCAAGAGGGAGGAGGCGATGATTGGGGCCGTCACCGGAAGAGCGAACGATCCTGAAAGAGCCGCGGCCTTTTATGACGTTATCGCAAAAGAGCTGGGCGTTGGGCGGATGATGGAGTGGCTGATGGAGTGGCCGATGGAGTGGCTGATGGAGTGACCGATGGAGTGACTGATGGAGTGACTGGGCGCTATTGCCTGGAGTAGCCTTCAGGGGCCCGACCGGGATTGGCCTCACCAAGTCTTTCAACGGAGGGCAAGCGACGGTCGGCAACGGCGGTATGGTCGCCTTAAAGGCGAAGGATCCATCCCATATTGATCGGATCTCCGCCGTGGCGCGCCAGATGGGGGCGGTAAGCGAAGGCCCCCCGCCGGCCCGCGGGGAGACACGTTCTACCCCGCCTCCTTCCCAGATCCTTATGGGAACAAGCTGAACGCGTTCTGCACGACGGCGCCGCCAGGCTGATCGGCGCGGCTTGATAGCGTTGGGTTCAGGCCGGGACGGCTTCGCCCCAGGCGTTGAACCCGGCCCAGCGCGGCGCGCCTGGGAGGTACATGGTCTCGATGCGGATCAGGCGGAAGCCCGAGGCGCTGAGGAGGGCGGGCGCGTCTTGGGTCAATCTGCATCCGCCGGCAAGGCGAGACCAGAGAGGCTCCAATCGCTGCTGGAAACGGGCGACTTGAGGGTCCGGCGCGAGGCCGTGTTCACAGAACAGGAGCTTGCCGTCGGGCTTCAACGCTCTGCAGGCGGCGCGGAGGGAGGCGGGGGCGTCCGGCACGGTGCAGAGCGTGTAGGTGAGGAGAACTGTATCGACGCTGTGATCAGGAACGCTCAGGCTTTCAGCGCCTTCTAAGCGAACTTCGACCGGGATTGGACTTTGGGCGATCGCCTTTTCCGCCCGGGACACCATGCTGAGGCTCGGCTCCACAGCGATGACGCGGCTGACCTTGGCCGGGTCGTAGAACGGCAGATTGAGGCCGGAGCCGAAGCCTAGTTCCAAAACCACGCCCTCGGCTTGGGGCGTGATCTTGGCGCGCTGCTTGGCGATCGGCTTGGCGCCACAGGCGCAGCCGATCAGGCGAGGAAGAATATGGCGGTCGTAGAAGCCCATGAGCTTCAGCGCCGCCGGCGGGTATTGCCGAAGATGCCGCGGACGATCTCTCGGGCGATGGTGGAGAAGACGTTCGAGGCGACGCGACCGCCCTGGCGCTCCAGCGCTGTGGTGCGCGAGCGGCCGCCGCCGCTGTTGCTGCGGGAGCCGCCGGAGCGGCTGCGGTCTTCGCGGGCGCGCTGTTTTTCGCGGGCTTCGCGTTCTTTCTGCTGGGCGGCTTGCTGTTCGGCGCGGGCAGCTTCAGCTTCGAGCTGGGCTGCGCGCCGCGTCAGAATTTCGTGGGCGCTCTCGCGGTCCAAGGCTTGATCGTATTTCGCCGAATAGCCGCTTTCGGTGATGAGGCGGCGGCGCTGGTCGGCGGTTACGGGGCCGACCTTGGAGTTCGGCGGGCGTACCTTGGTGCGGGCGACGGGGGTCGGCGCGCCTTTGTCGTCCAAGGTGGAGACCAGGGCCTCGCCCACGCCTAGTTCCTGAATTTCCTTGGCGACATCCACGCCGGGGTTGGCGCGGAAGGAGTTTGCGGCAGCCCTGACGGCCTTCTGGTCGCTTGGGGTGTAGGCGCGGAGCGCGTGCTGGACGCGGTTGCCGAGCTGCGACAACACGATGTCGGGGACGTCGGCGGGCGACTGGGTGATGAAATAGATGCCGACGCCTTTCGAGCGGATCAGGCGCGCGACCTGCTCGATCCTGTCGAGGAGCGACTTGGGGGCGTCCTTGAAGAGAAGGTGAGCCTCATCGAAGAAGAAGACGAGCTTCGGTTTGTCGAGGTCGCCCGCCTCTTGGAGGCCTTCCCAGAGCTCCGACAACAGCCACAACAGGAAGGTTGCATAGAGGCGCGGCTGTTGAATCAATCGTTCGGCGGCGAGCAGGTGGATCACGCCTTTGCCGTTGAGGCCGGGCTTCAGCATGTCTTGCAGATCAAAGGCCGGCTCGCCGAAGAAATGATCGGCGCCGTCCATCTCCATTTGAAGCAATTTGCGCTGCAGCGCGGCAACCGTTTGCGGAGTGACGAGGCCGTATTTTTTGCCGATCTCTTCGGCGTTTTCGCTCAAATAGGCGAGGAGCGCGCGGAAGTCCTTCAGGTCGAGGAGAAGGTTCTCCGCGCCCGTGGGGCCGCGAGCGCCGGGAATGCCTTCATCGGCGATTTTGTACGCGATGGTGATGGCGCCTTCCTGGGCTTCGGTGGCCTCAAGGATGCGGCTCATCAGAAGCGGGCCCATTTCGAAGACGGTGGTGCGGATCGGATGGCCAAGCTCGCCGTACACGTCCCACATCACACAGGTCTGGGCGCCAGGCTCCAGCCGGACGCCGACCTCTTCTGCGCGCTTGACGGCCCAGGCGGGGGGCGGTTCGCCAGGGACGGCGCAGCCGGAGAGATCGCCTTTCACGTCGGCGGCGAAGACGTTGACGCCGGCAGCGGCGAACTGTTCGGCCAAAACCTGCAAGGTGACGGTCTTTCCGGTGCCGGTGGCGCCGGCGATGAGGCCGTGGCGGTTGGCGCGTTTAAGCGTGATGCCCTGAGGACCATCGGGGCTCGCGCCAATCAAAATCGAGTCGCTCATGGTCTTATCCATCGCAGGGGTGAATCGGTTGCCCGGGGACCATGGCGCAGAGCCGCCGTGGGCGCCACTCCCCAACGCCGAACTTGATAGGACATATGTGGCGTTTTGTCGCCGAATTGGCGGGGGACCGACAGACCCTTTGGTAGAATATGGTCTTGGCGTTCTAAACGTCTGGTTGAACGCCGCTCAATTCTTGACGGCTGGGCCTGAGGCCTCAGCCGTCGTCTTTTTCGCTTGCG
>JBILVS010000207.1:0-4038 GCA_044370335.1 Caulobacterales bacterium
AAGGCGCTCCGGCCCGGTGCAGATCGGGAGCGTCCAATCCGACCGCATCTGCAGATCATCATTGAGCATTTTCAGAGCGTTGTAATGAAACGTGTACTTCGACGTCTTGGACTTCGCCGCCCAGATTAGCGTCTCGTGAGCGTTCTGAAACCGCGTGCCTTTGAAGTTCGGCATCGGGTTGGTCTTCCGCCAGACAATGTCGTTCAGGATCCAGAACCCGAGATCCTGCAGGATGGCGCCAACGCGGAAGATGTTGTGATAAGCCCCGATCACCCAGATCGCGCCGTCATCCTTCAGGCACCGCCGCGCCTGGCTCAGCCACGCGCGGGTGAAGGCGTCATAGTCCGCGAAGTCGGCAAACTTATCCCAGGCGTCATCGACCCCATCGACGCGGGAATTGTCCGGCCGGGTCAATTCCCCGCCGAGTTGCAGATTGTAGGGCGGATCAGCGAATACGAGATCCACGCACCCATCCGGCAGCTTGGCCATTTCGGCCACGCAGTCGCCTTCGATCACTTTGTCCAGAGGCAGGGCGCGCATGGAGTCTCCGCGGTCGTCAAGGGAGCTTTTTCTCCGACCACGGTAAACAAAGGATTCACGCTTGAGAATCGAATTCGCGCGCTCCGAATCAGCTGGGTCGGAGGCCAGTCTCCGGGTGGCCTGCCGCCTGCAGACGGGCGGTAAGAGCCTCCGCCGCCTCGCGGACGGGCTTGAAGCTCATCCGATGGACAGGGCTGGGCCCCAGCTCCCGTAGAGCGGCGGCATGCGCCGGAGCGCCGTATCCCTTGTGGGCGGCGAACCCATAACCGGGATAAGCGGCGCAGAGGCTTACCATCAGCCGATCACGATATTCTTTGGCCAGGATCGAGGCCGCGGAAATGGCCGGTTCGAGCGCATCCCCGCCGATCAAGGGGCGCACGGGGCAGGGGGCCTTCGGGGCGTCATTGCCGTCGACGAGGGCGAGCCCGGGCGGCGTGGCCAGCCCTGCGATCGCTCGGCGCATCGCCAAGTGTGTCGCCTGCCGAATATTGATCTGGTCGATTTCTTCCGGCGACGCCTCCCCAATCGCCCAGACGCAGCAAGCCTTGATGGCTTGCTCCAAGGCTGACCTCCGCGCCGGGGTCAAGACTTTGGAGTCCGCCACCCCAGAAGGCGCGCCCTCGGCCGGCAAAATCACCGCGGCCGCCACCACCGGGCCCGCCCAAGGGCCCCGGCCCGCCTCATCCACGCCGCACACAATCATAATGACGAGTTTGCGGCGATTCCGTCCAAGCCGCCACGATCAGAGCAAAGGCCAGGCGCGGCTGGGCGTAGCCCGCCTCGGTCAGAGCTGGTTGTAGTCCCGCACCGCAAACGTGTCGCACTGGCGCGCATCGCCGGCGCTGAAGCCCGCCTGGAACCAGCGTCGCCGCTGCTCGGAGGCGCCGTGGGTATAAGTTTCGGGGCGGGTATAGCCTTGCCCGTCCTGCTGCAGCGTGTCGTCGCCGATATTGTGCGCCGCGTTGAGCGCTTCATCGAGATCGCCTTGGCTCAATTGTCCGCCGCGATTGGCGTGGTGCGCCCAGACGCCCGCGAAGCAATCGGCCTGCAGCTCAAGACGCACCGAAGCCTGGTTGCCGGCCTGCTGGCCCCGCATCATCGCTTCTTCCCGAAAGCGCGATGATCCGATCTGGTTCTGCACGTGGTGGCCGACCTCGTGCGCGATCACATAGGCCTGCGCGAAATCCCCCGGCGAGTTCAGCCGCCGCGACAGCACATCCCAGAAGGACGGATTGATAAAGAGCTTTTGGTCCCCCGGGCAGTAGAACGGGCCTGCTGCGTTCGGCACCACCCCGCATCCCTCGGTTTCCACGGCTTCCGCGTCAAACAGGACAAGCGTCGGCGGGGCGTAAGTCCCAGGACTCCCCCCATAGTTCGGCAGCGCGCCCTGCTGGAAAATCGGCCCCCACACGTCTTCGGTGGAGCCAAGCACCGCCGAGACGAAATCACAAGTCTGGTCGCCCTCAGCGCAGCCCTGCCGCGCGCCCTCCGCCGGCGCCGCATTCGACCCCGCCCCCGGCAGGCCTCCGCCTGTGACCAGCGGTCCCAAGAGCTCCCGCGATTGCGGGAAGAACAACAAGATCAGGCCGATGATGATGAGGCCGCCGATCCCTAAGCCCCCAGAGCGCACTGGCAATCCGCCCCGGCCGCCGCCGCCGCGGGGGCCGCGCATGCCTCGCCGATCCTCGATGTTGCTGCTGCGCCGCTGGTTGTCGAGTTCCATAGCGGTCCTCCTGCCCACATTCCCAATAGGGTAACGTTCTACGCGGCCACTGAGTGGCGCGCCAGGGGGTCGTGAGCTGTGGCATGGCTTAAAGCAAAGACGCTTGGTCGCCGGGTCGTGAGGGTGGAACAAAACGGCTTGTGTCGAGCGCGAGGCTCGGGCGGGTCAATCCGTACCGTTGCAGGGCCGCCTTAAAGCGAACGGCGATCTGACGCGCGTATGGCCCCGATCCCCGCTGTCTCAAGCCGAAAGCGGCTTGATAGTCAGCCCCGCCCCGCGTGTCCCGGATCAACGCCTTGACGCGCGCCGCTCGATGCGGCGCATGCTGATCGAGCCATTCATGGACGAGATCCTTCAGTTCCAGCGGCAGCCGCAACAGCACATAGCCCGCGCTTTGCGCCCCTGTATCCGCGACAGCGGCCAGCAGCGCCTCAATCTCATGATCGTTCAGCGCAGGGATGATCGGCGCCATCATCACCGACACCGGAACGCCCGCCTCCGAAAGGGTTCGCACCGCCGACAGCCGTCGGTGTGGGGCCGTCGCCCGAGGCTCCAGCCGCCGAGACAAGCCAGGATCAAGCGACGTGATGGAGAGCGCCACCTTAACGAGGTTCCGCCGCGCCATGTCGGCGAGAAGGTCGATATCCCGCAACACCAGGGCCGACTTCGTAATGATCGCGGTGGGATGGTTGCACGCGCTCAACACCTCCAACAGTGACCGCGTGATCTGATAGGTCTTTTCAATCGGCTGATAGGGGTCGGTCACCCCGCTCAACATCAAAACGTCCGGCGCATAGCCTGGCTTGCGCAATGCCTCTTCCAAGAGCGCCGCCGCGTTCGTCTTGGCGAACAGCTTGGTCTCGAAATCGAGCCCCGGCGAAAGCCCGACATAGGCGTGATTGGGCCGCGCGTAACAGTAAACGCATCCGTGCTCGCAGCCGCGATACGGATTGGCCGTGCGGTCAAAGCTGATGTCGGGACTGTCGTTGCGGCTAATGATGGATTTTGCCGTTTCCGGCGTCACTGACGCGGTGAGCAGCGCCCCCTCGTCCTCCCGCTCCCAACCGTCGTCGAAAGCGTCACGGGCCTGCGCTTCGTACCGTCCGCTCGCGTTCGACAATGCCCCTCGGCCCTTGTGCGGGGCGGCTGAAAGGTCGGCGAAGCGGGCGCGGGCAGGGCGGGCCATAGCCCTCTCGCCTTACGCCAGAAAAAAGAACAAGACAAGAACATTTTGGCTGTCAGCCTGCAGGACTGATGTCTTTGAGAGGCCGTTGGGGTTTGTCGCCATCGTTGGCGGACTGGCTCAGGCCGCGGTGAGCCGGACGAGGCGTCTGCAGGTGGAGGCGAGCGCCGCCAAAGACCATTCTGTTTTCACCTGATCGAGGCCGCGCAGGAGGAACCGCGTGAAGCCCATTGCGCTTTTGACGATGCCGAAGACCGGTTCGATGGATTGTTTGCGCAGCTTGGATTTGGCTTTGGCATCGTCGGTCTCCAGTTTCGCTTTCATCTCCAGACGCCAGGGCTCTGTGATGTTTCGGTTTGGCCTGGGATCGGGCGGGGGGTGGAAGTCGTAAGGCCGGTGCGGTTGGGTTTTGGCGATCGCCACCAGCGGTTCGATCCCTTCCGATTTGAGCCGCTCGACCGCCGGACCTGACGCGAAGCCTACGTCCGCAAGGACAATGCCCGGCAGGCCGGCCCCGCCTTTCATGCCGAGCACAGTTTGGGCGAACATCGGTTGATCGGACGGCGTGCGCGTCACATCGACGGCTAAGATC
>JBILVS010000208.1:0-4016 GCA_044370335.1 Caulobacterales bacterium
ACCACGTTGCGACCATACGGGCTCGGCCAAAAGCGTCGCAACGTGGTCTAGGATTAACACTGGGGCGTTTTCCGACGTTTCCGGCCGATTCCAAAAGGTCGGAAAACGCCCTAGTCGATATCTTCGACCGCTCCGCCGGGAAGGCCGGAAATCCGCGCCGCAAGCGACGCCGCCATGAACTGATCGAGGTCCCCGTCCAGCACCCCGTCCGTATCCGAAGTCTCGACCCCCGTACGGAGATCTTTGACCATCTGATAAGGCTGAAGCACATAGGACCGGATTTGCCGGCCCCAGCCGATTTCGGTCTTCTGCGCTTCGAGCGCTTGGCTTTCGGCCTCCCGCTTTTGCAGCTCAAGCTCATAGAGGCGCGCGCGGAGCATGTCCCAAGCCTTGGCCCGGTTCTGGTGCTGGGAGCGTTCGGACTGGCAGGCGACAACAATGCCCGTCGGCATGTGGGTGAGGCGCACGGCGCTGTCGGTTTTGTTGACGTGCTGGCCCCCGGCGCCGCTCGCGCGGTAGGTGTCGGTGCGAACATCCTTGTCCAGGATCTCGATCTCGATCGTGTCGTCGATCACCGGATAAACCCAAACGCTTGCAAAGCTCGTATGACGCCGCGCGTTGGAGTCGAATGGCGAAATCCGCACCAGGCGATGGACGCCGGCTTCCGTCTTCAGCCAGCCATAGGCGTTTTCGCCCTTGATCAGGAGGGTGGCGGACTTGATACCTGCGGTGTCGCCGTCCTGATACTCAAGCTCCTCCACGCTCATGCCATGGGCCTGGGCCCAGCGGGCGTACATCCGGTAGAGCATCGACGCCCAGTCCTGGCTCTCCGTGCCGCCCGCGCCGGAATTGAACTCGATATAGCAATCGTTGCCGTCCGCTTCGCCCGCGAGCAGCGCCTCGAGTTCAGCCCGGGCCGCCCGCTCCTGGACCCGGCGCAAGGAGGCAGCGGCCTCAGCGACGAGGCTTGCCTCCCCCTCCTCCTCCGCCATCGCCGCCATGTCGACGGCGTCGGCGGCTTCGCGCTCAAAAGCGCGTACGTTTTCCACAGAGGTGGAGAGCTTGTTCCGCTCTCGCATCAGCTTCTGGGCCTTCTCCGGACTGTTCCAGAGGGCCGGGTCCTCCGCGAGCGCGTTCAGCTCATCGAGACGGACAAGGGCGCGATCCCAGTCAAAGACGCCTCCGAAGCAGCGACACCGAGGTCGCGATGGCGTCAGAAAGGGCGTCGATTTCGGCGCTCATGGAAGGCTCCTTGGCTCATGATCAAACAGGCGGCCCCCGCGCGAGGCAGCGCGACGGCTAGTCCAATGCAGGGGCGGTTATTAGTAGAGTTCGCCCAATTGTTCATCAGGCCGGTTCGGCATCGCCGGCGCTGTGGCCGTCGGCGCTCCCGGGCCCGGCGCGGTCGGCGCCTGGGCGGGATCGCCAGGAACCGCACCGCCCATCTCGTCGGGGGGGCCGAAGCTGAAACCATCGCCGGTCTCGCTGCCGGGCTCGACCAACGCGTCAAGCAGCGCCGGATCGGTAAGCTCAGACTGGCCGAACACAAAGGCCAGCTCCCCTGGTTGCGGCTCCGTGCCGGGGCGGAAGGCCTCAAGTATCATAGCCGTCGTCTCTTCCGTCGGCAGGGTTCCGGTCATCTGGTCAACCCGGACCAAGGCCACGCCGCGGGGCATCCGGAAGGGGACCGCGCGGATTTGGTTGGAGCCTTCGGGGCGCAAAGCGTCGCGCATGAAGTCCCGGAAGATGGGGGCCGCGAGGCTCCCGCCCGTTTCCCCATCCCCCATGGAGCGCGGGTTGTCGAAGCCGACCCAAACCCCGACCGCGAGGTCCGGCGAGAAGCCGACGAACCACGCATCGAGATAGTCGTTCGTCGTGCCGGTCTTACCGCCAAGGGGCGCGCCGACGCTGTTGACCACGGTGGCGGTGCCGCGCTGCACCACGCCCTGCGACATCGAGACGATCTGGTAGGCGGTGATCGGGTTGATCAACTGCTCGCGGTCGTCGCTCAAGGTTGGCGCGCGCATTCCCGCACGCCAAGCGGCATTGCACTCCGGGCAGACCCGACGGTCGCGGCGCTCGATGGTCTCGCCATAGCGGTTCTGAACCCGGTCGACGAACACCGGCGTCACGCGGCGGCCGCCATTGACGAACACCCCATAAGCGGAGGTCAGCCTTAGGAGCGTCGTTTCGCCGGCGCCGAGGGCGAGAGAGAAGACCTCCGGCACGCCCTGGTCATACACCCCCAGCCGCCGCCCGTATTCGACGACCCGGTCGATGCCCATTTCAAAGGCCATCCGCGCAGTCATCGCGTTGCGGGACTGCTCCAGGCCGCGCCGCAGGGTGGTGGGGCCGTTGAAGACCCGGTTGTAGTTGTCCGGCCGCCAGACCGAGCCGTCCCCCGCGACGACGGAGAAGGGATCGTCGGGGATCAGGGTCGCCGGCGTGATCGGCCGTTCGGCGCCCATGTATTCCAAGGCCGCGGCATAGACGATCGGCTTGAAGGCCGATCCTGGCTGCCGCCGGGCTTGGGTGGCTCGGTTATAGCCGGCGGTGCGCATGTCATAGCCGCCCACCATGGCCAGAACCCGCCCTGTATGGGCGTCCAGCGCCACGAGCGCGCCCTGCACTTCCGGGGTCTGCCGAAGGCGCGCGCGGGACTCCGCGGTCTCGCCGGGCTCGATATAGACAATGGCGCCGACCCTCAGGGCCAAGCTTTCATCGCGCCGAGCGCTCCGATTGGCCCACGTCACGTCGTCATCGTTCAGCCGCAGCACTTGGCCTTCACCGGTGGTGACGCGGACCACGTTGCGGGCGCTTTCGGTGACCATAGCCCTGACCCATCCGGTCAGCGCCGGCGGTGCGGCGGCTTCCGAAATCTGACGCGCGACATCGCCCACAGCGTCCCCCCGACCGACGGGACCCCGCCATCCATGGCGGCGGTCATAGGCCTCAAGCCCGTTCTGCAGGGCGCGGGCGGCAATCAGCTGCAGCCGGGTGTCGACGGTCGTCCGGACCGAGAGGCCGCCCTCGTTAACTTCTTCCTCTCCCATTTCCTCCACGAGTTCGCGGCGGACTTCCTCGACAAAATGGGTTGCGGCGACATATTGGTCGCCCGACAAGCGATCAACCGCGACCAACGGCTCGGCTTGGGCCGCGGCGCCCTCTTCCGCCGTGATGTAGCCGTTCTCCACCATCCGCGAGATGACCCAGTTGCGGCGCGTCACGGCGCGCTCGTTCTGACGGACGGGATGATAGTTGTTGGGCGCCTTCGGCAGCGCCGCGAGATAGGCGGCCTCAGCGATCGTCAGCTCCGACAACGGCTTGTCGAAGTAGTTGAGAGCCGCCGCAGCCACCCCGTAAGCCCGCTGGCCGAGGTAAATCTGGTTCAGATAAAGCTCAAGGATACGGTTCTTCCGCTCGGTCTGATCCCCGTCGAAGGCCTGCTCTAAGCGCTGGGCTAGAAACGCTTCGCGGATTTTCCGGCGCAGCGTGCGGTCCCGGCCCGTGAGCATGTTGCCCGCCACCTGCTGGGTGATGGTGGAGGCGCCTTCGAGGCGCCGGCCGGCGATTACATTGCCGACATTGGAGATCATCGCCCGAGCAAGGGCGCGCATGTCGACGCCGCCGTGCTCGTAGAAGCGCTCGTCCTCTGCGGAGAGAAACGCGTTGCGCACCCGCTCCGGGATTGCCTCGATCGGCACAAACAGGCGGTGCTCGTTAGCAAACTCCGCGATCAGGGCGCCGTCCCCGGCGTGCACCCGGGTGGTGACAGGGGGCTCGTAGTCGCGGAGTTCCTCCACGCTCGGCAACCCCTGCAGCGCTGAGACCACATAAACCGAGACGCCCGCCGTCGCGAGACCAACGACAATCGCAAGGCCGATCAGGATCTTCCGCAGCATAAACCTACCGTAAGATGGAGCGCCTTGTGACAGGTCGGGTCTCAATGCGGCGTGTTTATGACCGCACCCCGCCTGAGGGTCAGTTGGCGCAATGGAGGCCCCCCGTCAATGCCG
>JBILVS010000209.1:0-4009 GCA_044370335.1 Caulobacterales bacterium
TCCAGGCATCCGATCCGACAGCGACATGTTCACTTTGGGCTACGCCTTCAAACCCTGGACCCAGCAAAAGGCCATCGCCGACGGCCCCTCGATCCTCGCTTATGTCCGTGAAACCGCCGAAGAGCACAGCGTCACCCGCCATATCCGCTTCAGGACCAAGGCCGTCAGCGCAGACTGGGACAGCCCAACCGCCCGTTGGACCATCATCGCCGAAGGCCCGAACGGGCCTGAAACATACCATTGCCGCTTTTTGCTGCTCTGCTCTGGCTATTACCGCTACAGCGCCGGCCACGCGCCGGACTTTCCGGGTTCGGCCGATTTCAAAGGCCGCATCGTCCACCCCCAGCATTGGCCCGAAGACCTCGATTACGCAGGCAAAGACGTCGTCGTCATCGGCTCCGGCGCCACTGCGGTGACCCTCGTCCCCGCCATGGCGGAGAAGGCCAAGTCGGTCACCATGCTGCAGCGCAGCCCGACCTTCATGTTCTCCATGCCGTCGGAGGACCGATTAGCCAATCTCGGACGAAGGCTGCTGCCTGACAAAATCGCCTACGGCCTGACCCGCTGGCGCAAAATCCTGATGCAGATGTTGACCTTCACCCTCGCCCGCAAGCGACCGGCGCAGGTGAAGGAGAAACTGATCGGCCATGTGCAGGAACGCCTGCCTGAGGGCTACGATGTAGCCCGCCATTTCACGCCCCGCTACAACCCGTGGGATCAGCGCCTTTGTCTGGTTCCGGACGATGATTTGTTCGCAGCGATTGCCCAAGGCAAGGCCAAGATCGTCACCGACACGATCGACCGCTTCACCCCTGAAGGCATAGCGCTTGCCTCCGGCGAGACCCTCAAAGCGGATGTGATCGTCACCGCCACAGGCCTTGCCCTGCTCGCCGCCGGCGGCATCGCTTTGACGATGGACGGCGCTCCCGTTCGCCTCGGCGACCGCTTCGCCTACAAGGGCCTGATGGTGTCGGATCTTCCGAACGCAGCCTTTGTCTTCGGCTACACCAATGCGTCGTGGACCTTGCGGGCCGACCTGATCAGCGAATTCGTCTGCCGACTGATTAATCATATGGAGACCCAAGGCTACGCCAGCGCCACGCCGAAACTGTCCGACCCCGCCATGCCCGCCGAACCATTCCTGGATTTCAGCTCCGGTTACGTCACCCGCGCCATGGACCAGTTCCCCAAACAGGGCCCCACAGCGCCATGGCGGCACCCCCAAAACTATATCAAGGATCTGTTCCTGATGCGCTATGGCAGGCTTGAAGACGCGGCGCTGCATTTCGCGCCGCCGCCGCCGCCAAGGCCGGCGCCGGTCCTTGCCGAGGCCCCGCTGACCGCTGTGAAATAGCCGCGCCGACCCTCCGAACTCAGAATTGTCACGCGCTTGTCGCATTGACCCGGCTCCAACCCAGAAGGAGCCGCCCTTATCGCCAAACGCCGCAATCAGCCCCGCTGCCTGCCCAAGCGCATCAGGGGCGTGCGTGTTCCCAAATCCTTTCGCCGCCCCGCCGACACCCAGCGCGGCTGCGCCGTCATGGCACAGTTCGGCTCCGCCGTCATGGCACAGTTCGGCTCCGCCGTCATGGCCCAGTTCGGCTCCGCCGTCATGGCACAGTTCGGCTCCGCCGTCATGGCCCAGCTCATCATCGCCTAAGCCCGCACCGCCCTGGAGAGCGAACAGGCCCAGCGCCTGAGAGAGAACCCGCAGCTAATAATGAACAATTTTGCCGCCACCGTGTCTCAAGCCGCCCAGACCGCCACCCGGACAAAGAAGCTGCAAGACGAGCGTGAGACCGCGGCTCAGGCGCGCCGCGGCCGGCCGCCCGCCGACGCGGAGCTGGATGATCAGCCGCACTGCCCCGCCCGCCAGGCGCGCCTTTTGAAAGGACCTGCCGCCGTCCGGGCAGAAGGGCGTGGGGCGGTCCTCATCGCGCAGTTCCCACGTGGAGGATGTGTTTGCGCCGGCGGAAGAACACAAGACCGCGACCACCGTCCGGCGCCGACAGAGTGGTTGGCCCTGCTTCTTTGACAACGACGCGGAGAGCCTGTCGATCACGGCGTTTCCCGGTCCCCGCGGGGCCGATGTCGGCTGCAATCAGGGGACCGCCGACGGGCAGGCGGTGACGATCTTTTTTCACCCGCTACGATGAGCCCTCCTCCGCCCTTTTCCTAGCGGCGGACGCGCGTCGGCCTCATGCAGCAACGCTTCCCTAACAGCCAACCCTGGGCCCCAAGCACAGAAATGGTCATCGCAAACGCTGGAAGCAGAACCGCAGGACGAGGTCAGCTTCCGCCTCTTTCTCGATTGGAACGGCCAACCCGCTCTGACCCAGAATGCCCGATGGACTTTGAAGATCCACTCAACCCGCGCCCTGGACCCAGCGCAAACGATTGGCTCTCAAGACAGCCTCACCTCGTTTCGCTTCTGCCTGCCGATCGTCGTCCACACGACAGTCCCGTAGGCTCAAGAGCCGCCGACCAATCCCGTTCAGCCCTTGACCTTTGCGTCAACGGCATCACACTTCCAGGGTCTGAGGAGTGTCCATGTTCCAGCGCTTTTTCACCGAACTCCGGGCGGCCAAGGTTCCGGTCAGCCTGAAGGAGTATCTGGTCCTCGTTGAGTGCCTGGAAAAAGACGTGATCCCCCCATTGGTCGAGGATTTCTACTTCCTCGCTCGGGCGACCCTGGTCAAGGATGAGCGCCACATCGACCGGTTCGACAAGGTGTTCGGCTCCGTGTTCAAGGGCGTCGAGTGGACCGCCGACGCCGTCGACGCCATGATCCCCGAGGAATGGCTTCGGGCCCTCACCGAGAAATACCTCTCCGAAGACGAGAAAAAGCAGATCGAGGCTTTAGGCGGCTGGGACAAGCTGATGGAGACCCTCGCCGAGCGGCTGAAAGAACAGAAAGAGCGCCACGAGGGCGGCAACAAGTGGATCGGCTCTGGCGGAACCTCGCCTTTCGGCAACAACGGCTACAATCCCGAGGGCGTCCGCATCGGGCAAGACCAAGGCCGCCATGGCAAGGCCGTGAAAGTCTGGGACAAGCGGGAGTACAAAAACCTCGACGATCAGGTCGAACTCGGCACCCGCAACATCAAGGTGGCGCTTCGTCGGCTGCGCAAATTCGCCCGTCAGGGCGCGCCGGACGAGCTGGATCTCGACGGCACGATCCGCAAGAGCGCCCGCGAAGGCTATCTCGACATCGTCATGCGCCCCGAGCGCCGCAACACGATCAAAGTGCTGCTCTTTTTTGACGTCGGCGGCTCCATGGACCCGCACATTCGGATGTGCGAAGAGCTGTTTTCCGCCGCCCGGACCGAATTCAAGCACATGGAGTATTTCTACTTCCACAACTGCCTCTATGAAGGCGTTTGGAAGGACAACCGCCGCCGCAATCAGGAAAAAATTCCCACCTGGGAGGTGCTTCACAAGTACCCGCACGACTACAAGGTGGTGATTGTCGGCGATGCGACGATGAGCCCCTATGAGATCACCTATCCTGGCGGCAGCGTCGAGCACTGGAACGAAGAGCCCGGCGCGATGTGGCTTTATCGCGTGGCCGACGTCTATGAGAGCCTCGTCTGGCTCAACCCGAGCCCCCGCCAGAGCTGGGACCATACCCCCTCCGTCCAGCTGATCCGTGACATTATCGGCCCCGAACGTATGTTCCCGCTCACCCTGTCGGGCCTCGAGGGCGCGATGCGCGAGCTGAACAAATAGAGGCGCAAGCGCTTTCAGCCGCCCTTTCAGCCGCCCGCCGATGATCCGTTGTGGGATGAAATCGGGGAGCGGCGGGGGCCTGAAGGGTCCGGCGCGCCGTTTGGGTGGGTTGGTCTGGGGTTCGATCTCTCGTTCCCCCGCCGCACGGTCCGGCCTGCCAATCTTATGATTGCGCAGGCTTGTCGTCGCCGCCTCACAGAGCTTACGAGGGGGCCGGATTCAAAGCCTCTGTCCCTCTGACCATGAAGAGGCGCCCTGACGCTCCGGACCCCGAGGAGAC
>JBILVS010000222.1:0-3692 GCA_044370335.1 Caulobacterales bacterium
TTCACAGCTTTCCAGTGCCCCCGGGCCGCCGTCAGCGCCGCTTCATTGCGGCCCTCAAACACGACACAGACCCGCTCAAAACCTTCGAGCGACTGCGGCGCCGCGCCGTCCACCAAAAACAAGGCTTTGGCGCCGTTGGGGTTCCCCTCCGACGCCGTGGTCAGTAGCACGGGCTGTCGCGCCGCTTCCGGTCCATCGCGACCATGCGGCAGAAAACTGTCGTCCTTGTGAACCCAGAGCGCCGCATCAAGGGCGTCGAGGCGCGCAGGATCGGTCCCCCGCACCAGCACCCGCCAGCCCTTGCCGAGGCTCTTCTCCAAAAGATCAGCCAAGACAGAGGCGAGGTCCCGGCGCTCCAGGTGGTAGAACCAGACCTCGCCCATCGCGCTTAGCCCTCGTAGCGATCCGCCACAAGGCGGTTCAAGAGGCGCACCCCATAGCCCGTAGCCCAGCCTGGCGAGGTCGGGTCCTCATAGGGGCCGGGCTTCCAGGCGGTGCCCGCGATGTCGATATGCGCCCAGGCCTGACCGTCCTTGATGAATCGCTTGATAAACTGCGCTCCCACAATCGATCCCGCCGCCGGCTTGCCAGAGATGTTCTTCATATCGGCGTTCGGAGTGTCGATCATCTTGTCGTAGCCGGCGTTCATCGGCAGTCGCCAAACGGGCTCGCCTTCCGCCGCCGCCGCCGCTGTGATCGCGCCTGCGAGATCCTCGTCGTTGCAGAACAGGCCCGCGTGTTCATGCCCGAGGCTGATGATGACGGCGCCCGTCAGGGTGGCGAGGTCAATCACCGCCGCCGGTTTGTGCTTTTCCTGCGCGTACCAGACGACATCAGCCAAAACAAGCCGGCCTTCGGCGTCGGTATTGAGCACCTCGATCGTCTGACCCGACATGGTGGCGACGATGTCGCCGGGCCGTTGAGCGCTGCCGTCGGGCATGTTTTCCACAAGCCCCACGATGCCCACGACATTGGCTTTCGCCTTGCGGCCGGCCACCGCCTTCATCGCGCCGGCCACCGCCGCCGCGCCGCCCATATCGCCCTTCATCTCGTCCATGCCCGGACCGGGCTTCAGCGAGATGCCGCCGGTGTCGAATGTCACGCCTTTGCCCACCAGGCAGACGGGCGCCGCCTTACCCGCGCCTTTCCAACTCATGACGACGAGTTTGCTTTCCCAGATGCTGCCCTGGCCGACGCCCAAAAGCGCATTCATCCCAAGCTTGCGCATTTCCGCTTCGCCCAGGACTTTCACTTCAACACCGAGTTCAGAAAGCTCCGCCAGGCGCTGAGCGAAGCTTTCCGGATGCAACACGTTCGGCGGCTCGTTCACGAGGTCCCGGGCGAAATAGACCCCGTCCACCACCGCGTTTTCGCACTCAAAGCGGGTCTGAGCAGCTTTGCCCGCCTCGGTGACGATCTGCACGTCCGTCAACGTCGGCTTCTGTTCAGGCTTCAGTTTAGTGCGGTAGGCGTCGAACCGATAAGCTGCGAGCCGCGCGCCCACGCCCGCCTTCGCCGCAGCGTCCGCCGCCGACAAACAGCCCATCGCGTCGACGAAGAGCGATAGCTTTTCCACCCCTGACGTCAACAGCCGCTTGACCGCATGGCCGGCCCAGCGCTCCACGCCGAGCCCATCGACCTTATCGGCCGCCCCGACCCCGATCGCGAGCACCCGCGCCGCGTCCACCCCCTGCGGCGCCAGAAGCTCCACCGCCTGGCCCGGCTTGCCGGTCATCCGGGCCGCCGTGATCGCCCGCGCCAAAGCGCCTCCGAGGCGCTCATCCAGCGCCGCCGCCGACGGGCTTAACGCCCCGCCCTCGGCGACCATCACCGCCAGAGCCTCACCGCGCCCGTCTTTCGAAAACCGCACATTCATCGCTTTTTGGCCATCCGCTGTTCGTTTGGGAGCCAAAGGGTCCGCGCTGCGCGCGCTGCGGGGGCTCCCCCCATTCACCCTTCAACCTGTTGCGAAGCAGTGGTAGCTGTGCGGCGTGGTAAAGGGAAGGCGCCCGAGACCGGGCCAGGAGCGCGGATGAACATCGTCCAAGGCTACGTGTTTCGCCAGGCGCTCGGCCCCCTCGTGGCGATTTTGGGGGCGCTGGCCGCTATCGCGATCCTGACCCAAGGCCTGAACCGGCTCGACATCATCGTCGACAACCGCCAATCCGCCATGGCCTTTGTCTGGGTCACGCTCCTCGCCACCCCCCAGCTGATCAGCCTGATCCTGCCTTTGGCGGTGTTTTTCGCCGTCGCTTTCGCCATCAACCGGATGCACACGGAAGGCGAGACCACGGTGCTCTACGCCGCGGGGTTTTCCGCCTGGCGCTTGGCCCAACCGGTCATCATGCTGGCTTGCATCGCCGCCGTAGGCCACCTTTGGGTGACCACCGTCATCCAGCCCGCGTCCTCCACCGAGATGCGCGAAACCATCTTCGATATCCGGGCGGATGTGGCTACCTCCCTCGTCCGCGAGGGCGATTACACCTTCCCGGCCGAGGGCCTGACCATGTACGCCCGCGAACGCGCTCCAGGGGGGGAGATGCGCGACCTTTTCGTCCACGACGCCCGGCAGAGCCCGGCCGTCACCTACACCGCCCGCACCGGGCTGGTGACGATGGCCAACGGTGTGCCCCAACTCGTGATGATCGAGGGCCAAATCCAGCGCCAGTCCGACGCCGGCGCGGTCGAAACCCTGGATTTCGATCGCTATCCTTTGATTTTGAATGAGCTTGTCGAAGCCGAGGCCGACCTTGTCCTGAAGCCGGGCGATCGCACCCTGGCTCAGCTCTTTTTCCCCGACATGACCAACCACTTCGACCAGCGCAACGTCGACCGGTTCACCGCGGAAGGCCATTACCGGCTGGCCGCGCCGCTTTTGAACATCGCTTTGGCGATGATCGCCTTGGCTGGGATTTTGGGTGGGGAGTTCAGCCGCCAAGGCTATCTCGGCCGCCTGCTCTGGGCGTCGGGCGTGGGGCTTTTGGTCCGCCTCCTGGCCCTAGGCCTGCAGGCCGCCGCCGTCGACGCCCCGGCTCTGAATGTCGCCCAGTACGCCTTCCCGCTTCTGGTCTCGGCCGGCGCCGCCGTCATGCTGATCCGCGCAGGGCGCCGCAAGGCGCCGAGCGGCCAATTCGCTTTGTCCTACTTCTGATCGCCACCCCTTGAGTGAGGCCCTGCATGGGCGCTTTGTCCCGATACCTGCTCTTGGCCGCTTTGGGCGGCATCGCGACCGCCATGGGCGCGGTGCTGGCGGCGATCCTGTTGATCGACTTGGTCGAACAGATGCGCTCGGTCGGCGCCCGGGTTGAACTCAGCATGGGTCAGGCCGCCGGCCTGACCCTGATGAAGGCGCCCATCCTGATCGAACAGACCTTGCCCTTCGTGGTCCTGGCCGGGGTCATGATCGGCATGATTCAGCTCAACCGCCGCTCTGAGCTCATCGCGATGCGCGCCGCCGGCGTCTCCGCCTGGCGCTTCACCACCCCCGCGATCGTCTCCGCCTTCGTGATTGGGGCTGTGGTGATCACAGCCCTGAACCCGATCGGCTCCCAGCTTTACGGCCAGTTCGAAACCCGCCGCGACGCGCTCCTGTCGCAGCGCCTGGGCCCTCCGCAGGAGCGGGGCGTCTGGCTGCGCCAGGGCGACGAATTCGGCCAAGTTGTGATCCAGGCGGAAACCCTCGATCCTCAGAC
>JBILVS010000011.1:0-40116 GCA_044370335.1 Caulobacterales bacterium
TGCATGCGGCCTACGTGATGGCCTTGGTCTTCCACTGGGGCACGCCCGACGACCGCATGTGGATCGCCATCGCCGCTTATGCCGCCTACGTCGTCAACGCCGCCCAGTTCCTTTGGAAGCTCCGCGAGGCCCGCCTTGAGGCCAAGACCGAGAGCAACCCGACCCAGGCCCTGGGGCGCGCTGCATGAGCGACGGCGGCGGTTTTGCTCCCCTCACGCCCGCCGGCGCTCTGCGGGATAGGCCCGATCCTGGCGAGATCCTGCGCGAACGCGGCCAGCGCGAAGTCTTCTGCGGACTGACCGGAATCGTCTGGCTGCACCGCAAGATCCAAGACGCCTTCTTCCTCGTTGTCGGCTCCCGCACCTGCGCCCACCTGATCCAATCCGCCGCCGGCGTGATGGTCTTTGCAGAGCCGCGCTTCGCGACCGCCATCATGGAGGAGCGCGATCTCGCGGGCCTCGCCGACGCCAACGAAGAGCTGGATCGCATCGTCGATCGCCTCCTCTCCCGCAGGCCGGACATCAAATTATTGTTCCTTGTCGGCTCCTGCCCTTCTGAAGTGATCAAGCTCGATCTCTCCCGCGCCGCATCGCGCCTCAACGCGCGCCACAGCCCGAACGTCCGGATCCTGAACTATTCCGGCAGCGGGATCGAAACCACCTTCACTCAGGGCGAAGACGCCTGCCTCGCAAGCCTCGTCCCCGAAGCGCCGGTCTCGGACGAAAGAGCCCCGGAGCTTCTCGTCGTCGGCGCCCTTCCCGATATCGTCGAGGATCAGTTCCAGCGCCTCTTTGCCCAGATGGGCCTTGAGCGGGTCGCCTTCTTCCCGCCCCGCCGCGCCCGCGCGATCCCCGCCATCGGGCCGAACACGCGCTTTCTGCTGGCTCAACCGTTCCTCACCGATACCGTCCGCGCCCTTGAGGCTCGCAGCGCCACCCGGCTCCCAGCCCAGTTCCCCTTCGGCGCCGAAGGGACGACCCAGTGGTTGTCCGCCGCCGCCAAAGCGTTCGGCGTCAGCCCGAGGCGCTTTGATGAAGCCATTGGCCCCGCCCGCGCTCGGGCCCAACGCGCCTTGGAGCCTTTACGGGCTGAACTCGACGGTAAGTCGATTTTCTTCTTCCCTGATTCCCAGCTTGAGCCCTGCTTGGCCCGCTTTCTCTCCCAAGAACTGGGAATGCGGCCTCTCGAAGTCGGCTCGCCCTACCTGAACCAGGAACTGCTGGCGCCGGATCTCGCCGCCCTCCCTCCTGGAACACGCCTGAGCGAAGGCCAAGACGTCGATCGCCAGCTCGATCGCTGCCGCGCCCAGAAGCCCGATCTCGTGGTCTGCGGCCTGGGCCTCGCCAACCCCCTCGAGCGCGAAGGCATGGCGACGAAATGGTCGATCGAACTCGTGTTCTCCCCCGTCCATGGCTTCGACTGCGCCGCCGACCTCGCCAACCTTTTCGCCCGGCCCCTGCGCCGGCGCGCCGGCCTGAAGGTGTAGCCCGATGCAGCTGACGGTTTGGACCTATGAAGGACCACCGCATGTGGGCGCGATGCGCATCGCCACCGCAATGCAGGGCGTGCATTTCGTTCTTCACGCCCCCCAGGGCGACACCTACGCGGATCTGCTCTTCACCATGATCGAGCGGCGCGACGCCCGCCCCCCCGTCACCTACACGACGTTTCAGGCCCGCGACCTCGGCTCCGACACCGCCGCTTTGTTCAAGACCGCCGTCGCTGACGCCTACGACCGGTTCAAGCCCCAGTGCATGATTGTCGGCGCCTCCTGCACTGCCGAGCTCATCCAGGACGATCCCGGGGGCCTTGCCCAGGCGCTTGCGCTGCCCATTCCGGTTCTGCCCTTGGAACTGCCCTCCTACCAAAAAAAGGAGAACTGGGGCGCCGCTGAGACCTTCTATCAGATCGTCCGGGCCCTCGCGAAAAGCCCCGGGCGACAGCGGGTCGAGGGCGCGCGGCCCACATGCAATCTCTTGGGGCCGACAGCTCTCGGCTTCCGCCACCGCGACGACGTCATCGAAATCACCCGCCTGCTCCATGAACTGGGCGTGGCCGTGAACGTGACCGCGCCCTTGAACGCCTCCCCCGCCGATATCGCCCGTCTTCCCGACGCGGACTTCAACGTTCTGCTCTACCCCGAGATCGGCGATCAGGCCGCCCGCTGGCTTGAAAAAACCCACGGCCAGCCCTGTATCCGGACTGTGCCCATCGGCCACGCCGCCACCCGCGCCTTTATCGCCGAAGTGGCCGAACTCACGGGCCTTGATCCCGCTCCGCTTCTCGCCGAAGGCCGGTCTCGCCTCCCCTGGTGGTCCCGCTCGGTCGACTCCACCTACCTGACCGGCAAGCGCGTCTTCATCTTCGGAGACGCAACCCACGCCATCGCGATGGCCCGCGTCGCCCGCGACGAGCTGGGCTTCGAAGTCGTGGGCCTTGGCTGCTACAACCGCGAATACGCCCGCGAGGTCCGCGCCGCAGCGACCGCCTATGGCCTCGAAGCCCTGATCACCGACGATTATCTTGCCGTTGAGGAAGCAATCGAACAGCTCCAGCCTGAGCTTGTCCTCGGCACCCAGATGGAGCGCCACATCGCCAAGCGTTTGGGCGTGCCCTGTGCGGTGATCTCCGCCCCTGTCCACGTCCAGGACTTTCCCGCCCGCTATGCTCCGGTCATGGGCTTTGAAGGCGCCAACGTTCTCTTCGACACCCTGGTCCACCCCCTCGTGATGGGCCTGGAGGAGCATCTGCTTGCGATGTTCCGCGACGATTTTGAGTTCCATGACGCCGCGGGGCCCTCCCACCTTCACGGCGCCGGCGCGGGCGCGACGAAAGCCCCGGCCGTTCATGACCGGCAGCCCGCCCCCGCTCCTGTCCATCAAGCACACCCCACAGCCCCGCAATGGAGCCCTGAAGCCCAAGCAGAACTCATGAAGATCCCGTTCTTTGTGCGCGGCAAAGCGCGGCGGAACACCGAGCTGTTTGCCGTCGAGCGGGGCCTGCCTGTCATCGGCGTAGAGGTCCTTTACGATGCCAAGAGCCACTTCTCCCGCTGACGCTGGCTTCCGCGCGCGGGCAGCGCCGGTGAACGTGGTGATCATCACGCTCGATGGTCACCTGCGGGGCCTTGTCGAACGCGCGCAAGCCGTCTTTGACCGTGACAATCCGGGCGTGTCGCTGCGCCTGCATGCAGCGACAAGCTGGGCCGATGACCCGTCAGCGCTCAAGGCCTGTCTGACCGACATCGCCAAAGGCGACGTTATTCTCTGCACGATGCTCTTCATGGAGGACCACATCCAGTCGGTCCTCCCCGCGCTGGAGGCGCGCCGGCCGCACTGCGACGCCATGGTGGCGCTGTTGTCCGCGGGCGAGGTCGTCAAGCTGACCAAGCTCGGGGATTTCACGATGGACAAAGGGCCCAAGGGCCCGTTGGCGCTTCTGAAGCGGCTGCGCGGCTCAAAGGCCAAGGCCGGAAGTTCCGGTTCCGGACAAATGGCGATGCTGCGCCGCCTGCCGAAAATCCTGCGTTTCATCCCCGGCGGCGCCCAAGACCTGCGCGCCTACTTCCTGGCGATGCAGTACTGGCTGGCCGGCTCAGAAGCCAACATCGTGGCGATGATCCGGTTTTTGATCAATCGCTATGCTTCGGGCCCTCGCCAGGCTTGGCGCGGCGCTCTCACCGCCGACCCCCCGGTCGAGTATCCCGAAATCGGACTTTATCACCCTCGCGCCGCCGGCAAGATCGTCGAGGACGTCGCCGCCCTGCCGCGCCCCAAAGCGCCCAAAGGCACGGTAGGCGTTCTCGTTCTGCGCTCATACCTCTTGGCCGACGACGCCGCCCATTATGACGGCGTGATCGAGGCCCTGGAAGCCCGCGGTCTATCCGTCGTCCCAGCCTTTGCGAGCGGCCTCGACGCCCGCTCGGCCATTGAGCGCTACTTCCTTAAAAACGGGACGGTCGCCGTCGACGCCGTCGTGTCGTTGTCCGGCTTCTCCCTTGTCGGCGGCCCCGCTTACAATGACGCCAAGGCCGCAGAAGAGATTCTCGCCGCGCTCGATGTGCCCTACATCGCCGCCCAACCCCTCGAGTTCCAGACCCTGCAAACCTGGGGCGCCTCCAGCGCCGGCCTGTCGCCGCTCGAATCCACCATCATGATCGCCATCCCCGAGCTGGACGGCGCCATCGCCCCGACCGTGTTCGGCGGCCGCTCCGACAGTTCGGGCGCCCCCTGCACCGGCTGCGACCGGCGGTGCCGCTTCCCCGCCGAAGGCGCCACCCCCCGCATGCGGGCCTGCCCCGAACGCGCAGACCTCCTCGCCGACCGCGTCGCCAAGCTCGTGACCCTGCGCCGCACCGCGAGGTCAGAGCGCAAACTCGCCGTCGTCCTCTTCAACTTCCCCCCCAATTCCGGAGCCGCGGGCACCGCCGCCTACCTGTCGGTGTTCGCCTCGCTCCTCAACACGCTCCGGGCGCTGAAGACCGCAGGCTATGACGTTGAAGTTCCCGCCGACGTCGATGCGCTCCGCACCGCCATCCTGCTTGGCAACGCCGAACGCTACGGGACCGACGCCAACGTCCACGCCCGCATCCCGGTCGACGATCACGTCCTGCGCGAGCCTCACCTCGGCGCCATCGAAGCGCAATGGGGACCCGCGCCCGGCAAACAGCTCACCGACGGCCGCAGCCTTTTCATCCTCGGCGCCCAGTTCGGCAACGTGTTCGTCGGCCTTCAACCCGCCTTTGGCATTGAGGGCGACCCCATGCGGTTGCTCTTCGAAAAGGGCTTTGCCCCCACCCATGCGTTCGCCGCCTTCTGCCGCTACCTAAGGGACGATTTCGGCGCCCACGCCGTCCTGCAGTTCGGCACCCACGGCGCGATTGAGTTCATGCCCGGCAAGCAGACCGGCCTGAGCGGCGCCTGCTGGCCAGACCGCCTGATCGGCGATCTGCCGAACTTCTATCTCTATGCCGCCAACAACCCTTCCGAAGGGGCTCTCGCGCGCCGGCGCTCCGCCGCCACCCTCATCAGCCACATGACCCCCTCAATCCTTCAGGCCGGACTGTATCGCGGCCTGAGCGATCTAAAGGACAGCCTCCGCCGCTGGGAGCGCAGCGACGATGAAAGCCGGTCCACGCTCAGCGCCCTGATCCTCGCGCAAGCCGAAGCGGTGAACCTCGCCCCAAGCGCCGACGCCTGGGCGAAAGACCCCGCCATAGCCCTGGCCCGCCTCGCTGAACAGGTCGCAGAACGCGAGACCGCCTTGATCCCTGCAGGCCTGCATGTGGTGGGCGAGGCGCCCCCGCCGGACGAGCGGGTGGCGCTGCTCTCCGCCATCGCCGACGGCGGCGAGCAACCCGCCCCGGCCAAAGCCGCCATCGAAGCCCTCGTGGCGGGCCAATCGCCCAAGACCGCGATCACCCTCAGCGGCCTCAAAGCCACCCCCGCCAACATCGAACGCCTCGAAGCCCTCGCCCGCACCAACGCCCTGTTGGCCAAAGATCATGAGCTCAGCGCCATCGTCCATGCGCTTGACGCGGGCTTCATCCGCCCCGCCCCCGGCGGCGATGTGATCCGCGCCCCCGAAGTGCTCCCCACCGGCCGCAACATCCACGGCTTTGACCCTTTCCGCATGCCGAGCGCCTTCGCCGTCCACGACGGCGCGCTGCAGGCCGAACGCCTTCTGGAGCGCCATCGCCAGGAAACGGGCGCCTACGCAGAATCGATCGCCATGGTGCTGTGGGGATCGGACAATCTGAAGTCGGAAGGCGCACCCCTCGCACAGGCCATGGCGCTGATGGGCGCGCGGCCGCGGTTCG
Organism: Caulobacterales bacterium; assembly: GCA_044370335.1. Lineage (GTDB taxonomy): Bacteria > Pseudomonadota > Alphaproteobacteria > Caulobacterales > Aquidulcibacteraceae > REEB509. The sequence goes on from JBILVS010000011.1 coordinate 5,819, forward strand.
ACAGCTACGACCGCCTCTGCGGCGCCGAGCTGATCCCCCTCGATCAGCTCCGCCATCCCCGCATTGACGTGGTGATGACCTTGTCCGGCATCTTCCGCGATCTCCTCGCTTTGCAGACGCGCATGCTCGCCGAAGCCGCCTATCTCGCCGCCTGCGCCGATGAGCCTCTCGAACAGAACTTCATCCGCAAGCACGCCCTCGCCCACGCCGCCGAGCACGGGTGTGATCTTGAAACCGCGGCTTTGCGCGTCTTTTCCAACGCTGACGGCGCTTACGGCTCCAACGTCAACCAACTGATCGACGCCGGCTGCTGGACCCACGAAGACGAGCTGGCCGACGCTTACCAAAGCCGCAAATGCTTCGCCTACGGACGAAAAGGCCCGCCCGTCCGTCAGTCGAACGTGTTGCAGTCGATCCTGAAACACGTCGATTTCGCTTACCAGAACCTCGACTCCGTCGAACTCGGCGTCACCACCATCGACCACTATGTCGACAGCCTCGGCGGCATCAGTCGCGCTGTCGCCCGCGCCCGGGGCGCAGGGCCACAAGTCTATATCGGCGACCAGACCCAAGGCCCGGGCAAGGTTCGCACCCTGGCCGAACAGGTGGCGCTCGAAGCCCACACTCGGACCCTCAATCCCCGCTGGTATGAGGGCCTTCTGAAACATGGCTACGAAGGCGTCCGCCAGATCGAAAGCCAAGTGACCAACACCATGGGCTGGTCCGCCACCACGGGCCAAGTCGCCCCCTGGATCTACCAGCAGATCAGCGAAACCTACGTGCTCGACGAGGCGATGCGCCGCCGTCTCGCAAGCCTCAACCCCAAAGCCTCCGCCCGCATGGCCAACCGCCTGCTGGAGGCTCACGCCCGCAATTACTGGACCCCGGACGAAGCAACCCTGTCCGCCCTGCAACACGCCAGCGAAGAACTCGAAGACCATCTCGAGGGCGTCGCGATCGTCGCTGCCTGACCGAGTGAGGCCATGACAATTTTAGACCTCCCCCGCGCCCTTCCCCAAACACCCCGCCACCGCCGTGAAGACGGCGAAGGCAGCGTTCAGGTGCGCCTCGATCCTGATGTCCGCATCGAAAAGGCCAAGGTCTTCGCCATCTACGGCAAAGGCGGCATCGGCAAGAGCACGACATCCTCCAATCTTTCCGCCGCGTTCTCAAAACTCGGCAAGCGCGTGCTGCAAATCGGCTGCGATCCCAAGCACGACAGCACCTTCACCCTCACCAAGCGCCTCGTCCCCACCGTGATCGACGTGCTGGAGCAGGTCGACTTCCACACCGAAGAGCTGCGCCCAGAAGACTATGTCTATGAGGGCTATAATGGCGTGATGTGCGTGGAAGCCGGCGGCCCGCCCGCAGGCACCGGCTGCGGCGGCTATGTCGTCGGCCAAACGGTGAAGCTCCTCAAAGAACATCACCTCCTGGAAGACACCGACGTCGTGATCTTCGACGTCCTGGGCGATGTGGTCTGCGGCGGCTTCGCAGCCCCCCTTCAACACGCCGAGCGCGCTTTGGTCGTCACCGCCAACGACTTTGACTCCATCTTCGCGATGAACCGCATCTTGGCGGCCATCAAGGCGAAGTCGAAAAACTACGACATCCGCCTGGGCGGCGTGATCGCCAATCGCAGCAAAGACACCGACCAGATCGACCGCTTCAACGCCGCCTGCGGCCTCGAACGCGTCGCCCACTTCCCCGATCTCGACGTGATCCGCCGCTCGCGGCTCAAAAAATCCACCCTGTTCGAGATGGAGCCGTCGCCTGAACTCGAGGCCGTGCAGCAGGAATATCTGCGCCTGGCCGCGGCTCTTTGGACCGGCACCAAAGAGCTCTCGGCCGAACCGATGAAGGACCGCGACATCTTCGACTTCCTGGGTTTTGAGTAGGAGCGCCGCCGATGCCTTCGACCGCCTATCTCACCCGGCGCCAAAGCCTTGAGACCTACTTCAACCGCACCGCGGCGAAGACCTGGGAGCAGCTCACCTCCGATGCGCCGGTGAGCAAGATCCGCCAGACCGTCCGCGAAGGCCGGGATCGGATGCGCGAAACGCTGCTGTCCTGGCTGCCGAACGACCTCTCACACAAACGCTTGCTGGATGCCGGCTGCGGCACCGGCGCCTTGGCGATCGCCGCGGCGATGCGCGGCTGTGACGTCACCGCAGTGGACGTCGCTGAAAGCCTCGTCAAAGTCGCGGCCGTCCGCGCCCCCGCTCTGCTCGGCGGCGGCCGCCTAACCTTCCTGATAGGCGACATGCTCGATCCCGCCCACGGCGCCTTCGACCACGCCGTCGCGATGGACTCCCTGATCCACTACCAAAGCGCTGATATCATCCGCGCTTTGGCAAGCCTTGCCCCCCGCGTTCGTGGCTCGATCCTTTTCACAGTCGCCCCCCGCACCCCGGCGCTCACCGCGATGCATGCCGTCGGTCAGTTGTTTCCGCGGTCGGATCGATCCCCCGCCATCGAGCCTGTGAGCGAAGCCGCGCTGAGACGCGCCATCGCCGCTGAGCCCGCCTTCGCAGACTGGCGCATCGGCCGCATCGAGCGGGTGCAGAGCGGCTTCTACACCTCCACCGCCATGGAGCTCTGTCGCCGATGACCAACCCCGCCGCCGATCATGCCGATCAATGGCGCGCGATGCTGGCGCGGCTGCTGCCGTTTGCCGACTCCGCCACCAAGGAGCTGCCTTTGCGCCGCCTCCTGCGGCTGTCGCTGTTCCAGGTCTCGGCCGGTATGGCGGCCGTGCTCCTCACCGGCGCCCTGAACCGCGTCATGATCGTCGAGCTTGGCGTGCCGGGCTGGCTCGTCGCGCTGATGGTGTCGCTTCCCTTGGTCTTCGCCCCCTTGCGCGCGCTGATCGGCTTTCGATCCGACACCTATCGCTCCGCCCTCGGATGGAAGCGCGGCCCCTTTATCTGGTTCGGCTCGCTGCTCCAGTTCGGCGGTCTGGCCATCATGCCGATGGCGCTTCTGATCCTATCCGGCGACGGTCAGGCGCCGGCCTGGGCAGGCCACATCGCCGCCGCCATCGCGTTTCTGATGGTCGGCGCCGGCATGCACACGGCCCAAACAGCAGGTTTGGCCCTCGCCACTGATCTCGCCAGTGAAGACGCCCGACCCCGCGTCGTGGCCTTGCTTTATGTGATGCTGCTTGTGGGGATGCTGATCAGCGCCGTGATCCTGGGCGCGCTGTTGGCCGAATTCAGCGCCATCCGCCTGATCCAGGTGGTCCAGGGCGCCGCCGTCGCCACCATGGTGTTGAACATGGCCGCGCTGTGGAAACAGGAAGCCCGCGTCCCAAACCTTGCGCCGAAGTCCGCTCCGCGGCCGAAATTCTCCGTTGAGTGGCGCGCCTATCTGGCCCAAGGCCAGGTCGGCCGCCTGCTCGTCGCCACAGGCTGCGGCGCCGCCGCCTTCAGCATGCAGGACGTCCTGCTCGAGCCCTATGGCGCCCAGGTCCTTGCGATGTCCGTCGGCGCCACGACCGGGCTGACGGCGGTGTGGGCCCTTGGGGCTTTGGGCGGTTTCGCCTGGTCCGCCCAAGCCTTGTCGAAAGGCGCAGAACCTCATCGCCTGGCGGCGAAAGGCGGCGTCATCGGCATCGCGGCTTTCTCCGCCGTCATCTTGAGCGGCATGGCGACCTATCTGCAGCTCTTCTGCTTGGGCGTTTTCGGCATCGGCCTCGGCGGGGCTTTGTTCGCCACGGGTGTGTTGACCGCGGCCATGGCGCTCGCCCGCAGCGGACAGTCAGGGATCGCGCTCGGCGCTTGGGGCGGCGTCCAAGCCACCTGCGCCGGTGTGTCCATCGCCATCGCCGGAGCCCTGCGGGACTGGGTCGCCCACGCCGGCGCCGCAGGTCAGCTCGGCCCAGCGTTCAGCCAGCCCGTGAGCGCCTACGCCATGGTCTATCACATCGAAATCGGCCTCCTCTTCGCCATGCTGGTGGCGATCGGGCCCTTGGCGCGGTTCGACGCCCATCCCCATCGAACCACTCCGACGACCAAGTTTGGCCTGTCCGAATTCCCCACCTGACCGATCAGCCCTGGAGGCGCGCAATGACCGAAGACTTCTTCTCAGGCAAATACAACGAGTTCTTCGTTGGCATGTTCGACATCACCGAACTCACGCTTTACGCGTTCTTCGCGTTCTTCGCGGGCCTGATCATCTACCTGCGGCGGGAAGACAGGCGCGAAGGCTACCCCCTGGAGGATGAAGCGTCCGGACGGCTCGAGCCTACCCCTGGCTTGCTCTTCTACGCCAAGCCCAAGACCTTCATCCTCCCCCACAACCGCGGAACCTACTCCGTCCCGAACGGCAGCCGCGACAGCCGCGACCTCGCCGCCGCCCCTGCGGCCCGCTGGGACGGCGCGCCGCTGGAGCCCCTAGGCGATCCCATGCTGGCTGCCGTAGGCCCAGGCTCCTACGCCCAACGCGCCGATCGCCCCGATCTGATGATGCATGGCGATCCGCGAATCGTGCCGCTGCGCAGCGCCGAAGGCTTCTATTTGCCGCGAGGCGAAACCAACCCCATCGGTTATGCCGTTGTGGGCGCGGACAAAGCCAAAGGCGGGGTCGTCAAGGACCTGTGGGTGGACCGCACCGAATACATGATCCGCTACATCGAGATCGCCCTTCTCGACGCCAATGGTCAGCCGACGGATAAAACCGTCCTCGCGCCCATGACCATGGCCATCATCCAGAAGGGTAAGAAGCGCGTTCTGATCCAAGCGGTTCTTGGAGCCCAGATCGCCAATGCGCCGGTCATCGCCAACCCGCAGCAAGTCACGCTGCTCGAGGAAGAGAAGATCTGCGCCTATTTCGGCGCCGGCTATCTCTATGCCACCCCGCGCCGCGCGGAGCCGATCCTATGAGCGAGCACGACTTTGAACCCATCCGCGGGTTGCCGGGAAAACTGCCGCCCGACGAGCGCCTGCTTTGGCAGGGCGCGCCCGATTGGCTGACCATGGCAAGCCAAGTCTTCCACATCCGGGCGGTCAGCGTTTACTTCGCAGCGCTTCTCCTCTGGCGGCTGGCGGAGGGAGCAGCCTCCGGCGCAAGCCTTGGGGCCATCGCCCTGGGCGCGGTGGGCGTGGCGCTCATCGCCTTGGCCGGTCTCGGCTTGCTTCTGGGGCTCGCGTTTCTCATCGCAAGGACCACCGTCTATTCAGTGACCACCAAACGCGTGGTGATGCGCTTTGGCGTGGCCCTGCCCAAGGCGATCAACATTCCGTATACGATCATCGACGGCGCCGCGGTGACCCTGTTTGGCGCCACCCAACGCGGCAATCTCGCACTGTCGCTCAAAAAGCCGAACAAGATCGCCTACCTGCAGCTGTGGCCTCACGCCCGGCCCACCAAGCTCGCTTGGCCTGAGCCCACCTTTCGCGCCCTGCCGAATGCCCAGGAAGCAGCCGCTGTTCTGGCGGGTGCGCTTTTGGCGCATAGGGAGCGCGAGGCCTCCGTGCCACAGTCAGCCCCGACGGCCCAACCCGAAGCCGTCCAAGAACCGGCCCGCGACGTTGCGACGCCTCGCTTGATCGACCCCTTCCGCACAGCCCCAGCCTGATAAGGACTTGACCCATGAGCGCGATAGATCGGGAACCGTTCCCCAAAGGAGTGCTGGTCGCCGCCGGCGTCCTGATCCTCGTCGCCATCGCCGCCGCAGCCTATGGCCGCGCCCATAACGTCGCCGAGATCGCCGCCGCCGAACGGCGTGAGGCGCAAGGCGCGCCGGTTGCGGTCCTGGAGGTGCGCTTCAGCGACCGGCCCGACGGATCCGTGCTTGTGGAGGAGGCCGTCAGTAGCCAGACGATCGAAACAATCGCCCCAGGCTCTGACGGCTTTATCCGCGGCGTGATGCGCGGCATGGCGCACGCGCGCCGGATAAGGAACATCGACGCGACCCCGCCATTCCGTCTTTCGCGCTTCGAAAACGGCACGGTGATCCTCGAAGATCCCGAGACGGGCCGGATCATTGATCTTCGCGCCTTCGGCAACACCAACAATGCAGCCTTCGCGCGCTTGATGGACAACGCGGAGGACCTGTCATGATCGGCATGCCGTTCTTTCGCCGCCGTCGCCACGACACCCCCTGCACGATCGAGATCGAACACAGCGAGACGAGCCTCCATGCCCATCTCGCGCTCCATGACGACACCGAATTGCAACCCGGCGACCGGGTTCGGGTGCATGGCGCGCCGATCCGCCCAAAGTTCGGCCAGAAGCTCGTCATCCACCGCATCGCTACCGTTGAGCGCGCCACGTTCCTGGAGCGGCAATGGACGCGCTGGGCGGCCAATTTTCAGCTCACGGAACTTTACGAAGTCAGCTTCACCCCAGGGAGGGTCCGGTGACCGAAACAGCAGTGCTCACCCGCGCCGATCGCCCCGATCTCCCGCGCGCCGACAGCGTCAATGAGACCACCCAACTTGCCCAGGCCGATACGATCCTGAGCCCGCGCTTCTACACCACCGACTTCGACGCCATCAACCGGATCGACGTGTCCAGCGTCCGCGCTGAGTGGGACGCTCTGATCGCCGAAATGGCGAGCGACCCCAACCGCAATCACTTCAAGCGGACTGAAGCCTTTGAAAACATCCTCGACAAGCTCGAGCCTGATCTGCGGCGCGAGTTTGTCGACTTCTTGGTCAGCTCCATCACCTCCGAATTCTCCGGATGCGTCCTTTATGCTGAGATCGTGAAGCGGGTGCAGAACCCCGACATGAAGGCGCTTTTCAAATACATGAGTCGCGACGAGGCCCGCCACGCCGGCTTCATCAACGAGTCCCTCAAGGACTTCGGCATCGGCGTTGACCTTGGGTTTTTGACCAAGACCAAGAAGTACACCTTCTTCAAGCCGAAGTTCATCTTCTACGCGGTCTATTTGTCTGAAAAGATCGGCTACTCGCGCTATATTGCGATCTTCCGTCAGCTCGAAAAGCACCCCGAGAAGCGCTTCCACCCGATCTTCAAATGGTTCGAAGAGTGGTGCAACGATGAGTTTCGCCATGGCGAAGCTTTTGCGCTGCTGATGCGCGCCGATCCGAAGCTGCTTGGCGGCGGCAACCGCTTCTGGATCAGCTTCTTCCTGTTGTCTGTGTACGCCACAATGTATGTCCGCGATCATGCCCGCCCGGCTTTCCACGCCGCCTTGGGTCTTGACCCCACCACCTACGATTATCAGGTGTTTCGGATCTGCAACGAGATCACCAAGCAGGTCTTTCCCTTCGTCCTCGACATCGACCACCCTGCGTTCCGCGCCGGGATGGAAAAGATCCGCAAGGCTTCCGAGCGGATGGATCAGGCCAAGGAGCAAGGGGGCGTAATGGGCGGCCTTCGCCGCGCCGTCGCAGGCTTTGAGGTCGCCACGACCTTCATCAGCATGTTGATGATCCCAACCATTCCAAACGAGGCGCCGGCGTCCGCGCGTCTCCAGCCCGCCTGGTAGGGAGCAGACAGCCGCCGCATGGTCGCCGACTTTATCGCCCCTTTCCTGTTTGCGCTCTTCGTCTGGTGGTTCAGCACCGGCGCGGTTCTGTGGCTTGTGCGGCGACCGCTGGCGCAGGAAGCGACCGTGGTCGCGAGCTTGACTTTGGTCCTAGGCGCCTCGTGCGCTGGGCTGATTATGCTCAGCCCTATCAACACCACCGCGGCCGCCTATCTCAGCTTCCTGTGTGGTCTCGGCGTCTGGGCCTTTCACGAGGCCATGTTCCTCATGGGTGTGGTGACCGGCCCCCGCCCCGCCCCGTGCCCTCAAGGCGCGACCGGCTGGCGTCGCTTTCATTACGCCACGATGGCCGTCCTCTATCACGAGATCGCCCTCGCCGTGACGGCCCTGGCTTTACTGGGCCTCACCTGGGGTCAGCCCAACCAGGCCGCCGCGCTGACTTTCGGCTTGTTGTTCGTCATGCGCTTGAGCGCCAAGTTCAATATCTTTCTCGGCGTGCCGAACCTCACCGAAGAGTTCTTCCCCTCCCGGCTGGAGCACCTGAAGTCCTATCTCTTGAAAAAACCGATGAACGTCCTGTTCCCGGTGTCTGTCGCGGGCTCTTTCGCCTTGCTGTGGGCGCTTTTGGCCCACCTCGAAGTGGCCCCCACCGACAGCGCCGCCAAGGCCACGGCCCTCTTGCTGATCGCCCTCGGCGCGCTCGCCCTTCTCGAACACGCTTTCATGATCTTGCCGTTCCCCGACGCCGTTCTTTGGCGCTGGGCGGCCCCCACAACACAAACAAAAGACCCGTAGGGAGCAGCCGCATGGACTTCGAAGCCTACTTCCAGAGCGAAATCGACGGGTTGCGTCAGGAGGGTCGCTATCGCGTCTTCGCAGATCTCGAGCGCCATGCCGGCGGCTTTCCTAAAGCGACGCGCCACCTGGCCGACGGCGCCAGACAAGAAGTGACCGTCTGGTGTTCCAACGATTACCTCGGCATGGGGCAAAACGCCGATGTCCTCGCCGCGATGCATACCGCGCTGGATCGCTGCGGCGCGGGCGCGGGCGGCACCCGCAACATTTCGGGCACAAACCACAGCCATGTTCTGCTCGAACAAGAACTGGCGGATTGGCATAACAAGGAGGCGGCCCTCCTTTTCAGCTCTGGCTATGTATCGAACTGGGCGGCCCTGAGCACCTTGGCGGGCCGTCTGCCAGGCTGCGTGGTGCTGTCCGATGAAGGCAACCACGCCTCAATGATCGAAGGCATCCGGCATTCCGGCGCTCAGCGCCTCATTTTCCGGCACAACGACACCGCTCATCTCGACGAGTTGCTGTCTTCTCTCCCGCCCGAAACGCCGAAGCTCGTGGCCTTTGAGAGCGTTTACTCCATGGACGGCGACATCGCCCCCATTGGCGGCATTTGCGACGTCGCCGACAAGCACGGCGCCATGACCTATCTCGATGAGGTCCACGCCGTCGGCCTTTATGGCCCCCGCGGCGCCGGCGTTGCCGAGCGCGAGGGGCTGATGCACCGGCTCACCGTGATCGAGGGCACCCTCGGCAAAGCAGTCGGCGTTTTCGGCGGCTATGTCGCAGGCTCCGCCGCCCTATGCGATTTCATCCGCAGCTTCGCATCAGGGTTCATCTTTACCACAGCGCTGCCGCCCTCGGTCGCCGCCGGCGCTTGCGCCAGCATCCAACATCTGAAGCAAAGCGGGGCCGAGCGCACACAGCATCAGCAACGGGTCGCCGACGTCCGCGCCCGGCTCAAGGCCGCCGGCATCCCCTTCATGCACAACGACAGCCACATCATCCCCGTCATGGTGGGCGATCCGGTGAAGTGCAAACTGATCAGCGATTGGCTCTTGGACCGCTATGGCATCTACATCCAACCGATCAACTACCCAACTGTGAGGCGCGGGACAGAGCGGCTGCGCATTACCCCAAGCCCCCTCCACACCGACGCCGACATCGACCACCTCGTTTTCGCCCTTTCGGAGTTGTGGAATCAGTGCGCCCTCAGCCGGGTCGCCGCCGCGGCGTGATCGATGACCTTGCTCCAACCTCAAACCTGTCCAGCGCCTAAGCCCTCCCAAGGGGCCCGCGCGATCATCATCCCGGCGATCGACGCCCGCGGCGACGACTACCCCATTGAAAAGATCGCCGCCCATCGCAGCGGCCAACTCCATTGGGCTGTCTCGGTCTTCGTGTTCAGCGGCGAGGATATGCTAATCCAGCGCCGCGCGGCGACGAAGTATCACTGCGGAGGCCTGTGGGCGAACGCGTGCTGCACTCACCCCCATTGGGGCGAAGATCTGGCGCAAAGCGCGCGGCGGCGCATCCGCGAAGAGCTGGGGGCTGTGTTTCCGCTTTCCCCGCGCGCAGTCATCGAATATGAGGCGACCGTCTCCGCCGACATGCGCGAGCACGAACGGGTGCAGATCTTCCGCGCCGACATTGACCGCGCCCAGACCCGCTTTCATCCTGATCCGGACGAAATCGATCAGCTGCGCTGGGCGCCGGTCGGTGTGCTCATGCAGGAGGCCAGGGCCGCGCCAGAGCAGTTCGCGCCGTGGTTCCGCATCTATCTCGAGCGTTGGGACGAACTGGATCTTGAGCGCCGCTGAAGAGCGGCCTTAGCCCATCCGAACACAAATGAAACAAAGCGCACCAGCCCAAGACGCCGAGCCCCGCCTCCGCGTCTCGGTGAGCCCAACCGTCCGCTCCCCTCGAGCGCCAGTTTCGAGCGTCCCTCTTGAGCGCCCCTCTTGAGCGCCCCTCTTGAGCGCCTTCGTCGCGCCCGCCGTTCAAATCAAGGCGTCGCGCTGCGGGCAGCGCTTTTGGCGACTTTCCGCGCCGCCCCTTAAACGGGTTCGCGGCGCGACCGAACGGCGAGGCGCGGCGTCCGCGCGCCCTTCCCAAGAACAGCCAACGCCGCCCGCGCGATCCCATCGGCGTCAAGGCCTGCTTCCCTAATCATCGCCGCCGGCGACGCTTGGTCCTGGAAGCGGTCCGGCAATGTCAGTGATCGGATTTTCAGTCCCCGGTCCAAAAGCCCGGCGCCCGCCAGAAAATGCAGCACGAACGAGCCAAAACCCCCGACCGCGCCTTCCTCGATCGTGATCAGCGCCTCGTGGTCCCGCGCCAGCCGCGCGATCATTTCTTCATCCAAAGGCTTGGCGAAACGGGCGTCGAACACGGTCGCCGCAAACCCATGCGCCGCCAAGGCGTCAGCCGCCGACAATGTCTCGGCGAGCCGCGCCCCGAATGAAACAAGCGCGATGCTGTGCCCTTCCCGCATCAAACGCCCGCGCCCGATCGGAAGCGGCGTTACCGCCTCCGGCTCCACAACACCGCCCGCGTCCCCGCGCGGGTAACGCACCGCGCTCGGCCGATCATCAATGGCGACGCAGGTGGCGATCATCCGCGCGAGCTCGGGGCCGTCTGCGGCGCCCATGACAACGACGTCCGGCAACGCTCCCAAGAACCCGACATCGAACGAGCCTGCGTGGGTCGGCCCGTCCGCTCCCACAAGCCCCGCCCGATCAATGGCGAACCGCACCGGCAGCCGCTGCAGGGCAACGTCATGCACCACCTGATCGTAGCCCCGCTGCAGGAAAGTGGAGTAAATCGCCGCGAACGGCTTCATCCCATCCGCCGCCAAACCGGCCGCGAACGTCACCGCGTGCTGCTCTGCGATCCCGACATCCACGAAGCGATCGGGATAAGCGCGGGCGAACCCATCGAGCCCGGTCCCTGCGGGCATCGCCGCCGTGATCGCCATAATCGTTGGATCCTTGGCCGCTTCCCGCATAAGGCTGTCGCCAAACACTTTGGAGAAGCTGGGTGCGGGGCTGCTGCTGCTTTTCTGCTCGCCCGTGACGACATTGAACGGCGTCACCCCGTGGTATTTATCCGCCGAAGCCTCCGCCGGCGCATAGCCTTTGCCCTTCTGGGTTCGCACATGCACAAGCACCGGCTTGGTGTCGATCGCTTGCGCGTTGCGCAGGATCGCCACCAGCCCCTCAAGATCATGCCCGTCCACCACGCCAATATAGTGGAAGCCAAGCTCCTCGAACAAACCACCGCCCTGCACCGCGCTCCGCGCCAGGGCCTCACCCTTCTTAGCGACCTTGCCCACCATCGGCGGCAGCGCCTTGGTGACCCGCTTGGCCTTCTCCCGCAGCCGCAAATAGGTGTTGCCGGACAGGCTCCTGGCGAGATGATGCCGCAAAGCGCCGACAGGCGGGGCGATCGACATCTCGTTGTCGTTCAGAATGACGATCAGACGCTTGGTCGTCGCCGCCGCATTGTTGATCGCCTCCAGCGCCATGCCCGCTGTAATCGAACCATCGCCGATCACCGCCACGACATGATTATTCCGCCCCTGACGATCACGCGCCGCGCAAAAGCCGAGCGCCGCCGAGATCGACGTTGCCGCGTGCGCCGCGCCGAAAGGATCGTAAGGGCTTTCATCCCGCTTGGTGAAACCCGAAAGACCGTTCGCCTGCCGCAGCGTTCGCATACGACTCCGGCGGCCGGTGAGAATTTTATGGGGATAGGCTTGGTGCCCAACGTCCCAGATTAAGATGTCCTTGGGCGTATCGAAGACATAATGGAGCGCCACCGTCAGCTCCACCACCCCAAGGCCGGCGCCCAGATGCCCGCCGGTCACGCTGACCGCTTCGATCATCGCCGCCCGCACTTCTTCAGCAACCTGATCGAGAGCGTCCGATGGAAGCGCCCGAAGATCCGATGGCCACACGATCGCGTCCAGAAGTGGCGGTCGAGACATCAAAGAGTCCTTTTCCGAAGGCCGCGACAGCGGCGCGCCTATGAAGGCTAAGCGAGATAAACGGGCTGCGTCCGCATCGATCGGACGCAGCCCCTTATCGTCATCGCGGCGGCGCGAAATGGTGCGCTTCCGCCCAGGCGAACCAGTCGCTGACAACGGTCCCGGTCAGGAGGATACCGATGCCTCCGGTGAGCGTAGTCAGCACCGCAAACCACCAAGCCCACCGGTGCACAGACTCCATCGTGGCGTTAAAGCCCATGGTCCAGCGCCAGAACAAACCTGCCCGTTCCGAAGCCGTGCCCCGATCCGTGATCTGCTCGATTTCCCGCTCGCCGCCGTAGCGGCTGACGGCCAGGATCGTCGCCCCGTGCATGGCGAACAGAAGCGCCGAGCCGTAGAGGAACACGATCGAGAGGCAGTGGAATGGGTTATAGAACAGATTGCCGTAGGTGATCGAAAACGAGTTCGTCCAGTCAAGGTGCGGGAAAATCCCGAACGGGACCGCCTCGCTCCAGCTGCCCATCAGCAGCGGCCGGATGAAGCCAAGCACCAGATAGAGGAAGATCGCCGACGCGAAGGCCCAGGCCACGTGCGTGCCAAGCCCCAAGGCCCGCGCCCGCAGATAGGTCCGCGCCCACCACAGCATGATCGACACTGTCAGGAAGAAGCCCGCCATGACCCACCAGCCGCCCTGGTTGAGCGGCGGGAAGAAATTGATCCCTTGCTCCGGAGGCGGAGGATAAAGCGCAAGCCAGGGCAACTGCCGAACGAACTCCACGGGGTCCCAATTGACCGAAGCCAGCATATTGAGACCAATGATCTCAATCGCGATGAACCCGCAGAAAAGCGAGGCGACCCCGGTCCAGCCAAGATAGATCGGCCCCACCTGGGCATTGCCGATGATCCCCAACAACCGGGAGAACCAGGCGTCGCCTTCCCGCGGACTATCCGCCGAAGACAGCGGAACGCCTTCTTCCACCGGGCCGCGAACCTGGATCTGGGTGAGAATGTTTTGATAGACAGCCACAGTCGTTCTCCCTGCTCAGCCCCAGATCGGCAGCATGCGCCACCAGTTCCACCATTCCGGCCAACCTTGGGTCCAAACCGGGCCGCTGATGATGATGCACACCGCGCTCCAGAACCCAGCGGACAGGGCCAGGAACAGGCCCACCCGGTGGATGCCGAGGGTGCCGACCGAGTAGCCCAACACATCCCGGAAGAACGTGTCCTCATACTCCGGTGACTTCACCACCTCGCCTTTGCCTGGATTGGTCGCCGACAGGATCAGTGACCCATGCAGCGCCAATGCGAAGGTGTTGGTGAAGAAGAACGTCACCGCAATCATGTGCGCAGGATTGTAGTGGAAGTTCAGGTACGCATAGCCGGTGTTGGACACCCAATCGAGGTGCGTGAAAATCCCGTACGGGAAGCCGTACGACCAGGCCCCCATCAGGACCGGCCGAAACACCACCAGCGTGACATAGGCCAGGATCGCAACCCCAAAGGCCGCAGGCACATGCAGGCCGATGCCGAGCTTTCGGCAAATCTCCACTTCGCGGAGGGCCCACGAACAGAAGGCCCCAATTGCGCAGACTGTCACAACCTGCCAGATACCGCCCTCCTTGAGAGGCGCAAGCCCGAGGCCGTAACTCTCCGCAGGCGGATCGATACTGATGAGCCAGACGTTCCACGTCGGCCCCAAGGATGCGTCATAGAGAATGAGCGCGGTGCCCAGCGCGGCGAAAAACGCCGTCGTCACTCCGAAGAAGCCGACATAAAACGGCCCGATCCAGAAATCGAACAGGTCCCCGCCGATCAGCGTGCCGCCTCGCACCCGATATTTTCGTTCAAAACTGAGCAAAGCCATGGCCCGCTACTCCGCCGTCACGGACTGGGCTGCTCCGCAAGGGATCAGCCAGCCGAGTTGTGCAACCGTCTCCGACGACGGGCGAATGCCGATGAGGGCAGCATTCGCCCGACGCCTTGTTTGCGTTCGATCCGAAGATCGAAAGCGATCAGGACTAGGTCGAACCCACGTCCATGCTGATGGAAGCTGTCGGCGCAGAACGGTCGACCCCTTCGATCCAGTTGAAGCGATCGGTGCTCAACAGGATGAAATGGATCAGCACGGCCAGCGTGAACAGAAACACGGACAACCCAACCAGCACACGCCGGGGGTCGAACAGTAACCAGATTTTCCACATAACGTGTCTCCTTTAGTAACCGCCGACCCCTGGGAACCAGGGGCGCCAGAGCCAAACGAGCACATGCGCGCCAATCGCCACCAACGTGAACAGAATAAAGCCTCCCATGAAAGCGCCATGGAATTCTTTAGCTTCCGCTGCCGTCAGTCCAGACAAAGACCCTGTACGGGCGTCTCTTTCTGACATTACTTACCCTCCGTTTCAATTTTGGAGTGATGTTGTGATTGAGCCCACAACAAGGCTTGTTGTGACGCAAAGCGCCACAACTGGCGTTGGCCTGGCGAACAGGGACGCAAAGCGATCCCCCGCTCCAGCCCGGCTATTCCGTGCTCGGACGAAAGAGGCGAGCAAGCCGCCATCTATCCCCCCTGTTTCAAGGCGAGGCGCGCGGCGGCGAACCGCTCGCCGCTGACAGAGCTTTCCCCCGCAAGCCGCGCAGCCCGTTCGGCGCTGTCGCGCAGGCGCTTCGCAGCGGAGATTCGCACCAGGACGGGTTGCTGCTCCACCGCCTCGTCGAAAGCGGCCTTAGCGTCCGCGTCCCACACCAGCTCGAGATGTTTGCGCGCCGGCGTCGCCTGCGCTTTGTCCATCTGTCCCGCCAGCGGCAGGATGTGGAACAGCGCATCGAACAGCGCGTTGCAGACCTCCTGCACCAGATAGGTAGCCCCAGCATAGCCCATATAAGGCGTGCCCGTGTGCCGACGGATCACCGCCCCCGGGAAACTCGCCGGGATAAAGCAGGCACGCGACCCGAGCTCCGCCATGTACATCCGCTCATTGACGCTGCCGAACATGACGAGCGGCGGCGTATCACGCAGCGCGCTTTGCACCGCCTCATTGTCTGGCTTCACCCCGGCCCGGCGGCTGAAGGAGAACGTGCACGGCAAACCGAGATCGCCTTCGAGAAACGCCCGCACGCCGCGCGCATAGGTCTCGTTCGCAACAATGGCGAAGCTGGCTGTGCCGAAGAAATCCTGCGTCACGCTCCGCCACAGATCCCAAACGGGCTTGATCGTGGTGTGCTTTTCGCGCTCGATGAAGGGCTCCGGATCAAGCCCCGTCAGCTCGCCCAGCGAGCGCAGGAAAGCCGTTGTCGACTGCAGCCCAATCGGCGCCTGCAGATAAGGCCGCTCCAGGGTTTCACACAGATTTCGTCCGAACTCGCGATAAAGGCAGACATTCACCTCCGCGTCCGCGAGCTTCTTCACGTCCGCCAAATGGCTCCCAAGCGGGAAGACCATATTGACCTCAGCCCCAATGCCTTCGATCAGTCTGCGGATTTCCGCCAAATCGGACGGCAGGTTGAACATGCCGTAGGCGGCGCCGACGATATTGACTTTCGGCCTCGCCCCTTCCTTCCGGGGACGGAGCTTCGGAACTTTCCGCGCCCCGAACTGCGTCCATAGCCACGTCAAGGCCCGGTCCGCGCTCTGCCATTGGTCTTCGTCGATCGTCCGCGGCAGGAAGCGCTGGATATTTGTGCCCTCAGGCGTAACGCCGCCGCCGATCATCTCTGCAATCGAGCCCGTCACCACCACGGCCGGCAAAGACGGATCGAGCGTCTTCCACGCCCGTTTCATCGCGCTTTCGGTGCCGGTCTGGCCGAGTTCTTCTTCGCCCAAGCCCGTAACAACGATCGGCAACTCATGCGGCGGAAGCGCATCGGTGTAGTGCAGCACCGAGGTCACCGGCAGGTTCTCGCACCCCACCGGGCCATCAATTATAACCTGAAGGCCCTTGATGGCGGTGAAGGCGTAAACCGCCCCCCAGTAACCGCCAGCCCGGTCGTGATCGAGGATCAGCGTCATGTGCCCACCGCCTCCTCTGCCGCCTTCGTCGCCGCCAGAGCCTTGGCGTACTTCGCTTTAAACTCGGCCCGCTCTTGCGGCGTCTCCTCCCAGACCCCCGCTGTGTCGCCTGTGCCGACGCCCTCGAAGAAGGCGTTCATCGCCGCAAACCGCTCCCGGTTGCCCAAAGCCGCGTTGATCACCATCGCGAGCGAGCCCGCCCCCGCAGCGCCCATCAGCGGTCGCGCCGAAATGAGGTTTGTGAAGTAAAGCGCAGGAATCGCCCGCTCTTTGGCAAACTGCACCACCGGCGTCGTCCCGATGGCGAGATCAGGCGCATAATGCTCCACCGCCGCGATGTCCTGCTCCAAAGACGCCCGATAGCGGACCTGCGTCCCCCTCGCTTCAAGCCAGGCCCGGTCCGGCTCCGACCAAGCCGTCTGCGGACACGCCGTGCCCACATAGGGCACCTCAGCGCCACTCTCGACGAGCAACCGCGCGACCAGCAACTCCGATCCCTCGTATCCGCTGACGGTGATCCGTCCCCGGATCGGCGCGCGCGCCAAGGCCGCGCCGATCGCCGGCAACGCCTTGGCTTTCGCCGCTTCGATCAACGCCGGCGCCACCCCGCAGGCTGCGCCCACCGCCTCAAGCCAGGCCGCGGCGCCCTCGACGCCCACCGGCGCCGACCCGACAATAGGCCGACCCGCGGTTTCAAATTCCCGCACCGAAGCCGTGTAGTAAGGATGGATCGCCGCCACGGCGGCGCAATCGAGCGCGCCGTAAAGCTCTCGCCACTCCCGCACCGGGGCCACAGGTCCCGCCGCCAGGCCCATAGGCTCAAGCAGCATCCCGATGACCACGGGATCGGCGGGGAACATCTCCCCCAAAAGCGTGATCGTGGGCCTGGTCGGCATCGTCGCGGGCGCCGCCACGGGCCCCGCTTCCGCTTCAAGCCGGGCGTAGCGCAGCATCGCCCCGGTCAGCACGTCCTTGGCTTCCGCATGCGTCGGCACGCCAAAGCCGGGCACGTCGATGCCGATGATCCGAACCCCGTTAATCTCCTTTGGGAGCAATTGCAGCGGAACCCCCGAGGCCGTGGGGACGCAAAGATTGGTCACCACCACCGTATCGTAGAGCTCAGGATCGGCCAGCTTGAATACCGCTTCCCGGATGTCCTCGAAGAGCTTCCCCGTCACCAGGGTTTCGGAGTTGAACGGCACATAGCCGACCGTCCGTCTCGCCCCATAAAAATGCGAGGTGAAGGTCAGCCCATAGACACAGCAAGCCGAACCAGAGAGCACCGTCGCTGTGCGCCGCATTCGCAGACCCACCCGCAGCGACCCGAAGGCCGGGCACATGCTCTGCGGTTGGTCATGGGGCCCTTTGGGATAATCCGCCGCGTACTGATCAAGAATCTCCGAGCGTCCGGACGCCCGCGCCGCTTCTTCCAGAACCGAAGCCCCGCCATGGCATCCGCCGGCGGCGCTGTCCTGGAAGGACGGTCGCTCGGCCCCTTCGGGACTTCCCGTCAAGATCCGGTCGTCGCTCATTGGCGCTCACACCTTATCGTAGATGACTTCAAGCGAAGGCTTCTCGACGAAGACCCCACCGCGCATGTCGGCCTGGGTCGCGGGACGCAGGACCACTTCCCCGCCCACCTGATCGGGCGAGAACAGGCCCAAAAGGCCCTCCTGCGACAAAGGCTTGGGCCGCATCGGGGCCGCTTCGGCCACATTCACCGCGAGCGCTTCAAACAGAGGACCCCAGCGGTCGCCGGGGCGGCCGATGATCTGGTAATTGGCGGACTTGCGCCGAATGTCCTCGTCCGCCGGGATCGCCGACAACACCGGAATACCGACAGCCTCCGCAAAGGCCTGCGCCTCGCCGGTCCCGTCGTCCTTGTTGATCAGCATTCCCGCGACGCCGACATTGCCGCCGAGCTTTCGGAAATACTCCACTGCCGAGCAGACATTGTTCGCCACATAAAGCGATTGTAGATCGTTGGAGCCGACGACGATGACCTTCTGGCACATGTCCCGGGCGATCGGCAGGCCAAAGCCCCCGCACACAACGTCGCCGAGGAAGTCCAGCAGGACATAGTCAAAGCCCCAGTCATGGAAGCCGAGCTTTTCCAGAAGCTCAAAGCCATGGATGATGCCCCGTCCGCCGCACCCGCGACCCACTTCCGGCCCGCCCAGCTCCATGGCGAACACGCCGTCCCGCACAAAGCAGACATCTTCGATTTTGACGTCTTCCCCCGCGAGCTTCTTCTTGGCGGAGGTCTCGATGATGGTCGGGCAAGACTTGCCGCCGAACAGCAACGAGGTTGTGTCCGACTTCGGATCGCAACCGATGAGCAGCACCCTCTTGCCCTGCTGCGCCATCATGTAGCTCAGATTGGAAAGCGCGAAGCTCTTGCCGCTGCCGCCTTTGCCGTAGATCGCGATGATCTGCGTTTCCTTGGTGACCTCGCTGACAACAACGGGGTCTGGCTCTTGGCGGGCCTCTTCGAGAAGGGCCCGACGGTCCAGCAGCGTGACAGTCATGCGCAGGCGCTCCAGTCCAGAACCATTTTGAGACACGTCGAATCCGAGAAGGCGGTGCGGTAGGCGGCTTCCGCCTGCGACGCCGCTTTGTGATGGGTGATGAGACCAGCGAGCGAGAGCCGCCCTTCGCGGATCAGCACGATCGTCGCCGCGAGATCCTGAGGCGCCCATTCCGCCGCGATCCGCAGCCGCACTTCCCGCATAAAGGCGGGGGGAAAGGCGAACTGCACCGGATTGTGATAGAAACCCGCCAGGACAACCTCCCCGCCCTTGGCGAGCCGCCCGATCCATTGGTCGAGCTGCCCTTGCGCGCCGCTGGCGTCGAGTATGACGCGGTAATCGGACCGCGCATCGTCCGCAGGATCGATGACCCGATAGCCCTCGGCGCCGGAGCGCCGCGCCGGGTCGATCTCCCAGACCGTGGGCGCCGGGTGTCCTTCGGCGATAACGACCCGAGCCAGAAGACGCCCAAGCACGCCATGGCCCACGATCACGTCCGGAGGCGCAGCGCCTGCAGCGATCGCGTGCCGCGCCGTAGCGGCGAGCGCGATCAAAACCCCTGTTTCTTCAATACCCTCGGGCAACGCCACGACCCGGGCGCTGGGCGCGACGACCCGCTGCGCGGCCCCGCCGAACAGGCCCCGCGCCCCGACAAAAGCCGTGGAGCCCGGCACGAACACCGTCTCTCCGATTCGCCCCTGGCTCGCCCCCCGAGCCTCAACGATCCGGCCCACCGCCTCGTACCCTGGGATCAGCGGGTAACCCATGCCAGGAAAGGGCGGCATCTCGCCCGACCACATCAGACGCTCGGTCCCCGTGCTGATCCCGCTGAAGGCGACTTCGACGACGACCTCGTCGCCCCCCGCAGGCTGCAGCTCCACCCGCCGCAACGCCACCTGCTCTGGACCGTCAAGAACGACTGCAAGGGTATCCACACACAACCTCCAGGAGGGCCGCCAGGGGCCATTTCGCCACTCCCTCGTGTGTAAGGTTAAATAGACAGCGTCAACTGTCAATCTGAATCGACGCGCCGGACCCTTTTGACGCGCCCTTCACGGACGAGCCACGAGCACCCGAAGGAGCGACGGCGTCCGCGTCGCCGGCATCGCGAACCGGCGAAATCCCGCCTCCCGGAGGAAGGCCTTGAGCTCGGCGGGCCGCCGCGCCCGCCCCCGGCCCATGGCCAGGAGATAGAAGCCGAAATAGGCGTCGCTGACGGGGTCAGGCTTCGGCGCCGCCGACATCGGCTCCGCGATCACAAGACGCCCACCGGGGGCCAAAGCCTCGCGGATGCGCAACAGGATCGCTTTCACGCCGGCGTCGTTGTGGTCATGCAGGATCCGCACAAGGGTGATGAGGTCATGGCCCTCAGGAAGCGGAGCGGAGAGAAAATCCCCGCCATAGGCTTGCGACCGCAAAGCGAGCCCCTGTGCGGCAAAACGCGCCTCCGCCCGCGCGGCAACCGCCGGGAGATCGAACACCGCCACGTTGAGCCTGCGCGCCTTTTGGGCGGCGGCGGCGGCAAAGACCCCCTCCCCTCCGCCGACGTCCAGGAGCTTTCTGTGGCGCCGCACGTCATAGGCAGCAAGAAGGTCAGCCGCGACACCGGGCTGGGTCGCAGCCATCAGCGCGCTATAGGGGGACACCGCCTCCGCAGGGCTTTGGCTCGCATTTTCGGCCCCGGCGTATGGCCAAAAGGCCGACAGGCCTCTAGCGCCGCCTCCGCTGCGCAGTAAGCCGACCGGATCGACCAGATCTGCGTAGAAAAGCCGATGATGGGCGATCATCTGGCGCAAGCCTGGATGACCGAGAAGCACCGCCCCCATCGGCCCCAGGCCGAAAAGGCCGCGCTCTTGCGTCTCCACAAGCTCCAGCGCCGCCGCCGCCCGAAGCAGCCGCAGCGCGCTATCCTCCGACATCGCCCACATGGAGGCGAGCGCCCCCGCCGACTGCGGGCCTTGATCAAGCGTCTCCAGCACGTCGAGTTGAACGCAAGCGAGCAGGGTCTGAGAATAGACAAACCCCGCCACGCGATTGAATAAAGCCGCTGTCTGAGAGTGCGCGATGCCGCGCGTCAGCGGAAAATCCGCCGCCCAACGTTGAAAACCAGGCCACCCCAAAAGCCGGTTTCGAAACGCGCGAAAGCCGTTCTGCAACGCCGCCGCCACTTAAGCGGCGCTTCGGGCCAACTGTTTCGGCACAAGCCGCGCCGCCTGCATCCTGACGATCTCCCGCAGGACTTTCGCCCCGGGACAAGCCGGCACCGAGGCTGCCGCCTCCGCCACCAAGGCGTCCAGCCGATCAGCGGCGCCCTGAAGCCCAAGCTCGCGGACGGCGCTGGGCCGGCATAAGGCCACATCGCGCCCGGAGCTCTTGCCGCTTTCCTCTTCCGAGGCGATGGCGTCAAGCAGGTCGTCGGCGACCTGATAAGCCGCGCCCAACCGATCCCCCAGGGCCCGCCAGGGCCCAGGGTCGGCGCCCGCAGCGATGGCTCCCGCCATCGTAGAAGCCATGAACAAAGCCCCCGTTTTGGCCGTATGATAAGCTTCCCACTCCAGGTGGGTCTCCTGTTCCCAAGCCTGCCCTGCGACAATTCCGGAAGGCGCGCCGACGCCGCGGGCCACCGCCGTCAGAAGCGCCGCAAGCCGCCGCGGCTGCGCCGCGCCCGCTTTGGCGATGGTTTCAAACGCCAAAACGATCAACGCGTCCCCCGCCAGCAGAGCGGTCGGAACCCCAAACTGCCGGTGCACGCTGGGCAATCCCCGGCGCAGGTCCGCGTCGTCAAAACAGGGCAGATCGTCATGCACGAGCGACGCGCAATGCAGGAACTCCACCGCGCAGGCCGCTGCGTCCGCCAATTCCGGGACATCGTCGCCGCAGGCGCAGGCCACCGCCAAGAGCAAAGACGGCCGCACCCGGGCGCCGCCGGGAAACACCGCGTGCTCAAGCGCCGCCGCAAGAAGCGGAGGGACGGGCCCCGCAAGCGCCTGATCCAAGGACGCGCGCAAGGCGGTCTCGATACGGGCGGTGAAAGCCATCGCTCTGCTCCTGCTGAACTGTCATAGTATTTGGACACAAAGAACTGTACAGTCAATCGAAACAGCGGAGCCTCCATGGCGCAGGATGGGTCAGGGCCACGGGTTGTCGTGATCGGCGGCGGCGTCGGCGGCTTGACCGCCGCCATCGATTTGGCGCGCCAAGGCGCTTCGGTGACGCTTCTGGAGCGCGCCGCGACCCCAGGCGGGAAAATGCGCCAAGTGGCGGTGAACGGCGGCTTGATCGATGCAGGCCCCACCGTCATGACTATGCGGTGGGTTTTCGATGGGCTTTTCGCCGACGCCGGCGCGCCCCTTGAGGACCGTCTCGCCTTTACCCCGCTCAAGGTCTTGGCCCGGCATCATTGGGGCGAGGGAGAAACGCTGGATCTCTTCGCCGATTTAGAACGCTCCATTGACGCCATCGGCGCGTTCGCCGGCGCCGCGGAGGCGCGCGCTTATCGCGCCTTCGCCGCTGAAGCTCGGCGGGTCTTCACCGTCCTGCGCAAGCCTTTTCTGGAGAGCTCCCGACCAAGTCCCATAGCCCTGACCGGCAGGATCGGTTGGAATCGCCTCCCCGATATGCTGGCGCTACGGCCTTTTGAAACCCTCTGGGCGGCGCTTTCGCGCTGCTTCCAAGACCCTCGGCTTCGCCAGCTCTTTGGCCGTTACGCCACCTATGGCGGCTCCTCCCCTTTCGCCGCGCCTGCGACCTTGATGCTGATCGCTCATGTTGAGCAGGAAGGCGTCTGGACTGTCGATGGCGGCATGTATGCTCTGGCGAGGGCGCTTGCGGATCTGGCGACCGAATGCGGCGTCGAACTCCGCTTCAGCGCCCCCGTCGCCGACATCGAGGTCAAGAGCGGCAAGGCCGTTGGCGTTCGCTTGGAGAGCGGAGAACACGTGCCCGCCGAAGCGGTGCTTGTGAACGCGGACGCCGCAGCCTTGGCCGCCGGGAGCTTTGGGCGGGCCGCGATATCAGCGGTCGCCCCCATCCCAGCCCGCGCCCGATCGCTCTCGGCGGTCACCTGGGCCATACGCGCCCCGGCCAGCGGCCTGGAATTGGCCCGCCACAATGTGTTTTTCAGCGGCGACTATGCTGCTGAGTTCCAAACTCTGTCCCGCGACCGCGCAATGCCGCACGACCCCACCATCTATCTCTGCGCCCAGGACCGCTTCGAACCCGAAAAGCCTGACGGCCTTGGCCCCCAACGTCTTTTAGCCCTGATCAACGCCCCCGCCGACGGCGACGACCGGCCCCTTTCGCGATCGGAGATCGATGCATGTCAGACCCGCGTCTTTCAGAGGATGGCGCGCCACGGCCTGATCCTGGAGTCCACTCCGCAAACCCAGGCGATCACGAGCCCGCAGGACTTCAACGCCCTGTTTCCGAACACGGGAGGCGCCCTTTACGGCCGGGCGACCCATGGCTGGGCAGGGGCATTTCAACGCCCGGCGGCGACAACAGCTCTGCCCGGCCTCTTCCTCGCGGGCGGCAGCGCCCATCCGGGAGCGGGGGTGCCGATGGCGGCCTTGTCGGGACGGATCGCCGCCTCTGCAATCCGCAAGCGCCTGGGTTTGACGTCGACCTCGCCCCGGGGGGCTACGCCTGGTGGTATCTCGACGCCTTTAGCGACGACGGCCGCTACGGGCTGACCATCATCGCTTTCGTCGGCAGCGTGTTTTCGCCTTATTATGCCTGGGACGGCTGGCGCGCGCCCCACAATCACTGCGCCCTGAATGTCTGCCTGTACCGCCTCGATGGCGGCGCAAGCGCCTGGGCGATGACCGAACGAACCGGCGCCGCCGTCAGCCGCAGCCGCGAGGCCTTCGCCATCGGCCCAAGCCTCGTAGAATGGCGCGGCGACACCTTGCGCATCACGTTCAGCGAGCGCACCGCGCCGATCCCGCAACGCATCACTGGGGAAATCCTGGTCGAGCCCGAGGCCTTCTCCAGCGAGGGCTTCGTCTTGGACGAACACGCCCGGCATGTGTGGGCCCCAATCGCTCCTAGGGCGCGCGTCAGTTTCCGCGGCCTAAGCCCTGATGTGACGTGGTCTGGCGAGGGCTATCTCGACAGCAATATCGGCCAAGAGCCTCTCGAACATGGATTTGAAGAGTGGTCCTGGTCCCGCGCCCACGCCGCCGAAGACACCGTGTTGTTTTATGACGCGACATGCCGTAGCGGGGCGACGCATCAGACGGCCCTTCGGGTTCTGCCTTCGGGCGACCTGCAGCCAATCGACCCCGCCCCCTCCCACCGCTTGCCGAAAGGGTTCTGGGGCGTCGGCCGCACCGCCCGCAGCGACGGCGCGCCGCGGCTGCTGAGAACCCTCGAGGATGCGCCCTTCTATCTCCGCACGGCCCTGCAAGGCGGCATCGGCGCGCAACCAGCCGCCATCATGCATGAAAGCTTGTCGCTGGACCGCCTTCGCAGTCCCCTCGTCAAGGCGATGCTACCTTTCCGGATGCCGCGGCGGTTCTGGTGAGGAAGGCTCGGGCGGCGGGTCTGATTTCTTGGGCCGCACCGACCACCACTCGCGGAACGCAAACACGAGAACCACAAAGGAGAAAATGAAGAACTCGAGAAGGAACAGGTGGTTCGGGTTCATCTTTCCGCCCCTTTGCGCCGCCCAGTCTGATCGTCCGCCGCAGGACCGGGAAAGGGCCTAAACCCCTTCTCCAAGAAAGACCGCCCGCCTTTAGCCTTAAGACGATAAGGCAAAACGACTGAGGGCATCAGGAAGGACTTGGTCTGCCAAACACCAGCGCCTGTTGCCCTCGTCTCTCAAGGCGATCACGCCGCTCCAGACGATCAAACAGATCAAGGACCATGGCCATGCCCCGCAATTCGCCAGGGGTGTCTTCCTCGGCAGAACTGCGATTTTGAGACGCGGCCACAGCCTCAGCCAAAGCCCTCTTCCGCCCTGCCTTGATCGGCGCATCCGCGTCGAACGGACGAAGCGCCAAAACCACAGCGAGGGCGGCGAGTTGGGCTTTGCGCGCGCCCCCGACCCGAGCCCGCCCCGCGATGCTGTCATAGCCCCGGTTCCGAACAGCGACGCCGATTTCCGCATAAAGGAGCCGCGCCGCCATGATCGCTGGCCGCACCGCCATCGGCAGCCGCGCGATGGCCTGGTCCGCCCGACGATAACGCCGGTCGGCCCGCCGCAAGAGCCTCGCGACAACCCGCCCCAAAGCGGGCGAGAACACCGGCGCCCCGAGCCACGCGTCGGGATCAAGGCCCTCCGCCGCAAGCCAATCGCGGGGCAAGTAAAGCCGGCCCATGCGCGCATCTTCGCCCACATCGCGGGCGATATTGGTCAACTGCATCGCCACGCCGAGATCACAAGCGCGCGAGGCCATTGCTTGGCCACGTTGGCCCATCAGCGCCGCCATTATGGCGCCGACCGAGCCGGCGACGCGCTCAGCATAGGCCTCCACATCTTCGATGCTCTGATATCGACGCCCTTCCGCGTCCCAAGACAGGCCCTCAAGAAGCATGTCGAAAGCCAGTCGCGGCACACCATAGGCACCGACCACGTCGGCGAGGCGGCGATCAATGGGGAAGTCCTCCGGCCGCCCGCCATAGACCCCATCCAGACGCTCCCGCAGTCGAGCGAGAGAGGGTCCCTGCCCACCCTCGAGATCGATCAAGTCGTCACTGAGCCGGCAAAAAGAATAAACTGCATAAGCCGCCTCCCGCAGCTCCTTCGGAAGCAAAAACGACGCGGCGTAGAATGATCGCGAACCAGTCTGGATCATGGCCCGACACACCGCCAAGTCTCCCACCCTGGAATGGCCTCCAGAATGCCCCTCGAAACGCCCTCTGGACTGGCTCATGCCGCCGCTCCCCATAACACCGCGAGGCGCAACCAAGCGCCGCTTCTCGGCCCAAGCCATCCATCCCGAGGCTTCATCCTGCTGCCGATCGCCAACGCAGGGCGCCACATCTGTCAGCCCAGATTGACATACAACGCCGTCCATTCCTTCTTGGCAAGCTCTCCCAAGAAGGCCGTCGCAAAGGAGCGCCGTCACGCCACGTCCGTGCCGACCAGAGCGCCGGTCCAGCGCGCCAAAACACCTCAGTCAATGGCGCGGCCCGCGGGGTGCGGCAGGGTGGCGCAGGTTGAGTTGAGGGCAAGACGATAGGCAAAGACATTAGGCTCTTGCAGGCGCAGGAACGAGGTCGGCGACGATTTTGGCGGAAGAGAGGACCCCAGGCAGCCCCGCCCCAGGGTGGGTTCCCGCACCGGCGAGATAGAGCCCCTTAACCTCCTCGCTCCTGTTATGAGGCCGAAACCAAGCGCTTTGGAGAAGTTTCGGCTCCAGTGCGAAAGCAGCCCCGAGATGCGACTGGAGCCGGTCGCGAAAATCGAGCGGACTGAGACGATGAGATGTGACGATCGCAGCGCCAAGCCCCGGCATCATGGTCTCTTCCAAGCGCTCGCGGACGCGCGCCTCGTAGGTTTCCGCAAAGCTGTCCCAGTCCACCCCGGAGGCTAAGTTCGGAACCGGGCTGAGCACATAGAAAGTGTCACATCCTTCAGGCGCAAGGGACGGATCCACAGCAGTTGGGCGATGCAGATAAAGGCTGAAGTCTTCAGGCTGGCGATAATGCCGGAAAATATCGTCCAACAACCCCTTATAGCGGGGGCCAAGCAACATGGTGTGGTGTCCGACCGCGTCAAACCGCCTGTTTGTGCCGAAATACCAGACAAACAGGCTCATCGAATATCGTCCCCGGCGGATTTTCTGATCTGTCCATCGTTTGCGCGGATGGTGCGCCAAGAACTTGGAGTAAGTGGTCGCAGGATCCACGTTGGAGACGACCACGTCCGCGGCCAAGCGCTCACCGGTTTCAAGTTCCACGCCCCTGGCCCGGCCTTGATCCGTCAGGATCTTCCGTACCGAGGCCCCGCAGCGAATGACGCCGCCTTGGCGCTCGATCAGCCGAGCGATGCCCCGCACCAGCGCGCCCGTTCCACCGAGGGCGTAATGAACGCCGTATTTGCTCTCAAGATGCGCGATCAAGCAGTAATAGGCCGTGGTCGTGAACGGGTTGCCGCCTATCAGCAGAGGATGGAAGCTGAACACCACCCGCAGACGCGGGTCCGTGAAATAGTCGCTGACCTTATCGTAAACCGTGCGATACCCACCCAGTCGCACCATATCGGCCATGGTTTTGAGCGTGAAGATTATGGAGTGGAATGGCTTGTCTCCCAGCTCCTGGAAAGCGACCCGAAAAATCTCCCCGCTGGCGCGCATGAAACGATCATAGCCGGCTAGGTCCTTCTCCCTGAACATGCGCACCTGGGCCCGCATTCGGTCAGGATCGCCGGAATATTCAAAGACCGACCCATCATCGAAGCGGATCTTATAGAAAGGGTCGCATGGCCTCAGCTCGACATCGTCGGCCAGCCGCCCGCCACACGCCTGCCAAAGCTCTTCAAAAATATAGGGGGCTGTGATGATGGTCGGACCTGCGTCGAAGGTGAAACCGTCACGGCGATAGACATAAGCGCGCCCGCCAATGTCATCGAGCGCCTCCAGCACCGTCACGCGATACCCCTTGGCCGCAAGCCTCGCCGCCGCCGCCAGCCCTCCTATCCCCGCGCCGATCACAACGGCATGCCTGCGCCCGTCATGGGTGCGCGCGTCCAGAGCCGAGGCCTCTGGCGTTTCCAGACCGATCAAACCCACCTCCTAAAAACCGCATCCTTGCCTTGACACTTAAGAGCGTCAACTGGTTACTAAGAGGATGCACGTCCTTCTCACCTTGGGGCGCTTGCCGAAGGCGCTGGAATTAGCGCGCGGACTTTGGCGACGCGGCGCCCGGGTCACGATTGCCGAGCCTTTCGCGAGCCATTTATGTAAACCGTCACGCTCGGTGGCGCGGACGGTCACGGTGACAGCGCCCGCGCTTGATCAGGCGCGTTATCTCGCCGACTTGGAGGAGGTGATCCGGACCGAAGCGATAGATCTGGTGGTCCCGGTGTCAGAAGAAGCGCTGCATGCAAGCCTTCTGGCTCCCCGCCTACCCCAGGGCGTGCGTCTTTTTGGCCCAAACCACCACACTCTTGCACGGCTGCACGACAAGCGCGCCTTCATTGAAACCGCTCGGCGGCATGGCCTATCGACGCCGGAGACTTTCGCCTCCGACAGCTCCGAAGCCGAAGCGTTCGCAACTGTTGCCGATTATGTGCTGAAACCTATCCATTCCTGTTCAGGCCAGGGCCTGCGCCTGCGCCGCGCCGGCGAGCCCCTAAACCCAGCCGACCGCGCCCCGGGCCAACTTCTCCAACGTCGGATTTATGGCCGGCATATCAGCTCACAGTCTGTGGCTTTGAACGGCGAGACGCTGGGAACCGCGCTGTATGAGGGTTCCATTCTATCAGGCACAGTCGCCGTGGCGTTTCGCCGGCTAGAGGCTTTGCCTGCGCTTGAAGAATGGATCTCCCGATTTATCGCCGCGGAGGCCTATACTGGTTTCATCGCCTTTGACTTTATCGAGGATGAACACGGCGTATGGCCCCTTGAATGCAATCCACGTCTAACGAGCGGCCTGCATTTCTTTGATCCCGCCGACGTCGCGGCGACACTGTTGGATGCTTCGCCGCAGCGTCTGCGTTTCAAGCCGCAACGCGATTTCGTCGAATGGCACACCGCCATGCTCGAAACTTACAGCGTCTTGCCGAATGTTGGCGAGTTTTGGCGGCGCTTAAGCGTGGTTCGTAACGCGAAAGATGTGTTGCTCGACTGGCGCGATCCGTGGCCGTTCTTTCTGATGACCGCGAGCTCCTGGCCAGTGCTCCGCCAAGTTTTGGTTGAGGGGCGCACCTTCGGCGAGGCGGCGAGCGCCGACATTGTTTGGAGCGGCTCTGCGCCGGTTGCGTCGCCACCTTCGTTCAGCCCCGCCTCCGCGCATGCGCCATAATCTGCGTCCTCGGTCTCGTCGTGAGCCGCGCCGCTGGCGTCACGCTCTTGGGGTCTTCGATCGTAAAGTCATAGCGTCGGATCAGCCGCGCCAAGATCAGAGCGCTCTCCACCGCTGCGAAGCCGGCTCCCACGCAGGTGTGCGGCCCATGGCCGAAAGGGATGTACGCGCCCGGCGCGATGTCGCTTTCCCTGCCTGGGGCGAACCGGTCGGGATCGAAACTGTCCGGATCGCGCCAGTAGCGTCTGTGGCGATGGAGCGTCCAGGGCGCGATCATCACAAGCGCCCCTCGCCTCAGACGATGGCGCCCCAGCGCAACGGGCTTCAGCGCCACCCTCGGCATGAACGTGATCGGGGGATAGAGCCGCAGCGTTTCTTTGAAGACCGCCCGAATAAACGGGAACTTTTTGGCTTGTTCGAAACTGATGGGTCCATCGCCAACGCTTTGGTCGATCTCAGCGCGCGCGCGCGCCAGCACGTCGGGCCGCATGGCGAGAAGATAGAAGGCCCATGTCAAGGCGCTCGCCGTTGTTTCGTGTCCGGCAAGAAAGAACACCCCCAACTGGTCGATCAGCTCCTCACGGCTAAAGCCCACACCGGTCTCTGGATCGCGCGCCCCGATGACAGCGCTCGCAATATCATTGAAAGGGGCGTCGGGAGCGAGATGGGTATCGATCAGATCGCCCAGGCGCCGCCGGATCCGTCCGCAGGCTGCAAGAACCGCCGGGTCCTGGCGCAATTTAGTCCAGGCTGGATCGACGATCAGCCGCCAGACCTTGACCTGCGCCACATGACGCTCAAACAGGGCGAAGTCTTCAAAAACCTCCCGCGCCACGTCAGATTGCAGAGACACCGAGAACACGGTCCGGCAAATGACGTCCGCGGTCAGATGGCTCATGGCCAGATCCAGAGAGAAGGGCTCGGAGCGCTCGGCCAAAGAGTCAAGCTTCGCCTCATGAGCGTCGACAGCGGAAGTCATGGAAGCAAAGGCGAGATTGAGACGCATCAGCGAGAAGGCGGGATCAATCATCCCCCTCTGCCGCCGCCACTTCGCGCCGTCGGAGACAAAAATCGAGTCCCCGATCAGCGCTTCCAGCGCGCCGACCATGAGGTCGGATTTTGGAAATGTCTCCCCTTGGTCCTCCAGAATCCGGCGCACCAAGACGGGATCGTTCACAAGCTTGATCGAGCGGCGGGAATAGCCAAGTTCGCCGACATCCATACTGTAGGCTTCCGCCGGCAAAAGACTGAGCAGGTCCCCGTCGCCGCGCCAGATCGTGCGACCGAGCGCAGCGATCGAGGGCAAAAGAGAGGGCCGTGGCGGATGAAAAGCGGGACGCACTGCCATATCGGTTTTAATTTTGGGGCGCTGGCATGAGCCCGTCGAGCGAAATCTTGCACGGGCTGTTCCTCGTCCTGGTCGGCCTGCACATCGCCGCCGGCGCGCCGGGACTCGTCTTGTTTTGGATCCCCATCGTCGCCAAAAAGGGCGGCCCTCTCCATCGCTTTTGGGGGCGGCTCTTTGCTTGCGCGATGCTGTTCGCCGCGACGATGGCGTTATTCATGTCGAGCCTGAGCGTCGCATTTCCGAAAGAGACGCATCCCCATTTAGCGAGCCATCCAGTCTTCTCCGATCCTGCCCTTATCCGGGGAGTTTTTGGCTGGATGATGGTCTATCTCGCCGTTTTGACCATTAATCTTGCCTGGTATGGCTGGAGCTGCATTCGAAACCGCGCTGATCACGCCAGAAATCGAGGTTTTGCGAACGCCGCCCTCCAGGCGGGCTTGCTGCTCGCCTCCGCTAATTGCGCCTACCAAGGCTGGATCATCAGCCAGCCGATGATGCTGGGAATTTCTCTGGTAGGGTTCGCGACCGTGGCCACCAATCTCTGGTTCATCCTGAACCCAAAACCAGGCCCCGTGGATTGGCTGTTTGAGCATATCAAAGGCATCGTGGGAGTGGGTATTTCCGTCTACACGGCGTTCTTTGCTTTCGGGGCCGTCAGGCTTGCGCCTTGGCTCGCACTCAATCCAATTCTATGGGCTGTGCCGTTGAGCGTCGGTTTAGGCCTGATCCTCTATTACCGCCGCCAGATCTACGCGCCCTTGCGACGGCCCAGGTCCGCTCCGGCTGAGTGAGAGCGACGCGGGTCAGACTAGACCACGTTGCGACCATACGGGCTCGGCCAAAAGCGTCGCAACGTGGTCAAGGATTAACACTGGGGCGTTTTCCGACGTTTCCGGCCGATTCCAAAAGGTCGGAAAACGCCCTAACAAAGGATGAGGCTTGCCCCACGCCGCACCCTCGTCTCAGCCGCCACATCGTGCCGCCTCGACCTGTCAGCGCGGGTTGGGTCACGCGCAGCGTTCAGCAACTCTCAGGAATAACTGTCAATCCGTTCTTCCAAGGTCGGAACACGCTTGTTCCGCGCAAACATCCGACCGAAACCAGACCTCAAAAACGTTAAGACGGGCCGCTGTCGCTCAGGTGATCCCTGACCCGCTTCAAGGTCCGCCACACAAGGAAGGCCACCACAGGGATCGACGCGCCTGTGAGCAGTGATGGGTTCAGCCGTGAGTTGATCTCCGCCAAGGCCTCGATCCCGTAATGCAGCACCCCCACCGTGTAGTAGGTGATCGCCGCAACCGAGAGCCCTTCAACGGTCTGTTGCAGGCGCAACTGTTCCTGGCTGCGCCGATCCATCGACGCGAGCAGCCCCACATTGATCGCCTCCGAGGCGACCTCGACCCGGGTGTTGAGCATCTGGGCCGTGCGCGCGATGCGGGCGATCACATCCTGTTGGCGCACCGCCACCGAAGCGCAGGTGCGCATCGCCGGCGCAAGGCGGCGCTCCATGAACTCAGCGATCGTGGGCCGCCGCTCCACCTGACGCTCCCGCAGCTGCGCGATCCGCTCCTGCACCAGCCCCTGATAGGCCTGCGCTGCGGAGAAGCGAAACCCGGTCTGCCCGACAAGCGTCTCCGCCTCCCCGGCCAGGGCCGCAAGGCGCGACAGCAGCGCGCGGTCCGCCTCCACCCCGCCTTCCTCCATCACCTGCTGCGCAGCGGTGCCTGCTTCAAGCTCAAGGCGCGCCAAGGTGGGGGCCGTCCGCGACACGACCGGAAAGGCGAGCATCGCCAACAGCCGATAGGTCTCGATCTCAAACAATTGCTGCAGGACCCGCCCCGCCGCCGCCGGGCTATCCTGCTGATCGACAATCAAGAAGCGGGTGAAAGAGTCCGGACCCGCCCGGAAATCGGTGAAGATCGTGAACCCGCCGCCCCCCACCACAGAAGCGATGATGTCCCCATCGGCGAAGGGCATGTGGGCGGGGGTCTCGGCCACGATGGCGATATGGCAGGCCGCCAAAACCTCGCCGGGCATCGCCTGGAGCCAATCCTGCGGCACCACATCAAGCGCCGTCTGCGAGAAGTCCGCGACACCGGGTTGGGGCACGTCGCGAAACACGGTCCAGGTGGAAACTTCCGTGTGGCGCTCCCATCGGAGCCTCCAAGTGCCCCCATCAAGAACACACCACCGCGCCCCCGGGCCAGGCTCTGACGCCCCCATCTTGCGACACAATGCCGCCATGTGGGCGCGGTCAACCTCAGTGCTCGTTTGGCCCCCCATGGTCGCGATACGGCTGCTCAGCATAGGCGCCGAAACGGGGGTCGAAGGGCGGGCGTGGGCTTCCGCCAGCAAGCCGTCGCGATCAGCGTGAAACCGCCAAGAATTGCCCGAAGTCGTCGCCACCATTCACCGCTCCCGTGCCGCGCCGTGCTCAAAGCGCCCAATGTGCCGCAACCTGCATTTGGCCCTTACAAACCACCGCAAGAGACAACTACACGGATGCGACCCCCTAGCAGTGGTCCTTCTTGGCCGGGTCGTCTATCCTGAAAAAGTCGGCCATTCCGGCCTGGATGATGTTGGCATGGGCGCACCCTTTCCGTTCACCGCGATTGTTGGCCAAGACGAAATGAAGCTGGCGTTGCTGATTTCTGCGGTCGATCCGCGGATCGGCGGTGTCCTGGCCTTCGGCGACAGAGGGGCTGGCAAGTCGACTGCCGTGCGCGCTCTTGCCGCCCTTCTGCCGCCTATTGAGGCGATCAAAGGCTGCGCCTATCGCCTGGACCCGAAGTCCTCAGGGGCCTGCGCCCCGGGCTGCCCGGTCTGCAGCGATGGCGGCGCTCCGTCTTCGGAAACAGAATGGATCCCGACCCCTGTTGTGGACATGCCCCTGGGCGCCACGGAAGACCGCGTGGTCGGCGCCTTGAACCTTGAACGCGCATTAAGCCGCGGCGAAAAGGCCTTTGAACCGGGACTACTGGCCGCGGCTCATCGCGGCTTTCTCTACATCGATGAGGTCAATCTTTTGGAGGACCATCTCGTCGATCTCCTCCTCGATGTAGCCGCGTCCGGAGAGAACATCGTTGAGCGCGACGGCATGAGCGTCCGTCACCCGGCCCAGTTCGTGCTCGTTGGCAGCGGCAACCCCGAGGAAGGGGAATTGCGGCCGCAGCTTCTGGACCGGTTCGGACTTTCCGTGGACGTCAAAAGCCCCGAAGGTCTGGCCGAACGGATTGCCGTCGTCCGCCGCCGCGATGAATTCGACCGTGACCCGCAAGGCTTCCTCGCCCGTCAGGCCGAGGCCGAAGAAACCCTCCGCAAGCGGATCACCGAAGCCCGCGCAGCCCGCGACGAGGTGACAACGCCCGACGCGCTGCTCGAAGACGGCGCACGCCTCTGTATGGCGGTTGGATCGGACGGCATGCGCGGGGAACTCACCCTGCTCCGGGCGGCGCGCGCCAAAACTGCCCTGGAAGGGCGGGTCAAAGTCGAACGCCAAGATCTGCGCGCCATCGCTGCGATGACCTTGCGCCACCGGCTGCGGCGCAATCCCCTCGATGAAACCGGCTCCACAGCTCGCATCGAGCGCGCCATGGCGGAGCTGTTCGACGGATGAGCGACGACGAGGAGACCTCGCTCGACGACCTTACCGACCCCGTTCTGGGCGCCGCGCTCTTCGCTATGGACCCCTCCGGGTTCGGAGGGATTCGCTTGCGGGCGGGGCCTGGGCCGGAACGCGAAGCTTGGCTCTCGCTCCTGACAGAGCTATTGCCCAAGCATTCGCCCCTGCGTCGCTGCCCTGCCGCCATCGCCGACGATGCTCTTCTCGGCGGATTGGATCTCGCAGCGACCCTCCAAACAGGCCGCCCACAGGCCCAACGCGGCCTTCTGGCCCAAGCCGATGGCGGTGTGATCTTGTGCGCCATGGCGGAGCGTCTGCCCGCAGGCGCTGCGGCCCGGATCGCTGCGGCTTTTGACCTTGGCGAAGTGCGCCTCGCCCGCGACGGCTTTGAGACCCGATCGCCGGCTCGCTTCGGCATGGTGCTCCTGGACGAAGGTCAATCTGGGGAAGAACAGCCCCCCTCCGCGCTCGTCCACCGTTGCGCGTTCACCGTGTCCGCCACAGCCATAGGCCTTGGCGATGTGGCCGCCGCCCCCTTTGACCGTGAGGCCATAGATACCGCGCGCCGCCTTTACGC
>JBILVS010000210.1:0-3969 GCA_044370335.1 Caulobacterales bacterium
CTCACCCGGGTCATACGTCTGAAGCTGCGTAATCGGAGAGTAGGCCCATTTCGCTCCTGTCTCTGCCAGCGCGCTCAACAAAGCCGCCACAGCGCCCGGCGCAAGCACATCGTCAGCGTCCATCGGCTTGATCACGTCCCCGCGGGCCAGAAGAAACCCCGCATTGGTCGCCGCGGCCGGCCCGGCATTGGCCTGACGGTGGATACGGACATGCTCCGCGCCCTGTGTCAGCTGCTCCAGAACCGCGACGCTGTTATCGGTTGACCCATTGTCGACAAAGACGAACGCGCGCTCAAACGGTTCTGTCTGCGCAAGCAGCGATGCCGCCAGATGCGGCAGAGACGGAGTTTTGTTATAGACCGTGACCACAAAACTGACGAGATGCATTCAGCCGTTCCTGTGCTCGCGTATTCTCAGCGCAGAGCCGACCCCGACGGCGCCGTAGCGTCAGGGCTTTACACCGCGCACCCAGGCCCCACTTTGCGGTTGTGTCCCCGCGTTCGCCAGGCCTACAGAAAAGCCAAACCCAGAGAAGAGCATGAGCACGCCTGATCTTGACGCCCTGAAGCCTGACCGCACCGTCTCCGCCCGCGATTTCGGCGTGGACAGCGACATGAAAATTCCGGCTTTTTCCACCCGCACCGAGTATGTGCCGCCGGTGGACGAGGCTTACAAGTTCGACCCCCAGACCACGGAAGCGATCCTCGCTGGTTTCGCCTTCAATCGCCGGGTCATGGTTCAAGGATATCATGGCACAGGCAAATCCACCCACGTCGAGCAGGTGGCCGCCCGCCTGAACTGGCCGATGGTCCGGGTGAACCTCGACAGCCATGTGAGCCGGATCGACCTCGTCGGCAAGGACGCCATCGTTCTGAAGGAGGGCAAGCAGGTCACCGAGTTCCGCGAAGGGATTCTGCCCTGGGCCCTTCAGCGCCCCGTGGCGATGGTCTTCGACGAGTATGACGCTGGCCGCCCCGATGTGATGTTCGTAATCCAACGCGTGCTCGAGGCCTCCGGCAAGCTGACCCTGCTTGACCAGAGCCGGGTCATCGCCCCGCACCCGCAATTCCGCCTTTTCGCCACGACCAACACCGTGGGCCTAGGCGACACCACGGGCCTTTATCACGGCGCCCAACAGCTGAATCAGGCGCAGATGGACCGCTGGTCGCTTGTTGTGACGCTGAACTATCTGGAGCATGACGTCGAAGAGGCGATCGTCCTCGCCAAAGCCCCGGCCTATGACAGCGCCGACGGCAAAAAGATGATCAAGGCTATGGTCCGCGTGGCCGACATGACCCGCAACGCCTTTATGAACGGCGATATCTCCACCGTCATGAGCCCCCGCACAGTGATCACCTGGGCCGAAAACGCCCAGATCTTTGGCGATGTCGGCCAGGCCTTCCGGCTCACCTTCCTCAACAAGTGCGATGAGCTTGAACGCCCCACCGTGGCCGAGTTCTACCAGCGCGCCTTCGGCACGGACCTGCCCGAGGCCGCAACCCGAGTGAAGGTGGCTTGAGGGGAGTTGTCCCCTTGATCCATTGCGATGCGTATCGATCATGCATCGCCCCCAAATTGACTTGGAACAGGGCCAAATCGCCGACCTGGAGGCTCGGGTGAAAGCGCACGACGTGACGCGTTCTGACCTGATCCGCGATCTGATCGACTGGGATCTGATCGACTGGCGAACGGCGCCAAGCCGTCGCTGTATGAGATAGCCGTTCGCCTCGCCTCCGCTGGCGAAGGCTTGACGCAAGTGCAACTGGCCGAACAGCGCGCCGCCTTCGATCAGGATATGAACGCGCGCCAAGCCCGCTGGCGGCGCCAGAGGCAAGGCAATAAGCACGAGCGCCTTGCTGCTGGACACTTCGGTTCTGATCGAAATTCAGCGCGGCCATAAACCCGGCCGTGAGGGGCTCCCAAAGAACGAGCGCAAGCCGCTTTCAATCTCTTGGGCGTCTATCTTCGAATGCAGCGTCGGCGCCGGCCGCGCCCCAGACATAGGCCAGTTGCGCGGCTTCCTCGATGGGGTCGTGATGATTTCTGCCGACGCGCCTATCGGGTGGCGCGCTGGCGAATACATCCGCCGATTTCAGCGGTCTCGTGGTGTAGGCCAGATCGACAGCCTCATCGCCGCCACAGGCTTGATCGCGCAGCGGCCGCTGATCTTGCTCAACACCAAACACGTCCCGGATGTGCCGGACGTCCGCAGGCCTTACCGCGCCTGAGCCGCTACTCCGTCCAGCTCGCCGCCTGCTCGATCAGAAACTGCCGAAACGCCGCAATCCGCTTCGAGCGCTTCAAATCCGACGGATAGATGAAATAGACTTCGAACGATGGCCCCGCCTCGTCCGGCAGGATCTTCACGAGATCATCCACCCCCCGCGCCATGTAATCTGGCAGGCTGGCGATCCCGATGCCCGACCGCACCGCCTGGAACATCCCATAGACGTTGTTGATCTCAAGCAACGGCGTCCGCGGCTTCGCGTCCTCGCGCCCCGCGCGGATCGCCCAATCAAGCTCCCGCATCGGGTTCGGGCTCGCGTTCTTGAACGCGATCACCCGGTGGTGGTCGAGATCATCCAGCTCCTTCGGCGCCCCATGCCGCTCGACATAGGACTGCGAGGCGTAAAGCGAGACATGGACCTCAAGAATCTTGCGCTGGATCAAGTCGGCGTGGGTCGCCGCCCACAGCCGCACGGCGCATTCGGCCTCCAGCTTCAGAAGGTCGTACTCTCGGTCATCGAGCATCAGCTGCAGCCGCGTTTCGGGGTAGGCGGTGGTGAAGGCCGCCAGCCGCGGGGCGAGCCAGGTGGAGCCGAACGCGATGGGAGCAGTGACCTTCAGGTCTCCCATCACCTTTTCCCGCGCGTCTTTGAGCGTGGATTCAGCGATCAGGGCGGCGCCCGCCATCTCCCGCGTCAGCTCCAAAAGCGTCATCCCCGGCCCCGTGAGCAAAAGCCCCCGGGCGTGGCGCTGAAACAGCGGCACCCCGATCTCGTGCTCAAGGGCCGCGATTTGCCGACTCACGGCGGATTGACTCACCCCGAGCCGCTCCGCCGCCGCCGTCAGGCTGCCGGTCTCCGCCGCATAATGAAAGGTCTTGAGCTTGCCCCAATCCATGGCCGCATCCGTCCCGCTCTCATGATGACGAGTTATGCACAAAGCCCGTCTCATATGCGGGGCTGGATGCATCTTTGCATGGCGCAAAGGCCGTCACAAGCAGCTCAAAGCCCCAAAAGCCGCCGCACCGCCGCCGGCGTCTTTCCCGCCTCCCGCAAGGCCCGCAAGGTCGCAGCCTGATCCCGCTTGGCGAGGCGCTTGCCGTCGCGTCCCACGATCAGCCGATGATGGCGATAGCGCGGGGTCGGCAGCCCAAACAGCGCCTGCAGCAGCACGTGCAGATCGGCCGCCTCCCGCAGGTCCTCTCCTCGGATGACGTCAGTGACCCCTTGCGCGGCGTCGTCCAGAACACTGGCGAGGTGATAGCTCGCGGGAAAATCCTTCCGACCCAGGATCACATCCCCCAATAGACCGGGATCGGCCTTTACGACGGCGCCGTCCGCCTCAAAGGCAAGCTGGTCCCAGGCTGCCCCAAGATGCGCCTGGCAGGCGGCGGTGCAGAGCCGCCAGGCGAAAGCCTGCCCCTCCGCCAGCCGCGTCCGCTCCTCCGCCTCGGGCAGCGCCGCGCCGACAAACACGTCGCCCGGCCTATGCGGCGCGCTGGCCGCCTCCGCCATCAATTCCTTCCGGGTCTTGAAGCAGCGATAGACAAGGCCGAGCCCCGCAAGCTGCTCCAAAGCCGCCGCATAGCGCGCCAGATGCGCAGACTGCCGCAAGACCGGCTCCGGCCACGTCAGCCCAAGCCACGCCAGATCCTCAAAGATCGCGGTTTCAAACGCCGGCCGGCAACGCCCCTGATCAAGATCCTCGATCCGCAGCAGGAAAACCCCGCCCGTGGCGTGCGCG
>JBILVS010000211.1:0-3959 GCA_044370335.1 Caulobacterales bacterium
TCTCCTGGGCCGCTTCTGGCAGGGCGTGGACCACGGCTGGGCCCGGCGGGTCACCGTCAAAGGGGACATCCTCGATCCGACGCCGGATCTTTATGATCACGCCTTTGTGCTGTTCGCCCTCGCTTGGCGGTACCGAGTGACCAAGGATCGGGAGACCCTGGCGCTGGCTAACTCCACATTGGACTTTCTTGAACGACGGTTCGCCCATCCGGCCGGGGCAGGGTTCCACAATGAATTGCCGGCGACGTTGCCGCGGAAGCAGAACCCGCACATGCACCTGACCGAAGCGGCTTTGGCGCTGACGGAGGCGACAGGGGAGGCCCGGTTCGCGGTCCTTTCGGACACACTGACGGCGCTTTTCACCACGCGCTTGGCGAAGTTTCCCGAGGGCGTCCTTCCGGAGTTTTTCAACGACGACTGGAGCCCCGTTGCGGGCGATCAAGGCCGATGGATCGAACCCGGCCACCAGTTCGAATGGGCGTGGATCTTGGCGCAACATCAGCGGCTTCGCGGGGGCGACCACACGGCGTCGGTGCAGGCGCTGGTCCGGTGGGCGGAGCGGTTCGGCGTCGATCCGGTGACGCAGGTGACGATCAACGGGGTCCGCGACGATGGCGTTCCGCTTGATCGCGGGACGCGTACCTGGCCGAACACCGAACGCATCAAGGGGTGGCTTGCGCTTTATGAACTGACCGGGGCTGACCCGCGACCGGCGGTGGCGGGGAGCGCCCGTCTGCTGTTGTCCCGCATGCTGGCGGGATCGGTGTCGGGGGCGTGGATCGACGCCTACGACAAGGATGGGAGGCCGACGGTGGCGACCGTTCCCACCTCGACGCTCTATCACGTGTTCCTGGCGTTCGCCGAAGCGCTCCGGGTGGCGCCGCGGCTTGTGGGGGAGTGACATCGGCGCCATGGGCGAGGGCACCTCAGAGCCGGGGCGCGCGGCGCTCTTTTTGGATCGGGACGGTACCCTGACCCACGACGAAGGCTACACGTTCTGCGTGGAAGGCCTAAAATGGCTGCCTGGGGCGCAGGAGGCGATCGCCGCCGCCAACGCAAAAGGGGTCCTGGTCGTCCTGATCACGAACCAGTCCGGGATCGGCCGCGGCTATTTCACGGAATCCGACATGCACCGGTTTCATGAAGCGATGCAGGCGGATCTGCGCGCCGCCGGCGGCAGGCTTGATGCGATCTACTTTTGTCCCTTTATCGACGATGCGCCCGACCGCCGTTACCGCGCCGCCGATCACCCGGATCGCAAGCCCAACCCCGGCATGCTCCTGCGGGCTATCGCCGATCTCGGCGTAGATCCGGCCGCCTCCCTGATGGTAGGCGATCAGGCCAGCGATCTGGAGGCCGCACGGCGTGTCGGCATGCCGGCGCTCTTGGCGACAGGCGCACCGCTCGACGCCCTAATTGCGCCGTGGCTTTACGGCCGCAATGTCTAGGCTCAGTCCAGAGGTTGTCGTGAGCCAAGGCCCCGCGGTAGCGCGCAGCCATGACCCAAGCCCCTCAGTAGCCCGAAGCCAACGCCGTTCTCGACGCCGGCCGCGAGACGCTCGCTGCCGGAGCTGCAGCCCATCTTGCGATGCTCGGCGCCCTCGCTGAGAATTTCTTGGTGTTCTTCGGCACGATCATGAGACATCGCTTTGCGCCTGTTATGCAACCATCTTAACTTCCATGGCGGCCTGGGCTTTAATGGCTTTCGGCTCGGCCCGGATCTGATTGGGTGTGTTGTGCCCGTGCCGTTGGCGGAGCCATGAGGCATTGTACCGCTCGGCAAAGGCGGCCAGGGCCTGCCTGAGCTCCTCAACGGTCGTGAAGCGCCGTATCCAAAGAAGCTGCTCCTTGAGAGTTCGGATGGCGCGCTCGGCTATGCCATTTGCCTCGGGCTGGTGTACGAAGGAGGGCGAAGCGCGCGCCGAAGAGGCCGTAGCCTGCGTCACCCCTGGCGCCGATGTCGAACTATTACTATCGTCCATTTACCTTTCTCCTTTACTCAGAAAACAGCGCTCATAACGGTCTCAGGAAATCATGCTCCAACTCAGGCCTGTCCTCGACCTCCAGGTCGCGCTGCGAACTAGGTTATCG
Source organism: Caulobacterales bacterium (assembly GCA_044370335.1). Lineage (GTDB taxonomy): Bacteria > Pseudomonadota > Alphaproteobacteria > Caulobacterales > Aquidulcibacteraceae > REEB509. Next base: position 2,092 of record JBILVS010000211.1, read on the forward strand.
TGTCCATGAAAGTCTGGGCACTCCATTGGGCGTAGAGTGGCGGCAAGCCGTGGGGCGGCTTCATGCATTCGGTTGTGATCTCCAGGAGCTCTCTTTAGAACGCGCGCATGGATCAGACCCTTCGCTCCTCCGACGCTGAGGCCGTGCTGGACGCCGGTCGCGACACCCTTGCCAATGAAGCGGCGGCCCTCCTGGCGGTGCGGGATGCGCTGTCTGGTCCTCTGGGCGGGGCCTTTGGTCGGGCTGTGGCGACGCTGGAGGCGGCGCAGGGGCGCGCGGTCGTCACCGGCATGGGCAAGAGCGGGCACATTGCGCGCAAGATCGCGGCCACCTTCGCCTCAACGGGGCGGCCGGCCCAGTTCGTTCATCCGGCGGAGGCCAGCCACGGCGATCTCGGCATGATTACCGCTCAGGATTGCGTGCTGGCTTTGTCTCGCTCGGGGGAAACCCGCGAGTTGGACGATCTGTTCTTTCACTGCCGCAGACAGCACATTCCGCTGATCGGAATGACGCTGCGGCCGGAGTCGACGCTGGCGATGGCCAGTGATGTGGCGCTCGTGTTGCCGGACCTCGGGGAGGCCAGCGAGGAAGCGCCGGCGCCCACGACGTCCACGACCATGTGCCTGGCGATGGGCGACGCCTTGGCCGTGGCGCTGCTACGCCGGAAAGGATTCAGCGCACGGGACTTCGGCGCGTTGCATCCCGGCGGCAAGCTCGGGGCGCTGTTAAAGCACGTCCATGACGTGATGCGGACAGGGTCTGCGGTGCCGCTTGGCGAGCCGGGCATGGCTGTCCCGGCAATGCTGCAGGAAATGACCAGTAAAGGGCTCGGCTGCATCGGGCTTGTGGATGGCGGCAGGCTTGTGGGGATCGTGACGGACGGCGATCTGCGCCGCCGCTTGAGCGCGGACAGTTTTGCTGGGACGGCGCGGTCGCTGATGAGCGCCAGTCCGCGCACGATCGGGCCACAGGCCGCCTTGGCGGACGCGATCGCCATGATGAACGAGCAGAAGATCATGACCCTGTTTGTGGTCGAAGAGGGCGCTCCGGTTGGCGTGCTCCACATGCATGATCTTCTGACGGCGGGCGCGCGCTGAGGGTCAATCCAGAGCGACGGCGACTTCCTCGGCGATCGCCAAAGCGCTTGTGAGCCCCGGGCTCTCGATGCCGAATAGATTCACCAGACCTGGAAGGCCATGGCTCTGCGGGCCGCTGATGAGAAAATCCGCGGCGGGCTGGCCTGGCCCTGAAAGCTTGGGTCGGCAGCCGGCATAGTCGGGCGTGATCGCGCCGTCAGGCAGGCCCGGCCAATAGCGGCGGATCGCAGCGTAGAAACTGTCGGCCCGTTTCAGGTCCACGGCGTAGTCGACGCGGTCGGGATCGGTCTCTGTCAGCCACTCCACGTCGGGGCCGAAACGCATTCGCCCCATCAAGTCGAGAGTGACGTGGACGCCAAGCCCGCCATCGACGGGGGCTGGATAGATAAGTCGCGAGAACGCGGGTTTGCCGGCGCAGCCGAAATAGCTCCCTTTGGCCAGGGTGAGCGGGGGAACCGCATCGGGGACAAGGCCCTCGATGCGGCTGGCGACCGTCTGGGCATGAAGGCCGGCGCTGTTGACCAGCCGGGCTGTGGCTATGGCGTCGCCGGCGGCGGGGGTCAGGGTGAAGCCGCCGCCGGGTAAGGGGGCGATGCGGTCAATCGCGGTTCCGAAGGCCACGGCGCCGCCATGGTCTTCGAGCACGCCTTGCAGGGCGAGCATAACGCCGTGACTGTCCATGATGCCAGTCTCGGCTGAGAGTATGGCGCCGGTGCAGGCGAGGGCGGGCTCCATCGCCATCGCCTCGGCGCCAGAGATCAGAGTGAGCCC
>JBILVS010000072.1:0-13784 GCA_044370335.1 Caulobacterales bacterium
TCAGCCGCCGTTTCAAGGCGATGATCGCCGCCACCGCCCGCGCCGCCTCCGCGCCTTTATCGTAGCCGTTCGGATCGGCCCGCACCATGGCCTGGTCCAAGGTCTCCACCGTGAGAATACCGTAGCCCAAGGCCACCCCTTTCAGGGACAAATCCATCAAGCCGCGGGCGCTTTCCCCGCAGACATAATCATAGTGGCTGGTTTCCCCGCGCACGACGCAGCCGAACGCCAGGTACCCGTCAAACGGCGCCGCCGCCTCATGCACAGCGATCGCGCCCGGAATTTCGAACGCCCCTGGCACGTCGATGCGCGAGGTCACGCCCCCCGCCTCGGCGATCCAGCGCGCCGCGCTATCGGCCATCGGGTCCACCACCGCCCGATAATAGGGCGCCGCGACGATCAATACCCGGGCCCCCAGAATGGTCTCCGGCGCCGGCTTGGCTTCGGTCTGCCGCATCAGGGAGCCTCCGGAAACGGGCGCCACCCGTCGATTTCAAGGCCATAGCCTTCAAGCCCGATCACTTTCTGCGGCGCGCTGGAGAGCAGCGTCATCCGCCGGACGCCCAGCTCCCGCAGGATCTGCGCCCCCACCCCATACTCCCGCAGCATCCGCTCCCGCAGGCCGTCCCCGTCCTGAGGTTCCTGGAACCGGCGGGACAAGGCCTGCGGATCGGGATCGCGCAACAGCACGACCACCCCGCCCTCGGGTTCGCTCGCGATCACCGACAAGGCCTGCTCCACAAGCCGCGCCCGCGGCCCCGCTTCGCCCAGCACGTCCGCGGCAAAGTCGGTCCGGTGCATCCGCACAAGCGTCGGCGCCTCCGGTCGGATCGACCCACGCACCAGCGCGACATGCTCCGCCCCATCCAGCACATTGCGGAGGACGACCATCCGGAAGCCTTCGCCATAAGCGCTGTCGAAGGTCCGCTCGAACGCCTGCTCCACCAGCCGGTCATTGCGCCGACGATAAGAGATGAGATCGGCGATGGTGCCGATTTTTAGCCCATGCAACTGAGCAAAACCGATCAGCTCGGGCAGCCGCGCCATACCGCCGTCGTCGTTCATGATCTCGCAGATCACCGCCGCCGGGATCAGGCCCGCCATGCGCGAAATATCCACGCTGGCTTCCGTATGCCCCGCGCGGATCAGAACGCCGCCGTCCCGCGCCGCGAGCGGAAACACGTGGCCGGGAGAAACGATGTCGGAGGCGTTCTTCGTGGGATCGATGGCCACCGCGATCGTCCGCGCCCGGTCATGGGCGGAGATGCCGGTGGAAACCCCCTCTTTCGCTTCGATGGACACCGTAAAGGCTGTGGCGTGGCGCGTCCCGTTCCGTGGCGCCATCGGATGCAGGCCAAGATGGTCCGCTCGTTCCGCCGTCATGGCGAGGCAGATCAGCCCACGGCCGTGCTTCGCCATGAAATTGATCGCCGCAGGCGTCGCAAACTGCGCCGGGATCACGAGATCGCCCTCGTTCTCCCGGTCCTCCGCGTCCACCAGAATATACATCCGCCCTTGGCGCGCCTCCTCGATGATCTCTTCGGTCGGAGAGATCGCGCGGTGCAGATTGTCGAAATCGAAGTCGTCGTCGGCCATGGGGTCGTTTAGCCTTGGGCGGCGCGCGCGTCGAGGATTTGGGCCACGTACCGCGCGAAAAGGTCCGCCTCCAGATTGACCGGCTCTCCCGGCTGCAGCCGCGAGAGCGTCGTGACCGCCCACGTATGAGGGATCAGCAGCACTCCGAACCGGTCGCCCTCAACGGCGTTCACCGTCAAGGACACCCCATCGATAGTAATCGACCCTTTCGGCGCGATCAGCCCCCGCAGCGTTTTGGGGGCGTCCACCTCAAGCCGCCAACCTTGGCCGTCTTGGGCGACGCGGGCCACCAACCCGACCCCATCGACATGGCCCGCGACCAGATGCCCCCCAAGCTCGTCCCCCATTCGCAGGGCGCGCTCGAGATTGATCTGATCCCCGGGGTTCAGCCGCGACAGGCTCGTCGCCGCCAGAGTTTCGGGCGCAAGCTCCACTGCATAGCGCGCCAAGCCCGGTCCCCGGCTCTCCGTCGACACCACCGTCAGGCACACCCCCGCGTGCGCCACCGAGCAGCCTATAGCCAGATCCTCAGCAGCGTAGGGCGCCTCGACGGTCCAGCGGATGAGGCCGTCGCGGCGCTCAACCTCCACAAGATCGCCTTGGGCGGTGACGATGCCCGTAAACATGAGGGCTCCTATTGCTCCGCCGGAACATAAGTCTCGTGGAGGTCCTCTCCAAGTTCCGCAGCGGCAATACGGCGGAAGCGGCGCGCCTCGCTCAGCCGTTCCAGACCCAACGGGCCGACGGCGCTGCGGCCCTCCCCGCCTAGCACGAGGGGCGCCCGGAACCATTCCAGCCTATCGACCCGGCCTTCGGCCATCAAAGCCGCCGCCAAAACGCCGCCGCCCTCCACCAGAAGGGATCGGACGCGAGTGACCGCGCCCAACGCCCCAAGCATGGCGGTGGCCGAAGCGGCGCGATCGCAGCGCACGACCGTGACGCCGAAAGCGGCGAAGGCTTGGGCCTCCCCTGCCGTCACGAGCGCCACCGGCCCCTGCCCGGTGGATTGGAACAGCCGCAGGGTTGGCGCAACCCGCAGTCCCCGGTCAAACACCACCCGCCATGGCTGGGCCGCCGGCGGGGGATCAGTCCGCGCGGTCAGCAGCGGGTTATCCGCGATCGCGGTCCCTGCCCCAACCACCACAGCGTCATGAGAGGCGCGCAAAAGCTGAACCTGCGCTCGGGCCGCCTCGCCCGTGATCCAGCGGCTTTCGCCGGAAGCTGTGGCGATGCGGCCGTCAAGACTCGTCGCCAACTTCAGCGTCACGCGGGGCAGTGGGCCGAAAGCCCCCGTCATTTGGCGTCTTTGTCGGCGAAGTCCAACTCGTCCTGATCGTCGTCAAAGCTCATCTGGCCGTCCAGAAACTCTTGGAAATCTTTCGCATCCTGGAAGTCCTTATACACCGAAGCGTAGCGGACATAGGCCACAGGATCGAGCCGCTTCAGCGCCGCCATGACCAGGTTGCCAATGACGTCGGAAGGGATCTCCGTCTCGCCCGACGCTTCCAGCCGGCGAATGATCCCCGAAATCAGCTGCTCCACGCGATCAGGATCCACCTGCCGCTTCCGCAGGGCGATCGTAATCGATCGGGCCAGTTTCTCCCGCTCGAACGGCGCCCGTCGCCCTGAGCGCTTGACCACGATCAACTCGCGCAGCTGCGCCCGCTCAAAGGTCGTGAACCGGGCGCCGCAGGCCGGGCATTGCCGCCGCCGCCGGATGGAAGCGCCGTCTTCAGTCGGGCGGCTGTCGCGGACCTGGGTATCTTCGTTCTGACAGAAAGGGCAACGCATTCAATTGCTACCGGCTCAGGAGCGACTCAGTCGCATGCGCGGCAAGGTAGCATGAGCCGCCCGCCTCAGCGGTAGATCGGAAAGCGCCCTGTCAGCGCTTCCGCCTTCGCCGCCACCGCCTGCTCCACAGCCGTCGTGTCGCCGCCCTTCGACAGCGCTTCGATCACCTCCAGCATCAGCGAAGCGACTTCCCGGAACTCCGCAACGCCGAAACCCCGCGTGGTGCAGGCCGGGGTGCCGACCCGGATGCCGCTCGTGACCATCGGCTTGGCTGGATCGAAGGGGATCGCGTTCTTGTTGCAGGTGATGCAGGCGCGCTCCAGCGCCGCCTCCGCGGCCTTGCCCGTCACCGCCTTGGGCCGCAGATCGATCAGCGCGAGGTGGCAGTCGGTTCCGCCGGACACAACCGCGAGCCCGCCGTCGACCAAACCCTGCGCCAGCGCCTTGGCGTTATCGATCACGCTTTGCGAATAGGCCTTGAATTCCGGCCGCAGCGCTTCTCCAAAGGCCACGGCCTTTGCAGCGATCACGTGCATCAGCGGCCCGCCCTGAAGCCCTGGAAACACGGCGGAATTGAACTTTTTGCCAAGCTCGGCGTCGTTGGACAGGATCATGCCGCCGCGAGGCCCGCGGAGGGTTTTGTGGGTCGTGGTGGTGACGACATGAGCGTGCGGCAAAGGCGACGGATAGACCCCTGCGGCCACCAGGCCGGCAAAATGCGCCATATCGACCATGAACATGGCGCCCACTTCGTCCGCAATCGCCCGGAAGCGCGCGAAATCAATGACCCGCGCATAAGCCGAGCCCCCGGCGATGATCAGCTTCGGCTTTTCCCGACGCGCAATCTCGGCCACCGCCTCATAGTCGATGCGTTGGTCGTCGGGCCGCACGCCGTAAGACAAAGCCTTGAACCACTTGCCGGACTGATTCGCCGGCGAGCCATGGGTCAGGTGCCCCCCCGCCGCCAAATCCATGCCCAGGAACGTGTCCCCCGGCTGCAGCAGCGCCAGAAACACCGCCTGGTTCGCCTGCGCCCCCGAGTGCGGCTGAACGTTGGCGTAGGCGCAACCGAAAAGGGCCTTGGCGCGCTCAATCGCCAAGTCTTCGGCGATGTCCACGTACTCGCAACCGCCATAGTAACGCTTGCCCGAATACCCTTCGGCGTATTTATTTGTAAGCACAGAGCCTTGAGCCGCCATGACCGCGCTCGAGACGATATTCTCCGATGCGATCAGCTCGATTTGCCGCTGCTGCCGCGCCAGTTCTTTCGCGATGGCCGCCGCCAGCTCAGGGTCCCGGGATGCAAGCGCCTCACCGAAAAACGCCGCTTGGCGTTTCTCAGGAGAGCTCGAATTGGGCTGTGCGCCCGTCCATCCGTCTTGCATCGTCGACGCTCCTCAGTCCGGGCCGGTTTCTTTGGCGTTGTTGCACGGGATTACAAGTCTGAAAGACGCCGATCCGCGCGCCCCTGTTTATGCAAAGTCGTCGATCTGGTTCAACTGCTTTTAGGTTTTGCATTGGGCCGTTGCATTCGTATCTGTGCTAGGCGATAGAGACAAGCTTACGGCAGGCCGCCGCAAATTCAGGAAGGGCATATGATGCGCAACGATCCGAACGACCTTGATTTGAGTGCAGATGAGCCTCTCCGGATGACGGCGGACATAGTTGCTTCGTTCGTAACGAACAATAAGCTAACCCCGGATCAACTGCCCGAGCTGATCCGTTCCGTTCACAAAACTATCGAATCCTTGACCAAGGGCGAGACCGAAAAGGTACAGGAGCGCCCAAAACCGGCCGTGCCGATCGGCAAGTCGGTGCATAATGAATTCATAGTGTGTTTGGAAGACGGCAAGCGCCTGAAAATGCTGAAGCGCTATCTTCGCTCAACCTACAACATGTCGCCCGATGAGTACCGCAAGCGCTGGGGTTTGCCCGCCGATTATCCGATGGTGGCGCCGGCCTACGCCGCCAAACGCTCCGAGTTCGCCAAGCGCATCGGCTTGGGCCGCGGCGTGCGCCGCAAGGACGCCTGACCCAGGCGCAGATCCCGCCTCCCTCTTCGCGGTTCCGTCAAGCGACGACGCCGCGAGGGCGGCGAGGGACGGATGATCGCTCTGATTGAGCCCGGTCGGCTTCCAGCATCTTGGCTTTGACGTGCGTCAATTTCCCCGCCGCCACCGCATCGATCAGCGCAGGCCCCGCATCCGGCGGCGCTATGAACACCACCTCCACTCCCGACGTCGCGCACACGGCCGTCACCCGCAGATAAGCGCCCACGCGGCGCTGCTCGATTAGGATGTCGCCGTCCCCGCCCATCAGCGCATACTCCGCTTGAGATGATGCTCAGGCTGCGAGTTTCAGGTCCAATCCCTTCCAGACCGTCACCAGCGCCTGCACGAGCGCGGCCATCAACCCATCGTCGTGGAAAGGCGAAGGCGTAAACCGCAGCCGTTCGGCGCCCCGTGGCACAGTCGGGAAGTTGATCGGCTGAACATAAATGCCGTGATCGTAAAGCAGAGCGTCGGAAATCCGTTTGCACAACGCCGCCTCGCCCACCATGACCGGCACGATGTGCGTGGTGGTCTCCATCACCGGCAGGCCCGCTTCTTTCAGCAGCGCTTTCAGACGCTCCGCCCGCTCGCTGAGCCGATCCCGCATGTGCGGGCAGGCCCGCACCAAGCGCACGCTCTCCAGCGCCGCCGCCGCAATCGAAGGCGCAAGCGAAGTTGTGAAGATGAAGCCTGGCGCAAAAGAGCGGATCGCGTCGATGGCGGCCTTCGGCCCCGTCACATAGCCCCCCATCGTGCCGAAAGCCTTAGCGAGCGTGCCTTCGATGAAGTCCACCCGGTGCATCACGCCGTCGCGTTCCGCAACGCCCCCGCCCCCTTCGCCGTAAAGCCCGACGCCATGGACTTCATCAAGATAAGTCATCGCGCCGTATTGCTCGGCGAGATCGCAAATATCGCCGATGGGCGCGGTGTCCCCGTCCATCGAATAGACGCTCTCAAACGCGATCAGCTTCGGCGCTCCCGCAGGCGCTTCATTGAGCAGCGATTCAAGACTCTGGAGGTCATTGTGCCGAAAAATCCGGACCTGCGCCTTTGACCGCCGAATGCCCTCAATCATCGAGGCGTGGTTCAACTCGTCTGAGAAGATCCAGAGATCGGGAAAGAGCTTACCCAGCGTCGCCAAAGTCGCGTCATTGGAAACATAGCCCGAGGTGAACAGGAGCGCGGCCTCTTTGCCGTGGAGCGCTGAAAGCTCCCGCTCAAGATCCACGTGATAGCTCGTGGTGCCGGAGATATTCCGCGTGCCGCCGGCGCCCGCGCCGACGTCGTCGATCGCGGCGTGCGCTGCAGCGAGCACGTCCGGATGCTGCCCCTGCCCGAGATAATCGTTCGAGCACCAGACCACGATCCGCCGTTCAGACCCGCCCTCCAGCCGCAGCCGCGCATATGGAAACCGCCCCTGCTCCCGCCGAATATCGGCGAACACGCGATAGCGGCCTTCCTGGCGGACCTTATCGACAGCGGCTTGAAAAGCGGCGGCGTCCTGTTCGCGCATCGCGTTTACTCTCGTCCCTGACCCCAGAGCGCTTGACAGGCGCTCCCAACTTGCGAATAATTATCAACTGCGCACCCACGTCGGTTTGACGCATCGACGTGAGCGTGTATAGCGCGATCTATTCGGCCTCAACACCGAAACAATGGGCGCGCGCTGCTTCGCCGCGGCCCTCGCGCAGGAACCCGCCCATGAGCATCGGCCCCTCTTTCCCCGCCGCCCGACCGCGCCGCCTGCGGCGCGCCGATTGGGTCCGCCGTCTCACCCGCGAAACCAAAATCAGCGCCGACGATCTGATCTTCGCCGTTGTCGTCCATGACGGCCCAGAGCCGGAAATCGCGGTCAAAGCCATGCCCGGCGCGCCGCGCCTCTCGGTGGCGAAATTGGCCGAGACCGCCCAAGAGGCGCAAGCCCTCGGCATCCCGATGATCGCGGTCTTTCCCCAGATCGACCCGAGCCTGAAGGACCGCCAAGGCAGCGAGGCCCTCAACCCCGAAGGCCTGGCGCCCCGCGCAGTCAAGGCGATGAAGGCCGCAGCCCCAAACGTGGGCGTGATGGTGGACATCGCCTTGGACCCCTTCACCGACCATGGTCACGATGGCGTCATCAACGACGCAGGGATCGTCCTGAACGATGAAACCCTCGACCGGCTGGTGGATCAGGCCCTGATGCTTGCCGCCGCAGGCGCCGACGTTGTCGCTCCCTCCGACATGATGGACGGCCGCGTCGGCCGCATCCGCCAGGCGCTGGAACGCGCCCTATGGCCGGATGTCGCGATCATGGCCTACGCCGCGAAATACGCCTCGGCCTTTTATGGCCCTTATCGTGAGGCCATCGGCTCCTCCGCCGCCCTGAAAGGCGACAAGAAGACCTACCAAATGGACCCCGCCAATACCGACGAAGCCCTGCGGGAAGTGGCCCTCGATGTGGCGGAAGGCGCAGACCTGCTCCTGGTGAAGCCGGGCATGCCGTATCTGGATATCGTCCACCGCGTGAAGACGACCTTCGGCCTTCCGACCTTTGCGTTCCAGGTGTCCGGCGAATACGCAATGATTAAGGCCGCCGGCGCCAACGGCTGGCTGGATGAAGACCGGGCCATTCTGGAGAGCTTGATGGCTTTCCGGCGCGCCGGCGCCGATGGGGTCGTCAGTTATTTCGCGCTGCACGCGGCACGGCTGCTGGCTCGCTGACCGCCCCCAGCGTCTGGGCCTTCGCCCTGATCTTGTCGCACAGCGTCATCACCAGCGCGTGCAGGATTTCTCGCTCCGGGCACGGCCCGATCCGATGCAGATGGGTGAGCGCGGTTGCGAACTCCTCCACCATCACCGCCAACCGCTCGTCCATGAAGCCTGCCGCCCCAATCCCCTGGCACAGGCCTTCCACGGCCGTCACAAGGACCGGATCGTCTAGATCCTGGCACGCTGCGAGCAACTCCGCCGAAGCGGCCGCCGCCACATCTGGATTTTTCGTCTTGGCCGCGGTGGCGAGCGTCACCCGCAGCGCTTCGAACTTCGCAATCTTGTCCGCATGGCGCCGCTTTGGCACCGCCGGCCCGGACCGCTGCACCCGCCGACACGGCCCACTATAATCAGCCCGATCGATGAACGGTCGGTCGTCGCTTTTCACCCGCGCCATCGCCTGCATCATCGCCGACAGAGAAATCGGCAGCGCCAAGCCCGCATGCGCCCCAGCCGCCAGGCCCGCCGCGTGAAGATCAGCATGCGCCACGTAGATGATGTGGGCCTTCCGGCTCTGAAAGCGCTTCTCCTTCCGCACCGCCCGGATGAACGCGCACGCCTCCATCCCCTGCAGCCCCTCAGCCACGAAAATCGTGCTCGGCGCAGCATAGGTCAGAAAATCCCGGGCTTTTGCCGCGTCCCCCGCCACGAACATGGTTTCGCGGCTGATCGACCGCAGCAATTGCTTTAAGGCGTCCAACTGCAGCTTGTCGCGGCAGGCGATCAGGATGTCAGCGCGTTCTGAAGACACAGGGGCCTTCTCCTCCTAGCGAGGCCTTCCTCTTAGCAGACTGTTGTAAAGGCGGCCCTAACTCGGAAAACGGTCATCCCTTGCCGGCGCGGGTGGCCTTCCGTGCGGCTTTTTGCTCTTCCGCGGCGGCGTCCAGCGCCGCGAATTCGGCTTTCCGCGGCCCCATGTAGCCAAACAGATAGCCCGCCACTTTCCGCATCTGGATCTCTTCGGACCCCTCCGTAATCCGATACCGGCGGTGATGGCGGTAAATGTGCTCGAAAGGTTTGTGGCGGGAATAGCCGATCCCGCCATGCACCTGGATCGCCCGGTCCGCCGCCTCGCAGCACAGCCGGTTCGCCCAGTAATTGCACATCGAGACCTTGTCCGAGAGCCGCTTTTCGTGCTGCGGCTTCGGGATTTGGTCCATTTCCCAGGCGGTCTTAAAGATCAGAAGCCGCAGCATCTCGATCTGGGTGGCGAGTTCCACCAGCGGAAACTGGATCGCCTGGTTCTTCGCCAAAGCCTCCCCGAAGGGCTTCCGCAGCCGGGCGTATTTCACGCTCTCCTGCACACAATAGGCCGCCGCCCCACACGACGACGCCGCCTGCCGGATGCGGTTTTCATGCACAAAGTGCTGCGCCAACGCCAATCCGCCGCCCAAGGGGCCAAACAGCGCGCTTTCGGGGACCCAGACATCGGTGAAACTCACCCGCGGGTGATCCGTCGGCATGTTGAAGGTCCAGAGATACTCCTCGATCTTCACCCCCGGCAGCTTGGTGTCGACGAGGAAACAGCTGATGCCCGTGGCGTCGCCGTCTTGGCCAGCGGTCCGGGCGAAGACCATGTCGTGGGTCGCCTCGTGCATTCCGGTGTTCCACATCTTCTCGCCGTTGATCAACCAGCCTTTCTGGCCGTCTCTCTCGTGTGGGACGGCGCGGGTCTCCATGTGGGTCGCATCAGAGCCGTGATCGGGCTCGGTCAACCCAAAGCTCACCCGCCGGGTGAAGCTCAGCATCCCGTTGATGAACTCATCCTGCTGGGCCGGCGTCCCGAAATCCCGGAACATGAGGACTTGCGGGTGATTGCCGACGATCGAGTGCTCGTTCTGAAGATCGTTGAAAAGCCCGAGGCCCTTCTTCGCCAGATGCTCCCGGATCACCGCCATCCCAAGGTGGGACCCGTCCTGGCCGCCGAACTCCTTCGGCAGCGCATAGCGATAGTGGCCTGCCTTGTCCGCCCGCCGCTTGGCCTCTTTCAGGAGCTCTTCCCACTCGTGGCGCGGCAGACCGCCATTGTCCCAGTCCGTCCGGGCCCATTCCCGACGGTGGTCAAAGAAGCGCTCGTTGTCGTCCTGTGCCTGCAACGGCGCGATCTCAGCCTCGATGAAGGCGTCGAGGGTCTTGAGATAGTCGGCGATGTCTTTGGGGATCGCGAAATCCATGGGGCGCTTCCTTGGGGCTGGTTTTTCCCCTGAGGATAAACGCAAGGGCTCCGCCGTCCATGGGCGCCCTTACGGAAACACGCGCTTTCCCGCCCCTCAGCCGGGGCAGGCGCCCACCCGCTCGGATACGATGGTCGCCCGCTGCGTCAGAGGTCCCAGCGGCGATTGCCCGGTCATCTCGGTTTCCCCCTCCATCCGGGTGGAGCTGATGGTTCCGCTGAAGCGGACGGTCATCGTCATCCCCTCTTCCGAGCAGGTCCGCTCGCCCTCAAAGCGCGCCCCCGAAACCTCGAACCGCCCCGGCTGGCAGGCCCCGTCCGCCTGCGTCCAGGCTTCGGTGGCCGCCTCCGGATCATCGGAGGTCCGGCACTCCTCCACCGTCATCGGCTCCGCCATCAACGACCTCATCATGTCGGCCGGCGCGCCGGGAATGGTCATTTCCGTGGTGGTGATCGTGGTCCGCCACAGGCCGGTTTCGAGCCGCGCGCTGGCCTCCGCCACCTCCTGCGCGGCGTCTTCGGCGCTCTGCGGGGCGCTGGCGGGCTGTGAACACGCCGCCAGGAGGACGAACACGCCTGCGCCGAGGCCGATCAAAAGCTGCTTCTGCATAGGACTGACCTCCACGGTGGAGACGACATCTAAAATACTTGCGCCGCCCCCGCCACCAAAACCAGCCTCTGCGTCAGCCGCGATGAGAAGCCTCAACGGCGCGCTACGCGCCCGCGGACATAGCCATGGGCGGGCATTACACGGCGTCCCAGATCGGCTCCTGGCCGTCGCCTGCGCCATGCTGCAAAGCCGAACCGCCCACGACCCCGCCAGGCAAGGCGCGATAATAGCCGCGCTCAATTCAACTTGATAAATGGTGCGGAGCCCTCCCCTAAGCGCGACGCCCGTCAGCGCCGCCAGCGCCGCCGCTGGGGCCGATAGGCGCCAAGTGGGCGCGGGCCGATTCCCAAACCAGGCCTGGACGAAGGCCCCAAAACGCCGACACGACCGAGGCCAAAAAGATGGGTCCCAGCCCGTGCCGGACCCCCCTGGTGCGCCATGACACCCAGTCCACAGCATGGGCCGAAACCGTCGGCGGCACCAGCAGCGCGGTCCACCAGGCGGGGGAGCGCAGGCCGGACGCCGCCAGCGCCGCCGCTCCCGCGACAGACGCCCCCATGGCGGCGCCGAACAACGCAATGGCCCAGGGATCGGTCAGCACCGTCACCCTTTCAGTCGAGCAAAGCTTGAGGCCCACCAGGAAACACGAAACTTAAAAAGCCCAATCAAAAGGGCGCATTAGACGCCTTTTTTTAAGCGCGGCAGGCGCTCCATACGGGCCGCCCCGAGGGTTTGTCGGTCGGTGCGGCGATCACAGCGGGCCACAGCGCCACAACCCGTCGATGACCGCTCACCGAACAGTGATTTATAAATGATCTGTGATGCATTCATTTTTCACTTGTATGTCGTCAAAATTTTTGATTACGGTGACACAGGCGTCACGGATTGGCGTTTCTGAGACGCGCAACGCTTATGATCTCCGGAGGGTGACATGCATCGTGGATTGGTTCTTGCGCTGGCGGGTCTAGCGTTCGCCGCTGTGGGTTTCGCTGTGGCGCCGGCCGTGGCGCAACGCGCGGCGGGTGTGACGGTGGCGACGGTCGCCACCCCCTTTGCGGAAGCCGCCCGCATCATCACCGGCAGCATCGTTTGGAACTGCGAAGGCGACACCTGCCAGACGGGCTCCACTCAGACCGCCAATGTCCGCGCCTGCCGTCAGCTGGCCCGGGAGGCCGGCACGCTGACCGCCTATGCCGCGGGCGATGTGGTGTTCACCTCAAGCCAGCTCGAGTCCTGCAATTCGGCCGCGCGTCCGCGCAGCTGATCCACCACAGCCTGCGGAGACGGTCGCCCCGCTCCGCTCTCTGTCCCAGCCCCTGCGCCGTCGGGTTCCCCCCCGACGGCGCTTTCTTGTGCGCCGCCGCCTGGACGACCGCGCAAATCCTCAATCCAGGCTCCGCTTCCGCACCGCCGCGTGTGCAAAAGCGCATAGAGCGGATCCGCCTCCGGGCTGCGCAACCGCGCATAGCCGCGCCGCCCGTCCGCGGTGCGATGGGCCGTCACCGCGAGCCAGCCGTCCGACCGCCGCACCAGGTCCACCTCCGCCGCCTGCTGAGGCCCAAACAAACCGGGGGCAAGGGCGTATCGAATCGTGACGTGCAGGTCCTCCCCCACCGCCGCGACCGTGTATTCCGGATCGCGCAACACAACCTCTGAGGCGCCCCCCGCCACAAACCGCACCGCGTCGCGCTCAAACACGACGCCGGTTTCGATCTGGCAGCCCCCCTCGCCCCGCGCCCAAAGCCCCGCAAGCTCCTGCGGCGGCGCCGCTGCACACCCGCCGAGGGCTGTCGCAATCGCAAGCGCAGTCAGGACGGGAGGCCGAGCGGCGAAAACCATCATCATCGGTCGTTCAAGAGATTCGGTTGCCCAAGCCTGAACAAAACGACGCAGCCAAAGACGCGATATCGCAAAAGCGCGCATTGCGCGGATCACCTGCGCCGCCTACTTGAGCCTCATGGACGACGCCTCTGCGGCGCTGCCTGTGCCAGTGCGCTCGGGGCCGCAATCTGTATCGAGTCTGCTGGAAGAGCTGTTTGAGGCTTTTCCAAACGAAACCGTTTCGGTGCGTGAGCTTCTGGACCGGCTGGAGAATCGCGCCTTCGGCTTGCTCTTGCTGCTGCTCGCCCTGCCGATGTGCATTCCCAACATTCCCGGCATCTCCACTATTTTCGGCGTGCTCATGGTAGCCCCGGCGCTCCAGCTGATTTTCGGCAATCAGCAGGTCTGGCTCCCCCGCCGCATCTGCGCCTGGGAATTCAAGCGCGAGCACCTCCAGGCCGCGATCCGCGGCGCAATCCCGATCGTGAAACGGATCGAGAAGCTTGTCCGCCCGCGCTGGACCTTCATGGTCCGCCCGCCGATCACGGTGCTGTTGGGGGTGCAAACGCTGATTATGGCGATCGTGCTGATGCTGCCGATCCCTGCGGGCAACTGGCCGCCGGGCATCACAGTGGCGATGACAGCCCTTGCCTTGCTGCAAAGGGATGGCCTCGTGGCGATGCTGTCGATCCCTGCCGCGGCGATCTCCGCCTTTGTCGCCTATATCGGCGGCCGGCTGATGTTCGCCATGGTCGCCGAACTCGGCGACATTTTTTCCACCATGCTCGCCGGGCAGTGGCCGTTCTGATCCGGCCCTAGCAGGTCCGCCGCGATAGCCAACCGCCATCGACCTCTTCCACCGTCCGGCATCGCCCCCCCGAGGGCGCAGGGCCGGGGCTGCGGGTGAATTCCGCCTCGCCCTCGCCCGCCCGGACATCGGCGTCCGACAGCAGCTCATCACTGATAATCCGCCCCCCGTCCGGGCGGGCGAGGG
>JBILVS010000212.1:0-3949 GCA_044370335.1 Caulobacterales bacterium
AGCCATGACAGGGCAAGGGGTCGAAGCCCTTCTCGACGCGATTGACCGTGCGGCCTACGGCGCGGTGCAGATCCTGTCGGTTCGCCTCGATCCCAGCGACGGAAAGCGCCGAGCGACTTTGGCCGCAATGGGTCGGATCCTTCAGGAAACCCTGGCTGAGGACGGTTTCCTGCACCTCAAGATCGAAGCGCCCGCGTCGCGCGTCGACGCCCTCAAGACTTACGCCGCGGGCGCAGATCGGCTCGCGGCGGAGTAGGGGGCTCCTCAGCTCTTTTCGGCGCGCTTGGCCTCCAGCCAGAGCGCTTCCAACGCTTCGAGATCGCCTTTGGCCTCAGGCTTGTGAACGAGTCGCGCTTCAATGTGCTGGAAGCGGCGGGTAAACTTCATGTTGGCCTGACGGAGGGCTTCTTCGGGATCGACCTCCAGCTTGCGGGCGAGGTTGGCGATCACGAACAACAGGTCCCCGATCTCCTCGGCGACATCGGCCGCCGTACCCATGCGGCGGGCCTCGGCCACCTCGTCGAGCTCTTCGGCGAGCTTCTCCAAAACCGCCTCCGGGTGAGGCCAGTCAAAACCGATGCGCGCCGCGCGCTTGGTCAGCTTCTCCGCCCGGGTCAGAGCCGGAAGAGCGAGAGGCACATCGTCCAGGAGGCTCTGCGGGCGCCCCTGCGCTTTACGGGCGCGTTCCTCAGCCTTCAGCGCCTCCCACGCTTGCGTCTGCTCCGCGGCGGAACGTGCGCCCGCGTCACCGAACACATGGGGATGCCGGGCGACCATCTTGGCGGTGAGGTCTGCGGCGACATCGGCGAAATCAAACGCGCCGTGCTCTTCGGCCATCCGGCTATGGAACACGACCTGAAAGAGGAGATCCCCCAGCTCCTCCCGCAGGCCCGCCAGATCGCCGCGCTGGATCGCGTCGGCGACCTCATAGGCTTCCTCGATCGTATAGGGCGCGATGGTGGCGAAGGTCTGCTCAATGTCCCAAGGGCAGCCTCCCTCAGGGTCGCGCAGGCGCGCCATCAGAGCGAGGAGGGCTGTGATCGCCGCCTCCGCTCGGGTTCCCGTCGCCTCAGAGCCCTCGGTAGGGGGGGCTTGCCCGGCGATGTCGGCCATGGACGCTCCAGTCGCATAATCAATATTATGAGAAATAAGATGGCGAGGGAGGCTAGTCCCTGACCACCAGAACCTGTCCGTCATAAGCCGGTTCGACGCCCTCTGGCAGCCGCGAAGCCAGCGTCCTGTAATCGAGGTCAATGTGCAGATTGGTCAGCACGGTGTGCTTGGGCTTCAGCCGTTCCGCCCAACCCAGGGTCTGTTCCACATGGCTGTGGGTTGGATGCGGGTGATCTCGCAGCGCGTCCGCCACCCAGAGGTCCAGCCCCCCGAGCGCTGCGAGCGTCTCCTCCGGCAGCCGGACGACATCGTTGCTGTAGCCGAACCGCCCAACGCGGAAGCCTAAGGACGCAACGCCGCCGCCATGGTCCTGAAGCAAAGGCGTCGCCTCCAAAGCGCCGCCGGGGCCGTCGACGATGACTGGCTCGAATGCGCGCAGTTCGTCCTGCAGGTGCACAATCGGCGGATAGTCGCCAAAGCCCTCAAAACAGTAGCGGAACCGCGGGAGCATGTCCTCGCGGGTCGCTGCGTCCATCCAAACCCGGATGCGGCGCCTCATGCGGTACGCCACGGCCCTCAGGTCATCGATGCCGTGGGCCTGGTCAGCGTGGGCGTGGGTGTAAAGGACGCCGTCCAACCGGTTTGCGCCCGCGCCGATCAACTGTTCGCGCAGATCGGGGCTTGTGTCGATGAGAACCGTGGTCGCTTCCGCTGAAGCGCCCTGCTCGCCTTGCCAATAGCGGAGCAGCATACTGCACCGGCGCCGGCGGTTGCGTGGCTCAGTCGGATCGCAGGCGCCCCAATCGCCGTCCGCGCGGGGCACTCCCCCGCTGGAGCCGGAGCCCAGCACGGTGATTTCAAGGACGCTCACGCCGCGTCTTTCAGCGCCGGGAACAATCGAAATACGTTGTCCGCGATCTGGCTTGTCAGTTCCGCCGTCGGCACGTTTCGCCACTGCGCTGTATAGGCGTAAACATCGGCGATGAAGGCCGGTTCGCACCGCCGGCCGCGATGCGGGATCGGTGCGAGATAGGGGCAATCGGTCTCCAGAATGAGCCGATCCAACGGAATATGCGCCCCCACTTCGCGGACATCATGGGCGTTCTTGAAGGTCACGATCCCTGACAACGACACATAAGCCCCCCAGCTCAGCGCCTCCTGCATCAGGCCAAGCCCGCTGGTGTAGCAATGCAGGACCAGCGGGAATGCGCCCTCCTCCATACCCTGCCGCAGCATGGCCGCCGTCTCGACGTCGGCTTCCCGAGTATGAACCACGAGGGGCAGATCCAGCGACCTGGCCGCCTTGATGTGTTCCCATAACACCCGCTTCTGATCGTCCAGCGGGCTATAGCCGTAATGCAGATCAAGGCCCGTCTCGCCGATGGCGCACACAGCGGGATGATCTTTCGCAAAAGCGATCAGCCGCTCGGCGGTCAGTTCCTGGTGATCCTTGGCGTAATGCGGATGGGCCCCGACGCTCATCCCAAGGCCTGCATAGGCCTCCGCGATGGAGGCGACGGCCGGCGCGTTGTCCCAACGGTCGCAGATCGCGATCATTCGGCCCACGCCGGCAGCGCGCGCCCGGGCCATGACCTCCGGCAGATCTTCGGCGAAGGCGGCCGCATGGAGATTGACGTGGCTGTCGATCAGCATGGCTCCCTCATCGCCGGGAAGCCCTCGCCCGGTCAAGGACCAGCGCGATCCGCGCCGCGGCGTGGTTCGGGTCCATGTCGAGGGCGTCGGCTTCTTGGCGTAGCGCTTCAAGGTCACTCCAGGCGCGGGCCCAAGCCGCAGCGCGGGGAGGGCTCGCAAGGGCTGCGGTCAAACCCTGGTCGCCTCCAGGGGCGCCGAGATGTCGGGCGCGTTGGGCCTGAGCGATCCAATCCTGGATGATGTCGATCATCAGTTCGAAACGCCCTCCCCCGCCGCCTTTTTCGATCAGCGCGGCGCTGAGGGCCTTGCCCTTGTCCCGCGGGAGCGCCGCCAACGCGGCGCGAAGTTCGCTGCGCAACGGTCCCGCTTTCGCCGCCTGAAGCGCGAGCGCCCGCCCCGGACGACCAGCGGCGAGGTCCATAACGCCCGCATCGACGAGCTCCTCGGAAAGCCGCCCGACCGCTGCGGTCATCGCCTCGGGGTCAAGCGGCGACAGCCGGAGCCGCCGACAGCGGGAGCGGATCGTGGCCAGCGCGCCCCCTGGCGCGTGGGCGATCAGGATCAGGAGCGTGTGGCCGGGGGGCTCCTCCAGCGCCTTCAAGAGCGCATTGGCGGCATGGCGGTTGAGATCGTCGACGCAATCAACGATCGCCACCCGCCGACCGCCGAAGCTCGGCGCCAAAGCAAAAAAGCCGGGGAGCGCGCGGGCCTCTTCCGCGGTGATCTCGCGGCGGGCCTTGCCCTTGTCGTTGACGCCCCGCCGCAGGATGAAAAGGTCCGGGTGCGACAGCGCCGCGATCTGGCGGACAGCCGCGTCTTCGGGGTCGGCGTCAAGGGGCCGGGGGCCTATCAAGGCTGCGCCCAAGGCCGCCCGGGCAAAGCGATAAGCCAGGGTCGCCTTGCCCAGGCCTTTGGGGCCCGACAAGAGCCAGGCGTGATGCAGCCGGGACCCCTTCAAAGCGGCCGCCAGCTCGGCCTCGGCGTCCTCGTGGCCGAACAGGTCGAGGCGCAGCCGTGGGTGCAGGGCGCCAGGCTCCTGATCGGTCTCAGGCTCCTCTTTGACCGCTTTCACAGCGCAAGCCCCAACCGGGCGTTGAGGCCCGCTTTGGCCGCCGTCTCCACCGCATCGGCGCTCTGCGTCGCATCGATGACCATAAACCGGTCGGGCGCCTCCGCGGCGAGA
>JBILVS010000074.1:0-13679 GCA_044370335.1 Caulobacterales bacterium
ACGTTGCGACCATACGGGCTCGGCCAAAAGCGTCGCAACGTGGTCAAGGATTAACACTGGGGCGTTTTCCGACGTTTCCGGCCGATTCCAAAAGGTCGGCAAACGCCCCAGCTCAGTCTCGACCAAGAGATCGCCCTGCAGGCGCCTGAACCAAGCCCTCTTCATCGCCGAACATCACCGCGATAGGCGAGGCGGCGGGCGCCGCAGCGACGGCAGGTGGTTTTGGAACGGCCGGCGCCCGCGCCTCTGCAAGCACGGTTTCCGGCACGTCGCCAGTCTCTGTGACGGCCGGCGGCGCGGCGTTGCGGGAAGACGTGTAGGCGAGAAATCCCCCGCCCGTGATCGCAAGCCCAAGGGCCATAGGCCCCAGCGCCAGCCAAAGTCCGGCCTTGCACGATTACAGCGCGGGCCCTAGCCCAGCCACTGACCTCGCCGAGGGCCGCAGCCGCGACCCGACGCCCTGCCGGCGCTCCTTCAACCCCCGCCAGCACCTCCTGCCACTCCCGATGAGAGGGGTGCCCCGTCCATCCGGTCAGGCTCGCCGCCTGCAGGCGTTGATTGCCCATCGGGATCACGCAGACCGCCAACCGCACCGGGATGAAAGGCTTGCCCAGCCGCTGGGCTTGGTCCACCCCGTTCAGGACCCGTGAGGCCGACCCGCTGTCTTCGGTGCGCTTGGACCAGGCGACGACCACGACCTTGGCCGCATCAAGCGCCCCCGCGATGGCGTCATGCCAGGTTCCGCCCGCAGCGATCTTCTTGTCCCGCAAGGCCTGATGCCCCGCCCGTTCCAGCGCCTGCGCCAAAGGCGCAATCATGGCCCGATCCTCGCTCTGATAACGGATGAAAACAGCACCCATGTCCAAAGCCCCGCTCGCAAGCGCTCAGCTAATCCCATGTCAGAACCCTAATCCCATGTCCGAACCAAGGTTAAGCTCCGTCCATGCCGCCCTCGCCTGCGGACCCCCGGCCCGCAAGCACACATTGACCGTCAGCATCAAAGAGGCGCGAGGCCATGGGCGGCATGTTAAAAGGGGGATCATCTTAGGCGTTGCGGCCCTCGTTCTGGGCCTGCTGGGCTTCTGGGCCTACTGGGCTTCTGGGCCTGCTGGGCTTCTGGGCCTGCTGGGCTTCAATGTCCTGGCCAGCGTTTTCGGAACGATCGCAAAGGTGCTCTTTTTTCCTCTTTCTGTTCATTGTGGTCGTGCTCGTGATTTTGGCGGGCACGATCAACAAAAAGCTCCCCCGAGACCGCCTGACCGTCCAACCCTGACGCATTCCGAAACAAAAAGCGTTCGCCAAGAAGGAACCGCAGCGTTTACGCCGCGCGTCGGGCGCCTTACATCGCGCCGCAACATTCCCTGATACGAGCGAGCAAAGGAGCGGCGGCGATGGCTGTGAAGGTGGCGATCAACGGGTTTGGCCGGATTGGGCGCAACGTGTTGCGGGCGCTTTACGAGGCCGGCCGCAAGGACGTGGAGATCGTGGCGATCAATGATCTGGGGCCCGTGGAGACCAACGCCCACCTGCTCCGCTTTGACAGCGTCCACGGCCGTTTCCCCGGAGAAGTGAAAGTCGACGGCGACTTCATCGTCGTCAACGGCGACCGCATCCGCGTCACCGCGATCAAGAGCCCGGCGGAGCTGCCCCACGGCGATCTGGGCGTCGACATCGCCCTTGAATGCACCGGCATCTTCACCGCCCGCGACAAGGCCGCGGCGCACCTCCAGGCGGGCGCCAAGCGGGTGATCGTGTCGGCGCCGGCGGACGGGGCGGACTTGACGGTCGTCTATGGCGTGAACCACGACAAACTGACCAAGGACCACATCGTCATCTCCAACGCCTCCTGCACGACGAACTGCCTCGCGCCGGTAGCCAAGGTGCTGAACGACGTCATCGGCATCGAAAAGGGCATGATGACCACGATCCACAGCTACACCAACGACCAGCCCTCGCTGGATCAGATGCACAAGGACCTCTATCGCGCCCGGGCCGCAGCTTTGAGCATGATCCCGACCTCGACGGGGGCGGCGAAGGCGGTGGGCCTCGTGCTGCCGGAACTGAAGGGCAAGCTCGACGGCTTCGCGATGCGCGTGCCGACGCCGAACGTGTCGGTGGTGGATCTGAAGTTCCTCGCCAAGCGCGCGACGAGCGTGCAGGACGTCAACGACGCGATCCGCGCCGCCGCCGATGGCCCGCTGAAGGGCGTGCTCGGCTACACCACACACCCCAACGTCTCCGTCGACTTCAACCACGACCCCCACTCCTCGATCTTCCACATGGATCAGACCAAAGTCATGGACGGCAATTTCGTGTCGATCCTGACTTGGTACGATAACGAGTGGGGCTTCTCGAACCGGATGCTGGACACGAGCGTGGCGCTGGCGAAGTTGATCTGAGGCGGCGGCGTTCGCCCCCTCCCCCTTCAGGAGGGTGGCCCGAAGGGCCGGACGAGGGGCCGGAAGCCCCAAACGGCTCTTATTTCCCCTCACCCTTTGCCCCTCTCCCGCCAGGGAGAGGGGCGCCACGCAATGAAGCTGGAGCGCCTTGATGTCTTTGCCCCTCTCCGCAGCCTCTCTCGACGTCTTCTCCCGCCAGCTCACGGCGATGCAGGCCATGCTCGGTAAGCTCGCCGCCCACTGCGAGGGCAAGAAGATCGACCCCGCGGCGTTTCTGAACGCGCGGCTTTACCCCGATATGTTCGCCTTCACCCGCCAGGTGCAGATCGCGTGCGACTTCGCCAAGGTCGCGGGCGCACGCTTGAGCGGCCAGGAGCCGCCCTCCCATCCCGACGCCGAAACCACGATCGCGGAACTGCAGGAGCGCTGCGGCAAGGTGATCGCCTATCTCGCGAGCCTGGACCGCGCCGCCGTCGACGCCGCCGGACCCCGCGAGATCACCTTCCGCACCGGGCCGGACAGCTCCGCCACCCTGCCGGGCGGGGCTTATCTGACGGGCTTTATCCTGCCGAATTTCTATTTCCACCTCACCGTCGCCTACGCGATCCTCCGACACAACGGGCTTGAGATCGGCAAGCGCGACTTCATGGGGATCTGAGCCCATGGCCCGGTATGACGCCTATCACGCCGCCGTGGAGGCCAAAGACGCCGACGCCATCCTCGCCTGTATGACGGATGATATCCGCATGCACAGCCCCACCAAGATGACCCCCTTTGAAGGCCAACAGATCGTGCGGTTCCTGTTTGGCCATCTGATGGAGGTGCTGGAAGACTTCCGCTTCACCACCCTTGTGGAAGAGGGCGACACGGCGGTCTTGTTCTTCGCCTGCGCCATTGGCGGTCGCCCAGCGGAGGGCTGCGACGTGCTCACCTTCCGCGAGGACGGCCAGATCCAGGACTTCAAAGTCCTGATCCGGCCTTTACGCGCGGTGGAGCGCTTGAACGAGATCATGGGCGAGCGGCTGAAGGCCTTCCTGTGATGGTGCGGCGGCCGAACACGCGGGTGGCGGCGGTGGAGGTCGCCTTCGTGTTTTTGTCGGGCGTGGCGGGCGCCATGGCGGAGCCTTGGTGGTGGGCAGGAATTTTCGCGCTAGGCAACGTTGCGCATTGGGGCTGGTCCCGGCGGGAAGACATTCCCCGTATCGCCCCGGAGCGGCGGCCTGCGCAGATCGGCTTAGCGCTTGGGCTGATCGCCGGGGTCCACGCCGTCGCTTATGGCTTGGGGTCTCTGATCGACGCAGCGACCTGAAACAACGCCTGTCCTTGCCTCGCAGCGTTTCGCCCGCTTTAAGGCTGCGCAACGCTTGAACCGGAGCTCCGCCCCATGCCCGCCTTCCGCCGCCTTGACGACGCCCCCGCCGGCAAAACCGCCCTGGTGCGGGTCGACTTCAACGTGCCGATGGCGGAGGGCGCGGTCAGCGACGACACCCGGCTGAAGGCGGCCCTGCCGACGATCAAGGCTCTGACATCCAAAGGCTGCAAAGTGGTTCTGCTGGCCCACTTTGACCGGCCCAAAGGCAAGCGCGTGCCCTCAATGAGCCTCGCGCCGGTGGTGACGCCGCTTGCGGCTTTGGTCGGGGCGCCAGTGGCCTTCGCCGAAGACTGTGTCGGCGAAGCGACGGCGAAGGCCATCGCGGAGCTCCCTACGGGCGGGGTGATCCTGCTTGAAAACACCCGCTTCCATGCCGGCGAAGAAGCCAACGCCCCAACCCTCGCCGCCGACATGGCCAAGCTCGGCGATTTCTACGTCAACGACGCCTTCTCCGCAGCCCACCGGGCCCACGCCTCCACTGAAGGCCTCGCCCGCGCCCTGCCTTCTTACGCCGGCAAAAGCATGGAGGCCGAACTCGACGCCCTCGACAGCGCCCTCGGCAATCCCCGGCGGCCCGTTTTGGGCATTGTCGGCGGCTCAAAGGTCTCGACCAAGATCGACCTGCTCCGCAATCTGGTGACCAAGCTTGATAAGCTCGCCATCGGCGGCGGCATGGCCAACACCTTCCTGCACGCCCAAGGCTGGGAAGTGGGCGCCTCCTATTGCGAAAAAGACCTCGCCGACACCGCCCGCGAGATCATCAAGCTGGCCGGCCGCCATAAGTGCGAACTGCTCCTGCCCATCGACACAATTGTCGCCGAAAAGCTCGACGCCCGCGCCGCAGCCTTCGTCCGGGGCCTGGGCGAAGTGGACGACGACGAGCGCATCCTCGATGCGGGCCCTGAGACCATCGCCCGGCTCACCCGCGCCATGGACGAGTGCAACACCCTGATCTGGAACGGGCCTCTGGGGGTGTTTGAAACCCCGCCGTTTGACCACGGCACCGTGGCCGCTGCCCGTCACGCGGCGGCGCGCGCCAAGAACGGCAAGCTGATCGCGGTGGCCGGCGGCGGCGATACCGTGGCGGCCCTCAACCACGCCCGGGTCTATGACGACTTCACCTTCGTCTCCACCGCCGGCGGCGCTTTCCTGGAATGGATGGAGGGCAAACCCCTTCCCGGCGTGGAAGCGCTCACCGCCTGACCCTGCGACGATCAGGCCGCGACCTTGGTCCTCGACAGCCCCTTAGGCCTGCGCTAGCGATCACGGTGTGAACGGTGCCTTGGGTCACGACCTAGGGTGAAAAGGGAACGCGGTGTGAAACCGCGGCTGTGCCTGCAACCGTAAGCGGGGAGCGACCTCCCCCCGCGCGCCACTGCCCTCCCGGTTGCGGAGGGCGGGAAGGCCGGGAGAGCGCGTCGATCCGCGAGCCGGGAGACCTGCCGTTCGCCGTCGCTCCGCCGCGGCCAGGGCCAGCCGAGGGCGAAAGGGTCTTTTCCCTTCTGAAGCGACATGTCCACCGCCTCCGGATGGTCTGGAGGCGGACCATTGGAGATGTCCGCCATGACCTTCAAGGTCTCTTCCCTTACCTCTCTCGCGGTGGCCTTCGCCGCCGCGTTCGCCATGCCCGCCTGGGCGCAAGACCCCATCCTCGTCACCGCAAGCCGCACGCCCGTGCCGCCCCAGGCTCAGACCGCCGCGCTCTCGACTGTGACAGAAGATGACCTCAACCGTCGCCAGACCGTCTTCGCCACCGAAGTCCTCGCCACCCTCCCTGGCGTCACGGTGACCCAAAACGGCGGCTTCGGCGGCGTCGCTTCGATCCGCCTCCGCGGCTTGAGCGCGAGCCAGACGCTGGTCCTCATCGACGGCGTCCCGGTGGGGGACGCCTCCTCCCCGGACGGGGCCTATAACCCGGCCTTTCTCGACGCCGCCGAAATCAGCGACATCGCGGTCCTGCGCGGCCCGCAATCAACCCTGTGGGGCTCCTCCGCCTTGGGCGGGGTTGTCGCCGTCGCCACCCGCCGCCCCGATCCCGGCCTCTCCGCCCGCGGCTTTCTTGAAGGTGGATCGTTCGGCCTCGTTCGCGCCGGCGCCGGTCTCGGCTACGGCACGGAGCGGTTCGACCTTCGCCTGGACGCGAGCGGCATCGGCGTCGACGGGATCTCCAAAGCGGATGAACGCGACGGCGCGACCGAATCCGACGGCTACGACGGCCTCAGCGTCGGCGGCCGCTTTGGCTGGCAGCCCATCCCGAGCCTGCGTGTGGAAGCCTTCGGGCGCCGCAACGAAGCCGCCACTGAGTTCGACCAGTTCGGCCTCGTCACCGGCGTCCGCGACGGCGGCCAGCGGGATGAAACCACCAGCGAGACCTACGGCGGCCAAGCCCGCTGGCGCCCTGGCGACGGCCGCGTCAACGCCACCGCCCTCATCGCCCGCGCCACCATCGACCGCACCTCCATCGATCCGGTCTTCGGCCCCTTCGCCACCGCTGGCGAACGCGACCTGATCCGGCTCCAGGCGGACTGGCGCGCGACAGACCGGCTCGACCTCGTGGTCGGCGCCGACCGCGAAGAGCAGGCGATCCAAAACGCTCCCGGCACGCGCATCGACGGCGTCTTCGCCACCGCGCAAGTGACGCCCGTCGCCGATCTGACGCTCAGCGCCGGCGTCCGCCACGACGACCATTCTCAATTCGGCGGCGTGACCACCGGCCGCCTCGGCGTCCGCTACGCCCCGTTTGAGGCGTTCGGCCTCCGCGCCAGCTTCGGTCAAGGCTTCAAGGCGCCGAGCGTGTTTCAGCTGACCTCCTCCTTCGGGGCCCTGCCGCCAAACCTAAGCCTCCGCCCCGAAAAGGGTGAAGGCTGGGACGCCGCCGTTTTCGGCACGCTGCTGGACGGTCGCTTGACTTATGAACTCGGCGTGTTCGATCTCAGCGTCACCGATCAGATTGATTTCGACTTTCTCGCCTCCCGCTATGAGAACCTCGCCCAGGTCGACAGCCGGGGCTTAGAGGCGCAGGTCCGCTTGCGCCTGAGCCCGACGCTGCAGGCCGCGCTCTCCTATACCTTAACCGAAGCCGAGAACGGCGCGGGCGCGCGGCTTCTGCAAATTCCCGAACACGCAGCCTTTGCCCAAATCGATTGGCAGGCGACGCCAACTCTGGGTCTGACCCTCAGCGTCCGCCACAACGGCGAGGAACCCGCCATCCCGTTCCCGGCCAACCCCTCCGGCGTGCTGGACGGATGGACCCGCGCCGATCTCGCCGCCCGTTATGCCTTGAGCCCGCGCCTGGAGGTCTATGGCCGGGTCGAGAACCTCACCGATGAGGCCTATCAGGATGTCTTGGGCTATGGCACGCCCGGCCGCTCGGCCTTCGCGGGCCTCAGGGTTCGGCTGTGAGGGCGCTCGTCCTCGCCCTTCTGGTTGCGTCTTGCGGCGCAGCGGCGAGCCCCCCTCCCCCCGCGCCGACAGCGCCCAAGGTCCCAGAGCGGATCGTCAGCCTCGATTATTGCGCGGACCAGTTTGTTCTGGGCCTGGCTGATCGAGACCAGATTGCCGCCCTCTCGCCCCACGCAGAGGACGACTACGCCTATTTCCGCGAAGCCGCAGCGGGCCTACCCCAAGTCGCGCCAAACCTTGAAGAGGTCTTGGCGCTGAAGCCTGATCTCGTCGTCCGCACTTATGGCGGCGGGCTGGCCATGGGCGACCAACTCCATCGCCTCGGCGTCCCGGTTTTGGAGTTAGGCTTCGCTGAAACCTTCGAAGGCATCGCCCAGACGACCGCCGCCGCCGGCGCCGCTTTGGGTCAGCCGGCCCGCGGCGAGGCCTTGGCGGCGGACCTTCGACGCAGGCTTGCCACCCCATCCGCGCCCTCAGACCTTAGCGCGCTCTATGTCACCCCCGGCGGCGCCACGGCGGGCCAGGGCACGCTTATCGATCAGGTGTTCGCAGCCGCGGGCTATCGGAACGCCGTCGCCGGCCCCGGCTGGCCTGATCTGCCCCTGGAAGCCATCGCGGCCGATCCGCCCGACGTCGTCGTCACCGCCTTCTACGGCTCGGCCTTCGGCGGCCTCAACACCTGGTCGGAGGCCCAACACCCCCTCATCACCAACCTGCTCCGCACCCGTCCCGTCATCGCCCTCGACGCCGCCCAAGTCTCCTGTGGCGGCTGGTTCGTCGCCGACGCCGCCGACGCGCTGCGGGCAGGGCAAGGGCCATGAAAAGCGCCGGCGTCGCCCTGCTTCTGACCGTGGCGAGCCTTTTGGCGCTCGCTGGCGCCGCCTTGATTGGTCCCACGCCCCTGGCGCCCGGCGACGCTCTTGCCGCGCTCGTCGGAGCGGGTAGCGCCGAGGCGCAGATCATCGTGCTCGAGATCCGCCTCCCTCGGGCGCTGACGGCCTTTGTCGTCGGCGCCGCTTTAGGTTTGTCCGGCGCCGCGCTGCAGGGGCTGCTCCGCAATCCGCTGGCTGAGCCGGGGGTCCTGGGCGTGTCTTCTCTCGCCGCTCTGGGCGCTGCGGGCACGATCGCCTTTGGGCTCTTCGGAGCGACGCCCTTGGCGGTCGCCACAGCCGCCGTCGCAGGCGCCGCTTTGGCGGTGAGCCTCTTGGCGATCGCCGCCTCCCGCGGCGTCTCCACCACCGGGCTGATCCTCGTGGGCGTCGGGGTCTCAAGCTTCGGCGGCGCGCTCCTCGCTTTGATCATGAATCTCGCGCCCAACCCCTTCACGGTCGCGGAGCTGATTAATTGGATGCTCGGCTCCGCCGCGAACCGCAGTCTCGCCGACCTCGCCGTCGCAACGCCGCTGATGGCCATCGGCGGGCTGCTCATTGCCGCCGCCGCCAAGGGCCTTTCCGCCCTCACCTTGGGCGAAGAAGCCGCCCTCAGCGTCGGCGCCTCGGTTCCCCGGACCCGGCTCCTGATCATCGTCGGGGCAGGCCTGGCCACTGGCGCCGCCGTCGCCTTGGCGGGGATCGTGGGCTTTGTCGGCCTGGTCGCGCCGCATCTGGTGCGCGGCCTTGTCGGCCATGATCCGGCTCGCTCCTTGTGGCCCGCGAGCCTCTTGGCCGGTCTGCTTCTGGTGCTGGCCGACACCGCGATCCGCTTGGCCCCCGGCGAAGCGGAATTGAAGCTGGGCGTTGTGGCGGCGCTCCTGGGCGCGCCCGCATTTTTGGCCTTGGCCCTGCGGGGAGAGCGTCATGGCTTCTGAGCCCGCCTTCGCTCTCCGCAACGTCAGCGCCGCCCTCGATGGCAGCCCGGTCCTGAGGGAGGTGTCCCTTGCCGCTCGCCCAGGCGAGTTCATCGCCCTGGTCGGCCCCAACGGCGCCGGAAAATCCACCCTGATCCGCCTCGCCGCCGGGCTCTTGGCCCCCATCGTCGGCGAAGCGCTGATCGGCGACGCCCCCGCCCACCGCCTCGCCCCCGCCAAGCGCGCCCGGAAGCTCGCCTATCTCCCCCAAAGTCGGCCTCTGGCCTGGGCGATCAGTGTGGAAGCCTTGGTGCGCCTCGGCCGCCACGCGCTGCCGCCGAACGAACCCGCCATCGACCGCGCCATCGATGCCTGCGCGCTTGAGCCCCTCCGCCGCCGCAGCGCCCGAACGCTCTCCGGCGGCGAACTCGCCCGCGCCCATCTCGCCCGGACCCTGGCGGCGGAGACCACGGGCCTGATCGCCGACGAACCAACCGCAGCCCTCGATCCCCGCCACGCCCTGGCCGTGATGCAGATCCTCGCTGACCGCGCCGCCAATGGCGCGGCCGTTCTTGCCGCAGTGCATGATTTGTCCCTTGCCGCCCGCTTTGCGACCCGGGTCGCAGTGCTCCACGAGGGCCGCCTTGTCGCCGATGCAGCGCCCCCCGAGGCCTTGACCCCGGAGGTGTTGGCATCGGTGTTCGGCGTCCAAGGCGGCCTCTCTCCCGATGGCCGCCAGGTCCTGATCGACGGCCCGATCCCCCCCGTCGCGCCTTAACTCTGCGGCCCGCCCAACCAGCGGCTTGCGCCCGGCCGAAAGGCTGATAAGCAGCGCCATCCGCACAGATTACACCGAGCAAGGGATGTCCCGGCGATGGCCAAAATCAAAGTAGATAACCCAATTGTCGACATGGACGGCGATGAGATGACCCGCATCATCTGGGCCCTCATCAAGGATAAGTTGATCCACCCCTATCTCGACGTGAACCTGCAGGAATACGACCTCGGCGTCGAAAGCCGGGACGCCACCAACGATCAGATCACGGTGGACGCCGCCCACGCCATCAAGGCCTGCGGCGTGGGCATCAAGTGCGCCACGATCACCCCGGACGAGGCCCGGGTGAAGGAATTCAAGCTCAAGGAAATGTGGAAAAGCCCGAACGGCACCATCCGCAACATCCTTGGCGGGGTGATTTTCCGCGAGCCCATTATCTGCAAGAACGTGCCGCGCCTGATCCCGGGCTGGACCCAGCCCATCGTCGTAGGCCGTCACGCCTTCGGCGACCAATACCGCGCCACCGATTTCAAGTTCCCCGGCAAGGGCACGCTCACCTTGAAGTTCGTCGGCGAAGACGGCCAAGTCATCGAGCGGGAAGTGTTCAAAGCGCCGGGCTCAGGGGTAACCCTGGCGATGTATAACCTCGACGAGAGCATCCGCGAGTTCGCCCGTTCGTCCATGAACTACGGCCTGATGAAGGGCTGGCCGGTTTATCTCTCGACGAAAAACACGATCCTCAAGGCCTATGATGGTCGCTTCAAGGACATCTTCGAAGAGATTTATGAGACAGAGTTCAAGGACAAGTTCGCCGAAGCGAAGATCACCTACGAACACCGCCTGATCGACGACATGGTGGCGTCGGCCCTGAAGTGGTCCGGCGCCTTCATCTGGGCCTGCAAAAACTACGATGGCGATGTCCAGTCCGACCAAGTGGCCCAAGGCTTCGGCTCCCTCGGGCTGATGACCTCGGTGCTGCTGACGCCCGACGGCAAGACCATGGAATCGGAAGCCGCCCACGGCACCGTGACCCGCCACTTCCGTCAGCACCAGAAGGGCGAGCCCACCTCCACCAACTCCGTAGCCTCGATCTTCGCCTGGACCCGTGGCCTGTCCCATCGCGCCAAGCTCGACAACAACGACAAGCTGGCCAAGTTCGCCCAGACCCTGGAGACCGTCACCGTCGCCACCGTCGAAAGCGGCCAGATGACCAAGGACTTGGCGCTGCTCGTGGGCGACACCCAAAGCTGGCTCACCACCGAGGGCTTCCTCGACGCGGTGCAGGCCAATCTCGATAAAGCGATGGCCGCAGGCTGATCCCTGACCGCCGAGCCGGACGCCAAAAAGGGGCGCAAGGATCACCCTTGCGCCCCTTTCGTGTGGCCTTGGCTCAGCCCTTGACGCACACCACCTGGCGCAGCGTTTGCACCACCTCCACAAGGTCCGTCTGCGCCGCCATCACCGCGTCGATGTCCTTCTAGGCCATCGGCGTTTCGTCGATGACGCCTGCGTCCTTGCGGCACTCCACTCCAGCGGTCGCCGCGATGTGCTCGTCCAGCGTGAAGCGCCGCTTGGCCTCGGTTAGGCTCATCGCCCGCCCCGCCCCATGCGAGCAGGAGCAGAGCGCATCCGCGTTGCCCTTGCCGCGCACAATGAAAGACCGCGCGCCCTTGCGCGTCACCCACACCGCTTCGCCGAAATGGGTCTGCTTTTCCACGGAATTGTGGTGGCCGTTGACCGCGTGCCGGCCCAGGGTGAAGGGCGGCAGGGCGCCTCGCAGGGCTTCCAGTACAGACTCCATCATCGTGGCGCGGTTCGCCCGGGCATAATCCTGCGCCCAGTGGACCGCTTCGACATAATCGTCGAACTCCGGATCCACTCCTTCGCAGAAACAGGCGAGGTCGCGATCAGGCAGCTTCAACCCCTTCTTCACCGCCCCCTCGCGGGCCCGCTCGATGAAGGAGTTGCCCATGATCTTGCCGATCCCCCGGGACCCCGAGTGCACCATCACCCACACATGGTCCCGCTCGTCGAGGCGCACTTCCACAAAGTGGTTGCCCCCACCAAGCATCCCCATTTGGTTGGCGAGCTTGTCCCCCCGCAGCTTGGGGTGCTTGGCCAGGATCGCATCGAGCCGCTGCGCCAGCGCGCCGTCGCGCAGACGCGTGTCGACCCGCCCTGGTCGCCGCTCCGACTTCCAGTCGCCGCCAGGCCCGTTGCCCACAGGGATCTCGCGCTCCAACTCTGCGCGCAGGGGCGCCAGGCTGTCCGGCAAATCGCTGGCTTTCAGGCTGGTTTCCTGGGCGATCATTCCGCAGCCGATATCCGCCCCCACCGCCGCAGGGATGATCGCGCCCCGGGTCGGGATCACCGAACCCACCGTCGCGCCTTTGCCGAGATGCACGTCCGGCATCACCGCCACGAGCGGGTAGACGATGTCCAACACGGCGATATTGCGCAGCTGCAGGATCGCGTCCTCCTCCACCGGCACGCCGCTGATCCAGGCCTTGATCTCGCGCCTGTGCGCTCTGATCACATCGTACGTCATGGGAAACCCCAATAAAAAACCCTCCGCGAGCCTGGCTCGGGAGGGCGAACAATTCGGAAACCGACAATCCGATCGCGGATGAAAGATCAGCGTGTCATGCCGATCGCCCTCGCGCAGTGACGCCATAAACCTTGCTGCCGCCTTTAAGACGGCGGGACGCTGGCGCATTGATCTGCATCCGGAACGACATGGCCCGACCTTTCACCGCCGGGCCCCTGTCAGAGGCGCCGGCTCCTTGTCCATCCGAAAATCGACTAAAGCCGAAGTGGGTCGACTTCTACGGCTTCCCACTCGTCGAGCTTGTAGAGCATGCCGCGGTGAACGGCGACGAGGGCGCCTTCGCCCCATTCCTCAATGGTTTCAGCGCCAGTGGGGCAGGTTTCCCAGGTTGACCCGTCGTCGCAAACGACCACGCGGCCATCGATCATCAGCTCTTCGATGGTGACCACAGCCCCGCTCGCCGCGCCCGCGTTGAGCCCGGAACGAAACACGCTGAGGATGGCGTCCCGCTGATCCAACGACAGCCGGTCCCACCCCAGGCGGCAAAACAAATCAGGTCCGAGATAAGACGCCAACGCGTCGTTCGCCGTCATCAGTCGCCCCTTGCGAATCGGTGATTCTCAAAAGCGGCTGATTTGGTTACCCAGACCTTGCCAAAGAAAACAGGCGCTCCCCGGCCCAGCGAGGGCCTGCAAGCGGAGCTGCCCGGCCGCAACAATTGGACAGACAGAACCGGCGCTCAGATTGCACAAGCGTTGGCCATCGCAAGACGGGACGCGGTGGGTGTTTACACCCCGCCGCCCCTGGTCCGCACCCAACTCAGCCAAAGCCGCCGCAACGCCAGGGGTCTCCAGCCGAATGGCCAGGGCCTTGCGCGGCCCGCGAGGCTGCGCCGCTAAAGCGGCGCCCGCATGATCCATTCATCGTCCAGCGTTTTGCCGACCGGGAACTGGTAGCCCCCGATCCGCACAAACCCATGCTTGGCGTAAAATCGCTGCGCGCGGTGGTTTTCGCCGTAAACGCCCAGGACCAGCCCGCAAGCGTCCGAAGCCCGGGCTTCTTCCCGTGCGATCGCGATGAACGCATCGCCAAGACCTGTCCCGAAGGCTTCCGGATGCAGATAAAGCCGATGGATCTCCCAAAACCCGGACGGATCCGGCAGCGGGAGGCCCACCCGACCGGTCTTCAGCGCCCCCGCCAACACCCCCTCGCGCCATGCAAGGTGATGCCGAAATCCAGGGTCGGCGATCTCCGCTGCAATCCTGTCCGGGGCATAGGCCTCCGCCAAGAACGCCGCCAGATCTTCCGGCGGATAGAGCGCCTCGAAGGTCCCCACGAACCGCTCGCGCCAGAACTCAGCCAAGTCGGACGCGTCATCCGCCGCTGCAGGTCGGATC
>JBILVS010000012.1:0-39845 GCA_044370335.1 Caulobacterales bacterium
GCCTCGATTGCGCTGAGCCGCGCCTGCCAGCGCTCCGCCATCCGCCAGCCGCCGCGCCCACGCTCGGCCAGGCGCAGCCGCTCCAGATGCGCGAGGCGGCGGCGCATCAGGCAGCCATAGGCGTCGCTGCGCGCCAGATCGCCGCGCCGCGCGATAAGGCCCTTCTCATCCACATGCCGCTCCAGTTCGCGATCAAGTGCAGTGAAGCGATCCGCCTCCGTTTCGCACGCCAGGCGTTTTTCCCCGGCGTCGCGCGAGGCCTCGCCAAGCACCTCCTGCGCCACGTCTTGCGCCCGGCCACGCAAGCCGTAACTCACATAAGCGCGGGGGATCACGAGATCACGCCCATCGGCGCGCCGGCCGCGCAACATCACATGGGCGTGCGGCTGATCGGTATTGGCGTGGACAACGGCGAGCCAATCGAGCTTTGCCTCGCCCAGATCGGCGCCGGCGCATCCTATCAAGATCGGCGCTGCCTTGACTGCGCTGCGCACGGAGGGCGTGCTGATCATCGGCTCCGGCTCGTTCACGCACGATCTTTCGGAATTTCTCCGATTCCGGAACGCCATGCACGCGCCGGAACCCGATTGGGTGACAAGGTTTGCGGATTGGATCGATGAAGCCTTGCAGCGTGTTGACGTTGAACGTTTGATCAGTCATCGCGCGGACGCGCCGTTTGCGCTTAAAAATCATCCCACAGAAGAACATCTTCTCCCGCTTTTTGTTGCGCTCGGCGCCGGTGGCGGCGCCCGTGCTGAGCATCTCCACAAAAGCACGACCTATGGCGTTTTGCGCATGGACGCCTACGCCTTTGGCGCAACGCAGTGAGCGCTCAGGATGTTTGACTTCGCACTCAATGGTGAAGCCGTGCGGTTGATGGTCATGGCCCTTGACATCGCCGGTACGTTTGCTTTTGCGGTGTTGGGCGCGCTCATGGCGGCGCGCCGCGGGCTTGATCTTTTTGGCGTGCTGGCGGTGGCGTTTGTGGCCTCGTGCTTTGGCGGGAATGCACGCGACCTTCTGATCCGCGCTGTGCCGCCCGCAGCGTTAACCAGCTGGGCCTATGTCGGCGTTTCGACGCTGGCTGGCGTGATTGCGTTTTGGGGTGGGGCGGCAATGGGGCGGGCGATTGGGCCGCTGCGCTTGTTGGATGCGGCCGGTTTGGCGTTTTTCGCCGCAGCCGGGGCTCAGAAGGCGCTGGCCTTCGGGCTCGATCCGTTGATGGCCGCGCTCCTCGGCATGTTGACCGGCATTGGCGGCGGGATCGCTCGCGATGTCTTGCTGGCGCAGGCGCCGGATGTGCTCAAACCCACCGAGATTTACGCGCTCGCGGCGCTGGCCGGCGCCGGCGTCGTCGCCCTCGGCGCAGCCCTCTCGCTTCCTGCCGTGCCTGTCGCCATCGCGGGCGGGGTGCTTTGCTTTGGCTTTCGGGTGCTGGCGCTGCAGTTTGGATGGCGATTGCCGACAGCGCCGTGGCAGAGGTGACTTGGTTTGGGGCAGCAAGTTATCCACAACCTTGGTCGGCTTTGGTCCGGTGAAATCCGCCCAAATCCGTTCTTCGACGGTTCATTTTTCGTCCCACGGGAGAGCACCTCGCTTTTCGCGGCGAAATGGATGCCTTGCGCTCTCATTCACAATTCGGTATCGGGGTTCTATCGGGGTTGGCTGTTCGGACCCCTAAGTCGTCGCCGAAAGGATGCCAAAAAAACCAGCGATCTCAATGCATTAGGATTGGTTCGGGCGCGTAGCTCAGCGGGAGAGCACTACGTTGACATCGTAGGGGTCACAGGTTCAATCCCTGTCGCGCCCACCATTTTTTTCAAGAGCTTACTGGGTTTTCCGTCGCTTTTGTGGGGTGTGGTTTGTGAGCGGGCCAGCATGGGGCCAGCAAATTTGGTCGGGTTGGGTCGGTGCTCGTGGGCCCAAATCGATGCTCGCTCCCAAAGCCTAGCTCAGAACAGGGTCGGCCCGTCGTCCTTGCGTTCGGGATTGGTAATCCGCTTGGGCCTACGACCGCGGGGCGCGCTCGTGGAGAGCAACCTGTCTCCCTGTTCTCGGCTCGGTGTGGCTGGGTTTGAGACATTAAGCGCCCGCGCCGCGAGCGTGCTCGTCGCTTTGCGCGTTTCGATAAACGCCGGGATGTCGCCATAACGATAGCGAACGGCTTTGCCGATCTTGAAGAAGGCGAGGGTCGGCATCGATCCATGTTCGCGCCAGGCGGCGAGCGTGCAGGGCTGAAGCCCCAGGAAGGCCGCGGCGTCTTCGGGTTTGAGCAAGCGGTTCAGGTCTATCGTCATCGGCGGCGCCCCTGGGCTGGTCTGTCTCAAGCGTGGAGACCGGAATCGCCGCTATCGATCCTTTTCTCGCCATCGGGGCGCTGAACCGGGCCGCGCACTACGCTTTGTAGGGGAAAAGCCTGCCTATAGGCCCCGCGTCACCGGGGCTGGCGATGGCCATTCGCGATCAAGTGCCGGCAATTTCCAGTCGTTTCCTCCCGTTTCCGCGCGTTACCCCCGGCCAGCATCCTGTCGCGCCGCGCACTGCCCGGCCTTGCGCCACAAGCGATGCGCGCGACCGAAGCTCATCGCATGGCCATCGCGACCAAGGAAAATCGCGATCCGGCGATAGCCGTAACGGGGATACTGCCTCGACAGCACCGCCATCTTTTCCAGCGGCGCCTTATGTTTATGTGGGTGTAGGAGGCCCTTCGGTCGGGCTTTTTGTTATCGGCCTTTTGTTGGAGCGAAGCGCAGCGGCCCAATGATGGCTCAACACGGTTCGCTCTGAAAACGCGATGGACGGTGATTCCCCCGCGAAATATGCGGGTTGAAAAGGGGAGGTTTCAGGTCACTGGCCCGGAATTCGAAGCATCGCAAGAGCGGGAACGTCGAGCTCGTCTATACTTGGCCGACATCTCAGATTTTACACCGAAGCTGAAATGAGGCGTGCAGGAGAACATCCGTTCCCGCCATACCAAAGTCGACAACAATTCTTCTTGCACAGGAGGAACCGCCCACACAGGCGGTTCATGGCGCGGCTAAGCTGGCGAATTGAGCGGTTTGAGCGGGCCTTTCACTCAGGGCCAAATCCTAAATCGTTAACCTGCCATAACGGCGGCTCGAAATTCGGGGTTCATGCAGGCTTTCGCGCGTTTGCGGCCGATTGATAGCTTTGTGGGTTCTCGCTTCAGGAGGTTGAGGGCGGCTTTTCGGATCAGCGCCAACCCTCTGGCCGAATGGTCTTTTCGAGTGCGGCAGCGGTCTTCGTCGAAGGTGACGTCCAACACCCAATGGAGGTTGTTCTCGATACTCCAATGGGCGCGCACGGCCGTGAGCAGAAGCGCCGGATCGGGGGCCCTCGAGGAGATGTAGAGCCGGGTTTCAGAGCTGGTCCGGCCGGTTTTTTTGTCGGTGCGGCGGGCGGTGATCTCGAGGATAGAGGTGAGATCTGGCCATGCAGGATGACGCTGGCGCAGCCAGTCGGCCGACGCGGCGCGGGCTGTACGCTCCTCGATGCGGCCGTGACCGATCGCGGTTTCGAGATGCACGTCAAGGTCGGCGGTGAGCCCCGGATCGGCGAAGAAAAGGCGGACATCCTGGCACAGGCTTGTCTGATTGCCTTTCAAGGCCAGTACATAGTCTGCCCGTTTGGCGCGGATGGCCTTGGCGATCTCGGTCTGGGTTCCGATTGCGTCGATGGAGACGATCGCCCCGTCCAGCGCCAAGAGCTCAAGCAACTGCGGGATCGCAATGATTTCATTGGATTTGGCGTCAACTGCGCGCTGTGCGAGCACCAAGCCAGCCTCGCTTGCATAGGCCGAGACCAAATGGAGTGCGCCGGTCCCATCGGGCGCTGCTTTCGATCCGCGCACGGTCTTGCCGTCGATCGCAATGATCTCTGGCGACGCGTCAGGCTCGGTTTGCCTGGCCGTGTGCAGAGACGCCGCCCAGGACGCAAAGCCACGCTCAAGCGCGACAGGGTCGATCAGGCGGAACACTTTGCGAAACGTCTGCGCGCTCGGTACGCCCTGCGCAAACGGCAAATAACGACGCAGCCAATCCAAGCTTTCGCTAGCATAATCTTCAACGCGCTCCCAATCATCAGCGCCGCAGACCACACTGACAAGCGTCGCCAGCAGGATCTCGTCCAGCGGAAACGTCACCATCCCAGCCACGCGATGATCGGGTACTGCCCGCATCTCATTCAGAAATCCGACCGCCATCAAAGCCTCCCAAGATGGATCCGGTCGAATCGATGTCGGTTAACGGCGCGCTAAGGATTTCGGACTCTGCCCTGGCCTTTCACTGCGTCAAGATTGACAGCCTCGCCTGAAATGGCTATTTGATAGCCGTAATTGGAGATGTGGTTCAGTGGCGAAATACAGCGTAGCAGACGCGAAGAACCGTTTGCCAACCCTGATCGACAAGGCCGAAGCTGGTGAGCAGGTGATCATCACCCGTCACGGTCATCCAGTGGCGGAGCTGCGCCCGGTGGCGACCGCAAAGCCGCGCAACCCGGCGAGCTATGCAAGGCTCAAAGAAAGGCGCGCCGGCCCGGTCGGGCTCACGTCGGTGGAGTTGCTGAACGCTGTTTACGAAGACGATCGTTGAGCCATTACTTTGACGCCAGCGCGCTCGTGCCAATGCTAATCCACGAATCCAAAAGCGCAGTGATCGACACTTTGATGCAGAGTTTGGGCGAGCGGCCCACCGTTAGCGATTTTGCTGCGGGTGAAGTCGCCAGCGCGCTCGCGCGCTTGGTTCGAATAGGCGCAATGACCGCGCAGGTCGCTCAGAACCGGCTCACCGACTTCGACGCTTGGCGCGCCGGCGATACACAAGCGATCGAAATGCTCAACATGGACGTTGCACAAGCCGCAGTGTTTGTTCGGCAATTTGATCTGGGTCTACGCATGCCAGACGCTTTACATCTGGCCATCGCGCAGCGGTCCGGCCTTCCGCTTATCACCTTGGACGAGAGAATGGCGAAGGCGGGTGCAACATTGGGGGTGCAGACTGTAAAGCTCTGATGCGCCCCAACCGCAAAATGCACTTGCACAAAGTCATTGGGCGTCACCGATCCCCTCTGTCAGGGAAGTTGTCGCCTCGTGTGATGTCGAAAGTGTATTCTGAGGCGGGCGGAATAGGAAGACGAATTGGCTTACGCGCCAGAACGGAAGGCTGCGGTACTGGCGAAGATGCTGCCGCCGAACAACACGCCATTGAGCCAGTTGGCTAAGGAGGAAGGGATCAGCGCGGCGACGCTTGCCAAGTGGCGGGCTGACGCGCGGGCGAAGGGGCGGCGCTCAATTCAGCCGATTCTGGCGGGTGTTTAAGTATGCCGGGTTGCAGACTGCAATAAAGGGGGCGTTCACCCGCGAATTTAGAATGGTTGGTCTTGATGTCGCAAGATCAGTTTTTCAGGTCCACAGGGCTGCTGGCGATGGGCAGGTGTTGGTTCGATAGAGCTTGCGGCGCTGTCATGTTGCGGCTTTCCTCGCCGAGCTCCCATGGTGCCGGGGCGGGATCAGGCAATTCGCCGTTCGTGCTCATCGGCTCTGGCTAGTGGTCAATTCTCAGGTGATTACGATCTCAGGGCAAGTGATCTGATCTCCTCCGCCCATGCCTCGAGCGCGCTTCGCTTTTGCGGCAGATAGGTGTTGCGGTTGTAGACCAGGGTGACCAAAGGCCCGGGCGGTGTGTGGTTCAGGATGCGGCTGACCACTTCTCCCAAAACGCCAATGCGTTCAGAGGTGAGCATGGTGGCGCCTGTGCGTCGCAAGTCGTGAAGGGTCAGGTCATCGATGCCGAGGCGCGCGGTGAGGCGTGAGAAGGCTCGCGTCATGACGGCTGGAGTGAGCGCTTCACCGTCCTGGCCCGTAAAGGCAAAGCCGTTTGCGCGCTATTCCTGCTTATTCCTCGTGGATTCACTTTCTCGGATGTTGCGTTTCACGCCTTCAGCGCGCCCGGCCGTCATCGCCTCACTTTAAAGCAACGGCGCTAGTTGAGGATGTGATCGCAGGGTCCTTTCCGCGCATCCAGCGAGATGGTAATGGCTCGCAACCATTGGGAGAGGTCGCGATGAGAGGAAATCTGACGCTTGCCCTACTTGTGGTACTGGGAGGTCTTCTCCTGCTCGCGCTCTCAAACACGGCAGCTGACGCACAGCAGGTGCGATGCGCGCCAGAGCCCTTCGGCCAAGGAACAATTTGTACTTACCCCAACGGGAGCCAAGTGCGCTGCGCTCCGGAGCCCTTCGGCCAAGGCACGATATGTACGTACCCTGACGGCAGGCGGGTTCGGTCAGCCCCAGAGGCTTTCGGTTCCGGCACTGTGCATAGCGATGATCGGGGCAATACGAGCCGGTCATCGCCGGAGCCCTTTGGTTCTGGCACAATCCATCGCGACAGCCGGGGCAATCAGACACGATGCGCACCCGAGGCTTTTGGCCAGGGTACGATTTGCACATATCCGGACGGAAGCCGGACTCGATGTGCGCCTGAACCGTTTGGTCAAGGCACTGTCTGTCGTCCCTTCTAGTAGAGTGACGGCGGTCGCGGGAGTGTAATCCTACCAGCGCGCGCGCGCTCCCTGCGCACTTTGACTCGCCGAGGGGAGCAAACTGCGCGCAGCGCGTCTGCAAGACATGCACACCAAGGAAAGGGGTTCAAGCGCGGGCTTTTTTCGGACGCCCACCAAGTTTGCCATTTGCTCGCGATGCCGCTGACTTCTCGGGCGAACGTGTAGCGCCGCCGGCGGCGCCGAGATGCGCGGCCATCCAATTTCGTGTTCCCATCACGCCTTCGATGAGACCGGGCACATAGAGATCGGCATCGAGTCCAGGGAAGAAGATGCCTGTGCCCGCGCCGGTGACTTCCACGTCTCGGAGCTGTGATGGCGTTGCCTCATCAAGGCCTTGCGCGGCGCTGGGTGGAAACGAGATGTCCACCCCATTGGCGAGGCTGATCACGACCTTGTTTGTGGCATCGTCGTAGCGCGCCGCAACCGCCGCCGGGTATTTCGCCTTGCGGGCTTGGCCGCGGCGGTTGGCGCGCTCGATGTCCTTGTCAGTAATCATCGTGCAATCCTCTCCATCTCTCGCAGCAAAGGCCGATCTGATCTGCGATCGTCGCCGCGACGCTGCGCAGCTCTGCCGCAGACAATCCGTCATTCTCCCGCAACTCGGGCGGTCCATTGGGGCAGTTCAGGAAGAACACCGCCTGCCGGTCCGGCTTGACCACATGCACATGAGCCGGGCGGTGATCGTTTGGGTAGATCGCCACCCGGAACCCATCGTGCCTGAATATCGTGGGCATAACCTAAGCGCTCAGGTTTAAGATGTCAAGGTTGGCATGGCGAAGGCATGGCGCAAACTGGATCATGCGGCTTCTTCCGGCGTTGAACGGGCCGCCGCCACATGCCGGGAAATACGCTCGACCAGATCGCGCACGGGATCATCGCGCAGGTGAGCGTAGCGCTCCGTGGTCGATGCCTTCCGGTGCCCTAGCGCCTTGCCCAGCACGTAGAGGCTTTCACCCTGCTCGACCGCAAACGATGCGAACGAGTGGCGGAGGTCGTGAATGCGGACGCCCTCGATTTTCGCGGCCTTGCACACCCTCAACCAGGACCGCCTGAGCCCGACGGTCGGCCGCTCCTCCTTTGCGGCCCTGTCCGTCTTGATGGCCGGGAAAACAAAGTCCGAGATGCGCGGCTGCTTCTTGAGCTCCGCCAGCACTTCATCGCTGAGTGGTATTCGGCGCGCGCCTGTTTTCGATCGAAGCTCGGGGAGAACGAGGGCTTTGCGTTGAAGGTCGATTTCGTCCCACTTCAGCGCTGCGATCTCCGACTTCCGGCAGCCGGTCAGAAGCAGAACCCGAAATATCGAAGCATGGCTTGCATGCACGTTGCCGTTATCGACGCAAACGTCGATCGCCTCATAGAGGCGCCTCACTTCGTCGGCTGATAGGTAGCGCTCCCGTTTTTGGGTGTTGAACGTGGCGACGCCCTTCGCAGGATTGGCTGGCACATATCCGCGCCGCACCGCCCATTGGAGCATTGCCGCAAGCGTCGTCATTGTTCGCTTGGCGGTGCCGGCGCCGCCAGTGACGATCACTCGGCCTCGCTTCTTCCCGCTCTTTTCCGTTTTGGCGGTTTTGCCGATGGCGACCGCGCGCTGGAAATCAGCGATGTCATTGCTGGTCAAGCTGGCGGCGAGCTTGCGCCCCAGAAGCGGCTCGGCATGGCTCTTGAGGTTCGAGCGGTCGATCTGCCAGGTCGTGGCTCGCTTCGTTGGCTTGTCGATCGGCCCTTGCTCCAGATAGAGGTCGATGAGCTGCGCGACCGTCAGGCCTTCTCGGGTGGCTACTTTCTCCTCCTGAGGATCGCCGCCATTGCGCGCCGCGTAGAGAAATTCCTCGGCTTTGCGTCGAGCTGTTTCCGGCGTCCAGGGGGAGCCATGCCTGCCGATGGTGAACCAACGCTGCCTCGGGCCGACACGGTAGAAAACCATGTACATCTTGGCGCCGTTCGGGCGGACGCGGAGCACGAAGCCCTTAAGTTCGTCGTCCCAAATCTTGATCTCTTTGCCATTGGGATCAGGTTGCGCGGCATCGACCACACGCTTCAGAATCTTCACCACCACAGCCCCCTTAGCTTGCCCTGTAGAGGTCAATTCCTCCGCCGTAAGGGTCACTTGGTAAGCACATGGTAAGCACCAGAAAGGAATTCGGCGGAAGTCACTTCCAACACGATACGCAAAAATATCGGCGTAAACTACTGATCTGTAAATGAAAAAGAATTCGCTGGAAGAAGCCGGAAAAACGCGGAAAAGCCAGCTACGTTACATTGACATCGTAGGGGTCACAGGTTCAATCCCGGTCACGCGCCCACCAGTCTAAGTCTTTGATGATAAAGCGTTTTACGCAAAATCGTCAGACTGGTGAGACCTAATCCGCACCATGTAAAATCAAGGACTTACCGACCGAGGCTGACGGTTTTGGCGACCGGGACTTACGCCTTGATTACACGGGTTGGTTGTGCGGGTGTCCGCATCCCAAGTCTGGCGGTTGTGTTGGCGCGAGAAGCCCGGCGACTCCTGCCATCATTTTTGCAGTTCGACGACGGATGGGGCTGCCGCGTCCCCCACCCAACCTGCCGCAGTCCATCAACGCCCGTCGTCGAGCACCGAGCCCTTCCCGACAGGGGATGGGGCCATACGGCTTGAGCCCGGCGACCCGGGGCGTGGACGCTGCAAACGTCTTCCGACGCTAGGGTGTCGTGGAGCTCACAGCGGATTCCGTTGAGGCTGGCGGGCGAGGCGTGATGCACGTCGTCAGCAACAGTGACCGCGCGCCGCTGCAACACCACTACTAACGTTTTCGGTCATTTTCGTTAGTCGAGCCATTGCAAGTTTCACCGGTGTGAGTTAGCGTCGCCCAACTAACAAAAACAGGGTGAAACGTTATTTGAATGCGTGACCTAGGGGAGCGAATTGGCAAACGGGTCGTGAGCACGGCTGTCGCTGGCGAAAGCTTCACAGCCTATGTGCCCAAACCGCTGCCTCCCAATCCGCCATTGGATCTTGGCGGATTGTTCGGGCTTTTGGACCAGGCGAACGCCGCTTTGGGGCGGCTCGACGGCGTCAGCGCCATCCTCCCCGACGCGTCGTTGTTTCTGTTCATGTATGTTCGCAAGGAAGCGGTGCTGTCGTCGCAGATCGAGGGGACGCAGTCTTCGCTGTCGGATCTCTTGCTCTTTGAATTGGAGGAGACGCCAGGCGCGCTGATGGACGACGTCGCGGAGGTCTCGTCCTATGTGGCGGCGCTGACCTATGGCTTGGAGCGGCTCAAGGCGTTGCCGCTATCGCTGCGACTGCTGCGGGAAGTGCATGCGCAGTTGATGACGAATGTTCGGGGCGCAGACAAGCTGCCGGGGGAGTTTCGGCGCTCGCAAAACTGGATTGGGGGATCGCGGCCTGGCAATGCGCTCTTCGTGCCTCCGCCCGTTGAGCACCTCGATGGCTGTCTCGATCAGTTCGAGCGCTTTTTGCATGATGAGGAAACGCCGCTGCCGGTCTTGATCAGAGCGGGGCTGGCGCACGTTCAGTTCGAAACGATCCATCCGTTTCTTGATGGCAATGGCCGCCTTGGCCGCTTGCTGATCACGCTCATGTTGTGCGCCGACGGGGTTTTGCGGGAGCCGGTGTTGTATTTGAGTTTGTACCTCAAGACCCACCGGCAAACCTATTATGATC
Organism: Caulobacterales bacterium; assembly: GCA_044370335.1. GTDB lineage: Bacteria > Pseudomonadota > Alphaproteobacteria > Caulobacterales > Aquidulcibacteraceae > REEB509. The sequence goes on from JBILVS010000012.1 coordinate 10,252, forward strand.
ATCTTCAGTCTGTGCGGGAAACCGGCGATTGGGAGAGCTGGCTCAAGTTCTTCCTGAAAGGGGTTATTGAAACGGCGGACCAGGCCACGGCCACCGCTGCCGCCATTCGACAGTTGTTTGCGGAGCATCGGCGGATGATCGAGACGTCCGGGGGGCATGCGGGGAGCTTGCTGAAACTGCATTCAGCCTTGCAGCATTATCCCGTGGCCAATACGCGACGTCTCAAGGAAGTCTGTGGGGTGTCGTTGCCGACCGTGTTGCGCGGGATCGACACCCTCACCGGGTTGGGACTGGTGCAAGAGTTGACGGGGCGTAGTCGTCACAAGCTGTTTGTTTACAAGCCCTATTTGGACATTCTGAGCGCGGGGACTGAGCCAATTCGCCGTTAAGCCACCTGGAATCCTGCGTTCTTGTCGGCGAGATACAGATTGACCGCCTCTTTCACGATCGTATCGATGGCGGTGCTTTGCTGGGCGGCGTAGACCTTCAGCTCTTTGTGACTGGCCTCGCTCACATAGGCGTAGATCCGGGTCTGTTTCGGCAGGGCAGGCTTCGCGGCCACGGGCGTCGGCGCCAGGGGCGTCACCACCGCTTCAGGGGCAGGGGTCAGGGCGCTGTGGCGCTTCTGCATGAGGGCATCGGCAGCGGTTACGATTGAGGGCGGTTTTCATGGCTTAGGCGGCCTCCTTGATCGGTTGGGTTGGGGATAGGCGCAGGCGCATGGCCAGCCAGCGCCACGGCGCGCTGACTTCCTCGGCCGACTTGCCGCCCTGGTTCGTATTCGTGGATCCCCAGGCCCGCCCTAAAGGCGCGGGCAAAGGCTGCGCGTTGGCCGATCATTTCGGGGGCCAAGGGAAACTTCAGATCATGGGCGATCGTGTTGGCGATCTCGGCGGCTAAACCGAAGTTCCGCGACTTCCAGCGCACAATTCCCCGCCTTGTCATTGCGACAAAGCAAAGCGCAGGCCAGCGAGTCAGCTAACAGAGCACGGGGAGCTTTCAAAACCCAAGCTGATGGGTTATGCACGGATAGATGCCGACACTTCTGCGGTTCAATGGTTTCCGCGTGGTGATCTACCCAAACGATCATCGTCCTGCTCATGTCCATGTCGTTGGTCCTGGCAGGGAAGCCGTTTTTATCCTGAATGCGCCGGACGGCCCGGTCGCCTTGCGCGAAAGTGTCGGATTGAGATTGGCGGACATTCATCGCATTGAGGCGGAGCTGAACCGCAACCTTGATGCGCTTCAAGCCGCCTGGGAGCAGATTCATGGAAACGACTGAAAAAGACCTGGAGCGCGCAGAAGCCGCCATGAACCAAGCGCGCCATTCTGGCGTTGCTGTCGCTGCCCGCTATGATCGCCGGGTGGGGCGTATTGTCGTGACGTTGGATTCAGGCCTCGAGCTTGCCTTCCCGCCGCGCCTGGCGGAGGGCCTGAAGGGCGCTGGCGTCGAGGCCTTGTCGCGCATCGAGATCAGCCCATCAGGCCTTGGATTGCATTGGCCAGCGCTCGATGCTGATCTGTTCGTGCCTGGATTGATCGAGGGAACGTTCGGCTCGAAAGCTTGGATGGCGAGGGAAATGGGGGCCAAAGGGGGGAGGACGCGGTCGAGCGCGAAAGCAGAGGCGGCGCGCCAAAACGGTAAACGGGGCGGGCGGCCGCGCAAGACCGCAAACGGTTAATCATCATCGATCAATCCCAACTGCGCGCATGACGTGTGCGATGCCATCCTTCATCCCGGCCATGACCTTCTGGCCGGTGTCGACATCACGTCCCGGCGGCTTCGGCGCGAGGGTAACGCGGTCGTGGCGTTCCAAGGCGAAGTGCTTGCCGGCTGGCAGATCCACCTCGCCGCGCACGGTCCAGCGCTGGGTCTTCGATCTCAGCCCGCGATAGGGTTTGCCTGCATCTGCGCTTAACGCCTTCGCCGCCTTTTCGAACGCATCTCTGCTTTTCTCTGCTTTCCTGCCGTTTCCCGGCGTTTCCTTGCGTTTCCCCCAATCGCCCCCAATCGCCCTTAGCTGGATGATCGTAGGCCTTGTCGCCGCGATCCTTGGCGAACCGGCTGCGGCGGATGTCGGCATGCAGTTCGAGCGCGCAACCGCGCCTGCCAATCCGGCGCAGAGGCGAAGACGCCGCGTTTGACTTCGTGCGCGAGCCCCATGCGCGAGAGTTCTACCATTCGGGCCTTCATCGAAGCCGCAAGGTCAGGGTGACTCGCGCCTTTCCCAAGCGTGGCCATGCGCACCTTGCCCTCAGGGTCCAGCTGTTTGCCGATGAGCTTGTCGAACTTGGTCAAGCGGGGTGCGCGCACCTGGCGGTTCTGTGCGCGGCGTTCGTCGTCACGCGTGCGCGGTCCGAGCCGTTCGCTCCGAGCCGTTCGCTGGCCCCATCACGGGCGATCGCGCGGAAGCTGTGCTTGATGAAAGTGTCCGGTAGGCTCAAATGCGCGCTTTCGGCGTCGCGTCCACGCAGGACAATGTGAGTGCGCGGATTGTCCGTGTCCCAGTGGTTGACCGCCACCCACTGCAATGGTCTGCCCAACTCGGCCTCCGCCCGCGCCATCACTTCGGGGGAGTATCCGGTCAGGTCGGCGACGGCCTGCCCATTCTCAGGCGAGAGGATGGCGCGGAAATGGCGGCTATCGCTGCGGCCCCATTCCCCCAGGCGGTCGCGCCCGTCCAAGCCTTCTTGGGCAGCGTCATAGAAGCCTCGCGCACCGTCGCGGTTTAGATAGTCCGCATGCGGCTCAAGCTCACCCTCCAGGCGCGCGGCCTCACGCGCGATATAAGCGCGATGTGCTGCCAAGGCCGCCGCGCCGCCCCCGCCATGTTTGAAGTCGTGGACTTTGACGATGACCCGCTGACGAGGATCGCTGGTGTGGTTGGACGATGTCGTCTTGGGCGTGTTTGATCCGCACACCCCGCTGGCGCCTGGCATGCTGGCTCAAGTTCTTCCTGAAAGGGGTTATTGAAACGGCGAAACAGGCCACGGCCACCGCTGTCGCCATTCGACAGTTGTTTGCGGAGCATCGGCGGATGATCGAGACGTCCGGGGAGCTTGCGGAAACTGCATTCAGCCTTGCAGCATTATCCCGTGGCCAATTCGCGACGTCTCAAGGAAGCATGTGGGGTGTCGTTGCCGACCGTGTTGCGCGGGATCGACACCCTCACCGGGTTGGGACCGGTGCAAGAGTTGACGGGGCGTAGTCGTCACAAGCTGTTTGTTTACAAGCCCTATTTGGACATTCTGAGCGCGGGAACTGAGCCAATCGGCCGTTGGGCTGCCTGGAACCCGGCGCTCTTGTCGGCGAGATACAGATTCACCGCCTCTTTTTACGATGGTGTCGTGTCGATCGCAGTGCTCTGCTGGGCTGGGTACACCTTCAGCTCTTTGTGACTGGCTTTGCTCACATAGGCATGGATCCTGGTTTGTTTCGGCAGGGCAGGCTTGGCGGCCACAGGCGTCGCCGCCAGCGGCGTCGCCACAGGCTCAGGGGCAGGGGTCAAGGCGCTATGCCGCTTCTGCATGAGGACATCGGCAGCGGTTACGATTGAGGGTGGTTTTCATGGCTTAGGCGGCCTCCTTGATCGGTTGGGTGGGGGATAGGCGCAGGCGCATGGCCAGCCAGCGCCACGGCGCGCTGACTTCCTCGGCCGACTTCGCCCCCCTGGCTCGTATTCGTGGGCCGCCTGTCCCGCCCCAAAGGCGCGGGCAAAGGCTGCGCGTTGGCCAATCATCTCAGACGCCACCGCCATCCTCGACAGGCTCCTGCGCTCCTGCGCCATTCTCACGTCCTCAATATCGGTGGCCGCCTCTATCGCCTCCGCGGCCTGGAAGAAACGCTCAACCCGCACCCGGAACTGACCCCCTCCCCAGGCCCCACCCCGGACGGCGCCACCGGAGCGCCTGAGGTCGTTCTGGGCAGCGCGCAGACTCTTCCGGTCCGCGCTACCCAGGAACCACCAGCGACGACAGCAATTCGTAAGACTGGGTGTCGCCTTATCTCGTCAATCTGGGTGTCGTGTGTGGACTGTGAGTGAGCCGCCTCACTATATGCGGAAAGTGGCGGCTTTCTAAAAGCAAAACTTTATGAGTTTTACCTGCTCTTTACCAATTTCACCAACGGCAAAGTAATTGTATCTGGCTAGGTCTTCCTTTTTTGGGGAGATGGCGCATGAAGGGCGTCGTATTTGTCGAGCTCTTGAGCATGGCCGACGAGGCTGTGGGCGAAAAGGCGGTTGACGCTCTCGTCTCCCGATGCCCCCTCGCGTCAAAGGGCGCTTACACCTCTGTCGGCCAATATGACTGCCGGGAGCTGACCCTGCTTGTCGAGGCCCTTAGTTCAGAGACCAGCATCTCACAAGACGAGCTTCAACGACGCTTTGGGCATTGGATGTTGCGCCGTTTCACGGAGAGCTACGGCTCCTTTTTTGAGGCCAAGGCCAGCGCCTTCGAGATGCTCCATTCCATTGAGCATGAAGTCCACGTTGAAGTCCGCAAGCTCTATTCGGACGCGGAGCTCCCGCGATTTGAAACCTCGCAGCCGTCGCCCGATACTCTGATCCTTGTTTATCGGTCTCCCAGACCCCTCGTGCATTTCTGCCGGGGTCTCATCGAGGCGTGCTTCTCGTACTATGGGGAGGCGGTTGATCTCTCGGTGGAGGACTATTCTATGCCGGGGGCCTCGCTCGCGGTGTTCACGCTCACGCAGCGCTAACGGTCTCGGGATGTCGTTTCAGATCGACATCGACGGCGTCTCACGGGCGCGATATGAGCGCGAGAGGGCAGCTCGCGCTGAAGCCGAGCGGCTCCTCGAGGCCAAGAGCCGTGAGCTCTATGCCGCCAACACACGCCTTGCTGAGCAAGCTCATCGCCTTGAAGCGGCTGTGGCGGATCGCGTCCGGGAACTGCAGGCGGCGCATGACCGCGCTGAGGCCGCCAATGCGGCCAAGTCCGTATTCTTGGCGAATATGAGCCATGAAATTCGGACCCCGCTCAACGGAATAATGGGCTTGATTGGCGCTTTGGCTCAGACGCCGCTCAACGCCCGCCAGGCTGAAATGGTGAGCCTGATCGAGACGTCCGGCGCAACCCTGGTGCGCCTTTTGTCCGACATCCTCGACATGTCGAAGATTGAAGCAGGCAAGCTTGACTTGGAAGTCGCCCCATTTGATCTCCGCGATGCGATAGAAACCGCAGTTGAGGTGTTCCGATTGCGCGCTGAGGACAAAGGCCTTGATTTTGAGGTGTCGTTTGGGCCCTCGGTTCAGGGGATGTTTGAGGGCGACGTCGTCAGGCTTCGGCAAATCGTTTCAAACTTAGCCTCCAATGCTGTCAAGTTCACTCAAGCTGGATCGGTGAAAATCAGCGTCGAGGTCGATGACGCTGATGATGGGACAAGCCACCTGAGGCTGATCGTCGATGATACGGGCATTGGTTTTGATGACGCCACCAGGCAGGGCCTGTTCACTCGCTTTCAACAAGCCGATAGCTCCATCACCCGCCTGTTCGGGGGCACGGGGCTCGGTCTTGCGATCTGCCAATCCCTGTGCGGGCTTATGGGCGGCTCGATCAATGCGGTCTCCACCCTTGGGCGAGGCAGCCGGTTTACGTTGGGGCTCCCGCTCCAGCGCATATCCGCCTTAGCCGCTCTCGACCGAGGGGTCTCCCGGGCAGGGGCGAGCGTCCTGGGCGAAAGAGCCGCTCTTGACCTTTCCACAGTCAAGCTGCTCTTGGTGGATGATCATCCTATCAACCGGCGAGTTGTCCAGCTTATCCTAGAACCCCTCGGTGTGCGCCTTACCCAGGCGCACAATGGAGCCCAGGCGCTTGACGCTTGGCGGGCTGAATCCTTCGACTTGATCCTCATGGATATGCAAATGCCGGTCCTTGACGGCCTCGAGGCGACCCGGCTTTTGCGTCTGGAAGAGGCCGCTTCGGGACGACCGCGAACCCCGGTTGTGATGCTGAGTGCGAACGCCATGCGCCATCATGTCGCCCAGGCTCATGAGGCGGGCAGTGATCTGCACCTCGCAAAGCCCGTCAGCCCTGGGTCTCTGTTTGCCGCTCTGCAGCAGGCCTTGGCCCTTCCGCGGGAAACAAGCGGCAGCCTCGGCCTCATCGACGGCCCGGCGCTCGGTTGAACTTCTCGCCCAAAAAGCGCATCGACGGGACCCGGGCCTCTCACCCGTCCCTTTGCCAAGGCCTGCGCTTTTTGCCCAGGACGGCAGTCCTGGTCCGCCTTAAGGGGGCTTGGTCTTCATTCCGTGTTGACGCCAACTTTTCGTTGGCCGGGGAAGCTTAGCGGTTGGAAGGCAACCCGTTGACCAAGTTGCTTCGGAGGTCGAATCGGGCCGATCGCATGGAGGGCGAAAACCCTTCTTTACTGACCCACACTCTGACGTTGTGCCCTCTCTCGGCCCAGAACCGCTCAATGTTGTCTCTCAAGCGCAGGGCGCCATCTTCGCCGCAGTGGTCGCGTTGGTTGTCCATCCCTTCCTCCCCTTGTTCCGCTGCGGCGCGAGCGCCATGGTTGAAGCAGCGGTCAGGCTGTTTCGTGCTTTAAGGCCCTAGGGGGTTGTTTTCAATTGCAATTTTGGCGACCTTGCTTCTCTTTTTTGCTTTAACCACAACATCGTTCAGACGACTTCTTGAAGAACGTCTTTGATTGCGGCATGAAGCGCGTCTATGCCGTTGGATTTGTGGATTTGTTGGTCGAAGCCTTTTTCGTCTAATTTTGGGTGATTTGAAAAGCCGATGACTATAGCATCGGCACAGGCTGCCTTGATTGTTTTCACCACTTGCGATCCGGTGAGCTGTCCCATTTCAAAGTATTCGTCCAGGATCACAATCGCCGGGCAGAGGGAGTCTTTTGCCAAGCTGTCGAGAAAGACGTCAGGGTTGCGATAGGTCTCAACCGCAAGATTGTGTGATCGCAGGATTTCGGCAATGGCGTCCCGCCATTCTTCGTTGTCCTCGATCACCGCTGCCGATGATTTCTTGGGCGGGCGCTCGCCAAGTCGTGAAGGTCTTCGCACGATCTCGCTTGCGGGCAGCATAAGAGAGACTTGTGTTCCTTCGCCCAGTTTCGAGCAGACGACGACCTCGCCGCCGGTGGCCTTCAGGAGTTCCAGCACAGAGTTTAGCCCGATCCCCCGATCGGCCCCTGATTGACCCGTCTTTGTTGTGAAGTATGCATTGAAGATTTGGGGCAATGCGCTGGGCTCGATCCCCCGGCCCCAATCCCGCACCGCAATGCAGACCGAAGGACCTGAAAGGCTAGCCCCCAATCGAAGGCTGGGCATTGTTGCGTCCTTGACCCCACCCTCTGCCTTCAAGCCGATGGTCACAGCAATTGGCTTGTCGCCGCTCGCTTCGCGGGCGTTTCGGATCAAATTGATCAGGGCGCGCATTAGGCTGACCGGATCGAGCTCCACATAAGCCGCTAGCAACTCCGGAACGAAGGAGACATCCATTCGATCTGCGTCGCCCTGGCGCGCGATGTCCACTGTGGTTCGAACAAGTTCAACGAGATCGAACCGTCCCGCTTCAGCCAAGACCGATCGGGCGCGGGTTTCGGCGGCGATGGCTTTGGCTTGGCGCATGGCTTCAGCGGCAATCCGGACATGGCTGGACAGGGACTTGCTCAAGGTCCCTGCGTCCAAGACAAGAGCCAGGCGCATCTCGGCAAGCGTAAGAAAACTTGAAAGGTCATGAACCGCGCCGGCGAAGATCTGCTCAATCGCTGTCGTTCTCTCGAGGCGCCGCAGGATCGTCTGGATTCGATGCGCTTGGTCCTCGTCCGCCTTTCTGATTCCAATATCTCTGGTCTGGCAGATGATTGCTCCTGCTGAGCCAACTGTCAGGGCGACTTCCTGGTGAACTCGGCGTCCCGTTGCTGAGCGCCCGACCGCTTCACCGCGCCAACTGCCGTTAGCGAAAAGACGAGGCATGACATAGCTTTCAAACCAAAGCGCTTCCTTTTCACGGTAGAGAGTTTTCCAGGTCTTTCCAATGAGCTGTTCTGCTTTTGTGTATTCAAACAACTCTAGATGCGCCCTGTTTATATAGACAAATTCTCCGTCTCTGTTGGTGATTGCAAGGCCATCTTGCATTTCGTCAATCACTGAGACGAGATCTCCCAGGGCATAGGCGTCCAAGTCGTTCCCCTATATCTCGTTGCTCAAATGCTGCGCGCCTTGAGCGCTGCGATGACAACACCGGTCCGGTTCTGGACGCCAAACTTGGCGCACAATGCTCGGACGACGGCTTTCACGGCATTCTCGTCGATCAGTAGGCCTCGGGCGATCGCCTTATTGGAGGCCCCTGTGCAGAGCAGCGACAGAACCTCTTTCTCGCGATCGGTCAGTCGGCTTAGGGGCGCTTGTTCTGTTGGTTCAGTCTTCGTCGATTCCACAGGGAAGAAGCGTTCGCCTGAGGCGATAAGCTGGGCCGCGCGCAGCAATGAGCCGGCCGCCATGGTCTTTGGCAGATACCCGTCCAGACCGAGACTAATGGCCATATCGATATCAAAGCGACTGGCTAAACCGCTTAGGATCACCGTTCTGGCTCCAGTCTGTTGCTTGATCGCGGCGGCGGTTTCCACGTCGCCCACACCGGGCATCCGAAGGTCAACCAGCAACAGATCGAACTGCGTCTCGATGATCCGCTGAAGGGACTGCGGGTCAATCGCGACATCGTACTCCACCATGGCCGTGAATGGCGCATTGCTTAACAGCGCGGCGAGAGACTCCGCGAAAAGGCGATGATCATCGAGGACAAGGATCTTGAGTGGTTCGCTCGGCGTGGCTTCAGGCATGGTCGGCGTCCGGGGCGGCATCGTCAGGCCCTCTTTTGGGGGTCAAGGCGGGATGGCTTTGCCCGAATTCATCCTGCTCTATTCACTCGCGCTTCGCAGGTTACCAAAAGTGCAGCTCTTTGCTCAAAAGTGCAGCTGCGCTCTCCCGGCGTGATGCGTGCTACGCAAATGTCGTTCCACAGCGCTCGTAATCTCGAGAGATAAGTTTTGTGCCGTCAAGCACAGTTGAGCGGGTGGCTCGTTCTTCAACGTCGGTGCGGATGGGTTTGTATGGTTGAAGCGGCGTTGCGTTCCGTGCTTCTGGTCTCGGTCCAGGCGTACTGGACGGTCCTTCTTCTGGTGGCGCTTATCGTGGCAGCGCCGATTTTGGCCATCTACGCTCTGTTTGGAGAGCCTCGCTTGGAGGCTGATGGCCGCTCCTGGGGAAGCCCTTCGAAGACCATCGCGCCTCTACCGCGGCGTCGATCTGCCGTGCGCCCTTTGTCTCGGCTGTGAATTCCTTGAGGCCTTGAAAGCGTGGGCCGCCCCCTCACGCCTTCCGGCAGCCGGGGCTGTCCGCCGTCAATTAATCTGGCCGCTCGGAGTCACCTTCAATGCCCGCTTGAGGGATGGCGCTGTGCTTATCCCTCTGCGTCCGCGGAGGGGCAAGCAAGACGGCAATGCAGCGGATCAACGAGCGGCAGGTGCGGCGGCGTCTCCCCCAAAGCGCATTGCTGCTCCTGTCTACGCTTTTGAGGCGGTCAGGGCCGAATGGAGGCGTTCAAGCAGGGCTTCACGGTCGGCATCGGATTTTGCGCTCCTCAGGTGGTGATTGAGTTGGGTCAGAAAGTCCGCCCGCGCATTATGCCAATCGAGCCGGGAAGCGGCCGTTGGGTCTAGCCTTGGCGCGCTCTGCTCTGGAGCAGCCCTTTGTTTCTTGAGGCTGTAACTTGCGTCCATCGCAGCAATCTCGACCTTCTCCGCCTTGAAGCCCGAGGTGATCAGCCGCTTTTGGAGCGCCTCGAGATTGCTCGGCTCGCCATGGGTGAGGAAGACGTGCCCGTGAACCGGACTGCGGGCTTTGGCCCAAGCCGTCAGCGACGGGCCATCGGCATGGCCGGAGTAAATGTCCAAATACTCGATGGCGGCCCGGACGCGCACTTCCTCACCCTGAATGGTTACACGCTTTCGCCCGTCCAACAGAAGCCGCCCTAATGTCCCGACCGGCTGGAAGCCCACCAGCATCACGGTGGCTTCCGGGCGCCACAAGAGCCGCTTGAGATGATGGCGGATGCGGCCGGCGTCACACATGCCGCTGGCCGCGATGATTACATGCCAGCCGCGCATCCGCTCCAGGTTCCGGCTTTCATTGGCGCTCTCGGTGAACTGCAGGAGGCGGCTCTCGCGCAGCACGGCGTACGGATTGTCATGCGCGGGCCCGCTGTGCCGCAGGAAGACGTCGCAGGCTTTGATCGCCAGTGGACTATCCAGAAAAATCGTTCCCGGTGGGGCGATGTTGCGTTCCATCAGGTCGATGAGATCGACGATCAGCTCCTGGGTGCGCTCCACTGCAAAGGCGGGGATAAGCAGCGGACCGCCCGCCGCGTGGGCCGCGAGCACAACCTTGGCCAGCCTTCCGTGTCGCTCCTCTTTAGACATCAAGGGGCGCTCAACGCCCCCATAGGTCGATTCAAGAATGAGATGATCGATATCGGATGGACCGGCGGGGTCGTCGATCAGGTCTCGCCCGCCAGGGCCGACATCGCCGGAGAACAGCAGCCGCAGCGGCCCTTGGGTGCTATCGTCGCTGACTTCCACCTCGATGGAGGCGGCGCCGAGGATATGGCCAGCATGCCAGAAGCGCGCGCGGATGCCCGGCGCCACGCTGCGCCACTCATCGAGCGGGGTGGGTCTTAGGAGGCGCAAAGTCTCCTTCGCGTCTTGGGCTGTGTAGATTGGGGCGAGGTCGTCTTCGCCGAAACGGCGGCGGCGCTTGTTGAGCTGTTCCACCTCCATTTCTTGGATGGATCCCGCATCGGGCAACAAAACCCCACAAAGGCGGATCGTATCGGAGGTGGCGAACACCGCGCCCTTATAGCCGGCGTTGAAGAGCTTCGGCAAAAGACCGCTGTGGTCGATATGGGCATGGGTGAGCAGGACTGCGTCAATGTCGCCAGGGCGGAACGGGAAGGGCTCGTAGTTCAACGCCTTGAGCGTTTTGGAGCCCTGGAACATGCCGCAATCGACCAGGACTTTGGCTTGGCCGCTCTCCACCAGAAAGCAAGATCCCGTGACGCAACCAGCCGCGCCCAGAAAACGGAGTTTCACGCTCATGCCAGGCTCTCCTGCCGCAGGGTTTCAGCCAGCAACGGCGCTAAAGGAAAGGCGTTCGAGGGATGGGGGCAGCCATCACAGGATCGCACGCGCGACACCCCGGCTTCTCTTAAGGCCGCCGCATCGGTTTCGCTAAACAAGGCATGCGTAACGGCGGCCTCCACCGATGCGACGCCGCCTTCATGCAAATGCCTGGCTGCGGTGGCTAAGGTTCCGCCCGAAGAGCAGACGTCGTCGATCAGGAGCACGCGCCGTCCCCGGACTTCAGCGTTGCCAGGAGCGGTCAAGGACACTCTGCGATCTGCCAGGCGATGTTTTTCAAAGGTCCAGAAGGGCCGCCCAAGGGCTTGCGCCACCAGCTTGACCCACTGATCGGATTCTCGGTCCGGGCCGACAAGAATGTCGGGGAGCGGATCATCGTCAGCCTTGAGGCCGCGAGCGATCGCGGCGGCCCCCGACAGAACGATCCATCGAGCCCCGGCCGCGACATCTTCAAGATGGGCCGTGCGATGCAGATGGGGGTCCACCGTGATCACCGTCTCAAAGGGCCCTGCGATCAGCGGCAGGATCACATCGCGGCTCAAAGGCTCCCCCGGAGCGAATACCGCGTCCTGGCGGAGATAGGGCAGGTATGGCGCGACCAGGATGATGCGGCGGGCGCCCGCGCGGCGCAGAGCGTCAGCCGCCAAGAGGGTTTCGATGAGCTTAGCGTTAGGGTCATGAAGAGATCGATACAAAAGCGCGACCGGGCCGACCTCGCCGACGCGCAAAAGCGTTTCCCCATCGGGAAAGCGGCGCATCATGATCCAGTGTGGCGAAAGGCCCAACGCGCTTGCGAGATGCTGCGGCGCTTGCTTCGGATCATCGGCAAAGGCGTGCAGGGTGGTCATCGCGGCGGCTCCGGGCCGATCGTGAAGCCATTGTCTTGGTGAAGAGCCTCAAGCGCCAGGCCGAAGTCAGACTGGTCCTCCGCATGGAGGCGAAACAGGGCTTCGCCTTTACGGACCGGATCGCCAAGGCGCTTGAAGAGATCAAGCCCGGCGCCGGGATCGGTTGGGGCGCCGGCGTGGCGGGCCATCCGGGCGATGCGAAAGCAATCGATTGCGGTGACGAACCCGTCGGCGGGGGCGCAGGCGTCTTGCGTGAGCCGGCCAGGCGTTGCGCTCCAAGGCGGAGGTCCTTGCGCCGCCATGATGTCCTCCAGGGCTTTGAGCGCGGCTCCGGACGTCAGCAACTCCTCGGCTCTGCGCGCCCCGGCTCCTCCGGCAAGCGCAGGGTCGAAGTCCAGAACACGCCCCGCCAGATGGACCGCCTTCGCCCGCAGGTCTGGCGGCGCGTTTGGAGCATTGGCCAAGACCGCCATGACGTCTCGCGCTTCCAAAACAGGCCCGACGCCGCGCCCGATGGGTTGGCGACCGTCCGTGATCTGGACATCGATCACAAGTCCCACCCGCGCCGCGACATGCTCAAACAACTTGCGGACCCGCTGCGCATAGGCGGCGGAGCGGATTTTCGCCGTTGGTCCGAAAGGGATGTCGAGGACCAGATGGGTTACGCCAGCCGCCATTTTCTTCGACAGGATCGAAGCGACCATCTGCTCTGGGGTGTCGATCTGGAGCGGCCTTTCGACCGCGATGATGACATCATCAGCAGGGGACAGATTCACATGCCCGCCCCAGGCGATGCAGGCGCCGCAGCGCTCGACCACGCTGCGCATCTCCGCCTCGCTGAGATCAACCTTGGCCAGGACCTCCATCGTGTCGGCGGTGCCCGCCGGCGAGGTGATGGCGCGGGAGGATGTTTTCGGCATGATCAGACCGTGCGCCGCCACGATCGGGGCGACGATCATGGTCGTGCGGTTGCCGGGAATGCCTCCAATCGAGTGCTTATCCACCACAAGGGGAGCATCCCATCGCAGCCTGGTCCCAGCGTCGGCCATCGCGCGGGTAAGATCGATCACTTCGGTGTCGGTCATGAAGCTGGCGCAGGCGACGACGAAGGCGGAGACTTCAAGATCGCTCAAATGGTGTTGGGCCAGATCGCGGACAATATCGGCCAGATCCTGAGCGCTTAGGGTTTCTCCGCGCACCTTGGCGCGGATGGCGTCCAAGCTGCGGGCCGGTGGCGCAGGGACGATGGTCACAGCGCCGCCGGCGGCCATGCCCAAGCGCCGGAACGCAGGTTGCGGCAATCCAATCTCGCTGGCGTTCAGCAGGCGCGAGCCCTTATCCACGATCAGGATCGTCGCTAAGATTTCGTATCCGTGCCCCTTGACGAGCACTTTGCGTGCGCCTCGGAGCCGCTCGGGGCGCAAAGCGGCGCAATCGCGGCTGAGAAGGACCACGTTTTCGTTGTGGGTGTCGATCGGCAGAGCTTTGATCGACAGTCTGGGATGCGCCGTCATGGCTGTTTTCTCGTTGGCTGAGACGTGATCGAGACTGGCTCTTCGGGGGTTTTGCGCCTTGCAGCAGGCGGGCCCTCACACGGGCTCCGTCACGCACGGGGTCGGTCGGATCGGCGATGACTTGATCGCCGATGTTTGGACCGTCGATGCCCTCAGCGTCGTGGTTGGTCACAGCGCTGATGCGGAGCGGCTCAAGGCGCGCCCGGCCTTTTTCGACCACGAAAGCCGCCCATGCATCACCATCTCGCGCCAGCGCGCCGATGGGAATAAGCTTGGCATCGCTGACGGACCGCAGGGCCCCTTGACCCCAAAGGCGATAGTCCGCCGCGAGCTGGGTCCAATGCTCGGCCGGCGCAGTGACTTGCAGCAAGCCGAGGACCCGCTGTTCTTCAACGCCCAAAGCCGATCCCTTCGTGAAGGGCTGGGGCTCCACCGCTCGCACAATGGCGGACAAAGGCAGGCTGACCCAATTCACAATGTCGGCCGCGATAGCGCGCGCTAAGTCTTCTCCTTCGAACAAGATTTCGCTGGATGTCGCCCGATCAAGGCCGCCGAGGATATTCAGAAGCGTGGATTTTCCCGACCCGGACGGTCCGCGCAGGACGATCATCTCGCCTTGTTCCACGAGGAGATCGACGCCGCGCCGTGCATGGACCGAGCTGGCCTCGCCCTGATAGGTCTTTGTCAGGGACTGGATATCAAAGAGAATGGTGGCGTCGGTCATGCCTGATTAGGGCCTAGGATCGCCGAACAAGCAATGTCACGGCTTGATCGCCATCTTCAGCCCATTGTCGGGCAGCTCTGACAACAGCGCGCAGGCGTTCTCTATGTCGCTCAAGGCGAAGCGGTGGGTGATCAGGTCTCGGGGCTTGACGCGCTTGCCGGCCACAAGCGCGATCAAACGCCGCAACCGTTCCTTCCCTTCGGGACAGAGCGTCGTCATGATTGTGATGTCGCCGCGCCCCGCAGATGCTCGCCAACCTGACCCGCGCGAGCGCGTCACTGGGCCCGAAGTTAGGGCCCGAAGTCAGGCATCTGCTTTTTTTGGCGGAGAGCCCTGCGAACCCGCTCCAGGTTAGAGCGATCATCGTATCCGGCGTGGCCCTCGTCCTTCAAGATTGAAGACCGAACTTGCATTTTGGGCGCTCAGACCGCCTCAGGCTTGACGCAGCGCAAGGCCATTTGGGATAGCTTGGGGCAAACGGGTTTGTTTTCAATCAAGGTCAGTGACGCTTTGGCGATCATAAAAGATGGCCTGCTGTTGAGGGAGGGTCGGATGGATTGGAAGCGCGTGCTCGTCTTTGGCGACCCCTCGCAAGAGGGGCGCGCCCGCATCTCGACAGCCGCGGCTGCCTGTCTGGTCGACCAAGCGGCGCAGCTTGATGTTTGCCTTACGGGACTGCTGCCCGAAATTCCCTATAGCTACCGAGCCGCCGGCGTTTTGGAAGCGTATCAGGAAGCGCTTGCCCAACAGCGGTTGGCGACGGCGCAGACGATCGAGACGCTGCGCGTCCATTTCGAGAAGGCGAATCCAAACATCTCCTTCACGTCGCTGGAGGTGGACATGTCAGGCTTGTCGAGCGCGGCCGCGGCGTTGGGGCACAGCTATGATGTGGTGGTTTTGGCGCAGCCCAGTGGGCGTGAGCGGAGGCTTCAGGAGCTGCTCCTAAAGGGGGCGTTGATCGGCGCAGGAAGGCCTTGTCTGATCCTGCCGCAATGGATCGAACCGCGGCCACTTACCGGCCGCGCGATGGTTGGTTGGAAAGGAGCGCCTGGAGCGGCACGGGCGATGCGCGATAGCATCCCTTTGCTGCGGCGTATGCAAATGGTTCGGATTTTCGAAGCCGCTGAAGGTCGAGCCATGAAAGGCGAGGGACCCGCTGACTTGGCGCGGGTGGCTGAGTATTTGGCTGCGCATGGAGTCCATGTGGAAGCGCCAATGGTCACCGCGCCACCGGATGAACTTCTCACTTCATCGGGGGAAGCGCTCCTGGAAGAGGCCGCCGCATTTGGGGCAGACTTGTTGGTGATGGGCGGCTACGGCCATCCCAGGCTCGTTGAGGTCGTTTTCGGCGGAGCCACCCAAACGGTACTCGAGGGTGCGCAATGCGCGGTCTTAATGTCGCATTAGACGCCCTCGCTTCGGGGGCTGCCTGGACAGGTTCCCGCTGGAGGCGCAACTTTGCCGGCAGCTCTCAGCATGAGGCTTGGCGCTCCTGAGTATGGTTAGCGACAAGGACTTTCTTGCGGCTGTCTTGGATGACGCCGGCATCGGGGTGTTCGAGCATGATCTTCAAGCAGGTCATGTCACGATTTCGTCCGCTGTGGCCGCCACTTTGGGGATGAAGGCGGGCGTCGTGCCGGCGGAGCAGTTGGCGGACGCCCTGCGCCAATCCCAACTTGCTTGGCTTTGGCCGGCCGCCGTCGAAGTCGCCAATGCAGGGCGCGAAGGGCAATGGGCGCAAGAATATCCGATTGAGGGACCTAACAGCGAAATCCGCTGGATCGCCGTCCATGCCCAGGCTCAATTTGGCGCCGACCCAAGCAAGAGCCAACCGATCAAGGTCTGGGGCATTATCCGCGATGTGACCCATCGGCGTCGGCGCGAAGATCGACAACGCTTCTTGTTGAGCCTTACCGATGCGCTGCGCGATGTGGGAGAAGCGGACGAATACTTGAGAGTGTCGTGCCGCATGCTCTGTGAGCATTTACGAGCGGATCGGGTTGTGTACGTCCAAGTCGAAGGGGATGCTTATAAGACGCTGGCGCTCAGCGAACCCATCTCGCGTGAGGCGCCGACATCAGGCAAGATCTCCGACTTTGGGCGCGCCTTTCTGGAGCCTTATCACCGTGGTGAGGTGGTGACGGTGGAGGATGTGGCGGTCGATGAAAGACTGACCGCTGAAGAGCGCGAGACCTTCAAAGCCGCAGGCATCGCCTCCTTCGCGGGGCTCATGTTGATCCAAAACGGCCGCTGTGTTGGCTCGCTCGGCGCCCAGTTCAGTCGCCCCCATGTCTGGCGTGATCACGAAAAGCAGCTTTTGCGCGAGGTTTTGGATCGGGTTTCGGCTGCGACCCAAACGCTCAAGGCTCAACACAAGCTCGAACTCAGCGAAGCCCGTCTCCGGGCCGCGTTTGAGTCATCGTCCGTCGGCTTGCATGAAGCGAGTCTTGAAACCGGGGTTTTGATCCGAGCGAATAACGCGTTCTGCACCATGCTCGGTTACCCCATTGAGGATATCCTTGGCCGGTCGATCATTGATTTCATCCACCCGAGCGATCGGGAGGGCTGCTTGCAAGACCATAAGCGCCTCAAGAGCGGCGAGATTTTGGAGCTGCGTGGCGAATGGCGTTATGTTCGAAGCAGCGGGACGGTGTTTTGGGCGGACGTCACCGTCAATACAGCGCGCAGGGTGAACGGCGATCCGCTGAGCACGGTCAGTTTTGTCCGCGATATCAGCGACGCGGTGGGCTTGCGGCAGCAGCTTGCAAGAGCCAACGCTGAATTAGAAGAACGCGTGTCTGATCGAACGCGGGCTTTGCAGATGGAAATGGGGCGCCGCGAAGAGGCCGTCGCCGCCCTTGCTCGGGGTCAGAAGCTTGAAGCAATTGGCCGGCTCACAGGCGGGGTCGCCCACGATTCCAACAACATGCTCACGGTGATCTCGGGCAATCTGGAACTGCTGGAAGAATCGCTCACCGAAAGCAGCGCGCTCATCAAGTATGTCCACGAGGCGCAGAGCGCAGTGAACAAGATGACTCAGCTCAACCGACGGCTTTTGACTTATGCGCGTCAACGCCGTTTGGCGCCGATGGCCATTGACCTGAACGCTCAGATCAGGGCGATCGGGGAAGTCTTGGAACGGGTGATTGGCTCCGCCGTCACGGTGTCTTTGTCACTGAGTAAGGGGGCGCTGCCAATCCTGGCTGACCCAGCCGAACTGGACAATGCGATCTTGAACCTTGCCATCAATGCGCGCGACGCCATGCCGGCCGGCGGCGCCCTGCGGATAACGACAAAGGTATTCGACAATGTCTTAGGCGAAGAAGCGGCGCACGACGGATTGAGCCCTGGGCGCTATGCAGTCCTATCCGTGAGCGATACAGGCGAAGGCATTCCCTCTGAAACTCTGCCGCACGTCTTTGAGCCTTTTTTCACCACCAAGGGACCGGGGCGGGGGACGGGTTTGGGGCTTGCCACAGTTTACGGCTTCCTCAAGCAATCGGGCGGCCACGCCGAAGTTGAGAGCGAAGTCGGCAAGGGCGCGACGTTTACGCTCTATTTCCCAACGGCCGCAGCGCCTTTGGTCGATGTCGCTGCGCCTCCGCCGAAAACGCCCACCGGACATGGCGAACGGGTTTTGGTTGTTGAAGACGATCCTGGGGTGAGGACGCTCACCGTGGAGCGCGTGCAGAGGCTTGGCTACCGCGTGCTGGAGGCGGCGGACGGCCGATCAGCGCTCGCCGCTCTGGCGCAAACGCGGGATGTGAGACTTGTCTTCTGTGATATCGTGATGGCCGGGGGCATTGACGGGTTTGAAGTCGCGACCCTGGCGAGGGAGTTGGCGCCCGGCGTCAAAGTGCTCTTGACGTCTGGCTTTGACAACGTCTCTGATCGCGCGCGGGCGAAAGCGATGACAGAAACAATTCTCGCCAAGCCTTATAGCCAGGCTGAACTGGCCCAGGCGCTTGAGGCTGCGCTGAATGGCTAGACCGTCCTGCGTTCCACGTCGCCAGCAAACATGTAACCGACGCCGCGGACGGTTTTGATGTAGATGGGTTTGGTAGGGTCCGGCTCGCACTTTTTACGGAGCCGCGTGATAGCGGCGTCAATCGATCGGTCAAACGGATCCCAGGCGTGGCCTTTCAAAGCGCTCATGATGTTATCGCGGGTGAGGACGCGATAGGGGTTTCGAAGAAGGTATTCGAGAAGGTTGAACTCCGACGTCGTTAGATCGACGGGCTTGCCGGAGGCAGCGACAAACGTCCGGGAAGAGGGGTCCAACGCTCCGCCCTTAAACACGAGCTGGGGTTGGCAGGGCGTCGCGGACTGAAGACTGTCTTGGCTGCGCGCCCGTCGCAGGACGGCCCGCACGCGCGCCACGACCTCGCGAAGACTGAAGGGTTTGACGATGTAGTCGTCCGCCCCAATCTCCAAGCCAACGACCCGGTCGATCTCATCGCCGATGGCGGTGATCATGATGATCGGTATCGTGCTGTGGGTGCGAATCTGGCGTGCGATGTCTAGGCCGCTCTCGTGCTGCAGCCCGAGATCGAGGGTGACGAGGTCCACATCCTGCTTGGCGAGGGCTGCCTCGGCGCCGGCGCTGTCTTCCGCTTCGAAGACGATGAAGCCTTCCTGTTCGAACCGCTGTCGCAGCAGGCGGCGGACAGCTGGATCGTCATCAACGACAAGAAGGCGCGACGGGTGTTCAGGAGGCATGGTCTCCCCAATCGCATAGGCCGCTTCACATACAAACGGATCCACACTGTTACACACTGTCACGTTCTAGGCATAGCCCTGCCGGGTTCAGCCCTCAATGCTTTACGCCGTTCAGTCATTGAGAAGCGGAGGCGGCCATGGAGACGTTGCAAGAAAACGTGTTTCATCAGGAGTTTACTGGGTTCCACAGCAATGAACCCGCCGCCGACCTTGGGTTAAGCGCCGGCTTCGGGCCCGGTGTCCTGCAAAGCCTCAAGTCCCGGGAGCACCTGTTTTGGGAGGGCGATCAGCGCAAAGCGTGCCTTGAAGTTGTGAGCGGCGCGGTCGCGATCTACCGGGTGCAATCTGACGGTCGCCGCCAGATTTCACGCTTCGCCCTCCCGGGCGACCATATCGGCCTGGGTTGGGAAGCGATCGAGCCCAGCTCGGCCGTCGCCACCTGCGCCACCAGCGTCCTTCGCAGGCCGATTGCGGCTGTTCGCCGGGCCGCGCTTGCAAGCCCCGCGTTGGCGCATGGTCTTGGCGTGCTTCAGGCCGAAGAATTGCGCGACATGAACGACCTCATCTGTGTCATCGCGTTAGGCGACGCTCAGGGGCGCGTTGCGGCCTTTCTGCTGAACTTGGCGCGGCGGATCGGGCTTGGGGGCAATCCGATCATCGTCGATTTGCCCATGACCCGAAGCGACATCGCCGACCATCTCGGACTGACTCTGGAGACCGTCAGCCGAGAGCTTTCCCGCCTGAGGCGCCTTCGGATCATTGAGATCCACCGGATCACAAAGCTCAGCATAGTCGATGCCCGAGGGCTTGCGCTCCTCGCCTGTCGGCCGTGATCGGCGCCTTTTATCCACCAAACCGAGTGAGGGCGTCATGGCCTCTGGTCGCCTCTATGCTTATACGGGCGCGGCGCTGCTGCAAATGGCTGCGGCCGAAGCGGCGGATCTCATCCAAGCGCATTATCTCGCTCACCTCGCCCTGCGTGTTCTCCACGCGCAGGGCCGACTTCAGGGCCGAAAAGATCCCTCCACCGAACATTTGCGTGAGGCCCTGCGCCTATCTCGAGGCCTCATCGGGCTGGATCGCGGACGCACAACCGCCTGATGTCGGTGGGGCGCACTGAGTTCCTTTTTGGCGCCGAGCACGATCGAGGCGCGCTTGAAAAGGCGGCGGCTTGTTTTCGATCAAGGCGGAGGTCCGCGCAGGCAAGGATAAGGGCAAAGGAGAACGCCAATGTCATCATCACGCCGGAAAGAGACCACCCCAAGCCGCCAGTCGGCGGAGGGGCTTGGCGCTTGGTTCGACGGTGCAGCCGTTGACCCTGTGGCGGCAGTCCAGGTCATGACGCAGGAGGCGCTCCGCTTCTGGGCTCAACGAACGCGCGCCCACGCCTCTCTGATGGAAGCGGCGTCAGCGTGTCAGACGCCGGTCGAGTTCATGGAAATCCTAAGCGCGTTCGTCTTGCAAGCTCAGCAGCACTACGCGCAAGAGGGGGTCGCCATGGCGCACCTTGTCGCCGCCAATGGCGGAACCAAAGGGAAGTCGAAGTAAGGTCGCGCCCTTTTTGGGTTGTTTATTCTACCTGTGCAAAGGAGGAAGCAATGGACGACAAAGAGCTTCGGAATCTCATTCTTGAGGAACTGGACTGGGATCCGAGTTTTGAATCCACCGATATTGGCGTTCAGGTCGCCGACGGGGTTGTGACTCTGACCGGGCATGTGTCCTCTTATTCTGAGAAAGTGGCGGTGGAGCGGGCTTGCTCCCGTGTGAAAGGCGTCAGGGCGGTTGCGCAAGAGGTCGAAATCCGCCTGCCGCAGCATAAGAAAACTGCAGACGATGAGATCGCAAAACGCATCGTGGATGTTTGGGCGTGGAACGTGGATGTGCCGCAGGACCGGATTAGGGCCAAAGTGCAGGGCGGCTTTGTGACCCTAACCGGGGATGTGGATTGGAGGTTCCAAAGAGATGCCGCGGAGGACTCGGTGCGTCGGTTGGGCGGGGTGATGGGCGTTTCCAACCAAATCGCATTGAAGGCGAGGGTGGCCGCCGGCGATGTCAGACGAAGGATTGAAGACGCGCTCCGGCGCAACGCCGAAGCCGAAGCGAGCAACATCCGGGTGGTGGTGGCTGACGGAAAGGTCACCTTGGAGGGCCGGGTCAAGGCCCTTCATGAGCGGTCCGTGATCGAAAGCGCCGCCTGGGCCGCCCCAGGCGTACGGGAAGTCGACGACCGCGTCCAAGTGACCGGATGATCGGCGCAGGGGAGCGGGTCGTGCGCGTCTCGCTCCTCATCCTTTATAGCCCCAAGCGGAAACCAAGACATGCCAAACAACCCAACCGTTTGGGCCCTTGTGCTGAATGGCGCGGCGGCCGTGTTGTACCGTGTGAACCTTTCAGAGAAGCGCCTAGAGCCGCTCCCACTGGAGCCCAGTCAACGCGACCCAATCCCCGCTCATCGCGACCGGCCTGCCCGCACCTTTCAGAGCGTAGGTGTTAAGCGCGGTTCGGGCGAAGATCTTCATGAGGCTGAAAAGGCTGTGGAGCGCCGCTTCATTCTGGATGTAGCTCAAGCGGTGGAGGCCCAAGCGAGGGAAGGCCATTGTGACGCGTTGATCCTTGCCTGCGGGCCTCACTGTCGGGGTGTTGCTCGCGCTGTCGCGCCCGAGGCCTTCTGGAAGAAGGTGACGCGCGAAGTTGTCGGTGATCATGTCAAAACAGCGCCGAGCGAGCTGTATCCAATCATGGCCGAGGCGCTGCGTTTCGGCCGCCCGCCAAATTGACGGCGTCTACCTCTTTATCAAGCAGGACCGCTTTCGGGGAGGGGGCTCACCACGGGGCCACTCTGGTTCGTTCGCCATACTCGATCGTTACGCGTTGGCCAGGCGCCAGAGGCGTTGCATCAGCTTGGACAATCGTGACCAGTTCGCCGTTGAGCTTGCGAATGGTGTAGGCGTAGCCGCTGCGGGCCGTGACGCCTTCCTCGATTGCAGCCCCGGCCAGTCCACCCAAGACCGCGCCGGCCACAGCCATGATCGCCTGCTCTTCGTCGCCGCCGCCGATCTCGCTGCCGGCGATCCCGCCGATCGCTGCGCCGGTTGCAGGGCCGATGATCGTGCGCGTCCCCTCAATCCGAACGCTGCGGACCCTTTCAATGGTTCCTTCCTCGATGCGAGCGACCTGTCCGACTTCGCTGCGCCGGTAATCGCCCCCGCCTATCCCGCTTGCGCAGGCCGCAAGAGGCGAAAACAGCGCAAGGACGATCACGCTCGTGGCGAGCCTTGCTCGAACAACCATGGCTTCAACCTTTCTCATGCGCCTTTGCAGGCGCAGGGATTTGTGGGTGCGGGGGAAGTCTTTGCCTCGCTACGGTCGGCCAAGGCCTTTGAACCGTGGGGCAGCGAAAATGGCGCGCCTTGGCAAGGTCGCTCTGGCGCGCCCTGTGCTGAGCGACCCTCAGCGCCGATGCAGCAGGAACCCAACCAGAAGACCGATCCCGGCGGCGGCGGCCACATAGGTCATGGGATGCTGGCGTACCTGTTCCTTCAAGCCTTCGACGGCCTGGGCGCTCTGAGATCCCATGTCCTCGAATGCATTCGCCACAGAAGCGTTGAGCGCCCGCTGTGTTTTCCGAAAAGCAGCATCCGCGTCATAGGTGGTCTTGGCGATATCGGCGCCGAGGGTATTCACAGCCTCTTTCAAAGTCTTGCCCAGATCCTCATCGGTTCTTTCAGCGCGCGTGCTCATGGTATGCTCCATCGTTGTCTGGCGATTGCCAAAATAGGTTTGCTTGTGGGGGCTTGATCCAAGGGCGCCGTGTTGGCGATCAAACGGCGGCGCTGATCGCTGGCGTGGCCAAGCCTAATCGTGATGGTCCGAAACCGCTCGGATAAGGTCGGCGCAATCGTCGTCGTCGTCCTCGGCTTGGGAAATGTCGCCAACACTCAGCATACCGACGAGTTCACCGTTATTCACAACCGGAAGCCTACGCACCTGGGCTTTGGCCATGCGCTTGGCGGCTTTGGACAGCGGCTCGTCGGGGCTGCAGCAGACGACATCGGTCGACATAAGGTCCCGCGCCTTCATCCCTGACGGGTCGGCTCCGTCTGCCAGACCGCGCAGGACAATGTCTCGGTCAGTGACGACTCCAACCAATTTCTTGTCTTCAAGGATGGGAATGATGCCGATGTCCCGGGCTTTCATGCTTTTGGCCAGAGCGGCTATGGGGGCGTCGGGGGGCAGATGCTCGACGCCGCGATGCATCGCTTGGGAAACGGTGGTTTTCATTGGATCTGCTCCTGTTAACCCTTGCGCTTAGGCAACTTGGATCGCGATCTTCGCCGCCTCAGGGGCGCTGGCTGGCTTCGGAATGCGAACCGTCAACACGCCTTTGTCGAACTTGGCTTTGACCTGAGCGGCGTCGCAGGCGTCGGGCACGGCGACGCGGCGTTCGAAGGCGCCGAACGAGCGTTCAATGATCTGGTAGTCGGCTTTTTTTTCGTCGCGCTCGCCGCGCTTCTCCCCCTTGATGATGAGCAGCCCTGGCGCAAGGGACACCTCCACGTCTTCGCGATCAACGCCGGGGAGTTCTGCGGTTACGAGGATTTCTTTATCCGTCTCAGCCACGTCCATCCGAAGGGCAGGGAGGTTCTTGTCCAGAGCGCCTGCCCATCCGTTCGAGCTTGCAAGATCGAAAACGCGGTCAATTTCTCGGCGCATGAAGGACAGCGGGTCAAAGAACTTCGCTGCATTCCGATGCCGTTCAAATGGCGCAACACTTTCCATGACGACCCTCCAAGTCTGTGTGACCCGCCTGACGCTAAGCGTTTGCGCACCGAGCGCATTGATTTCGCGCAAAGCGGTATGGGCTGTCTCAAGCTGCCAGGGGCTCCTTCCGGTGAGTTCCCACACTCACCATTGGGGGGGCCTCAATAGGCAGAGGGGGAATGATCTGTCGGCGAATTTGGGGATCGGGGGTGGCGCCCCTGGACGTGGTGAAAACTCGGGGCGGCCGGCGGCGTAATCGCGTCAGGCCGAGGGCTGTTCGATCTGGCTCGGTGGGAGGTTTGCAAATCCCACAGATTTGCGTCCGGCCACGACTTGGGTCCCGTTCTTCCCTTGATCAGCTTGTTTGTCGGGTCTTGTCGCCGGCTCAGAGGCCGGACACTCCGCAAGACAGCTCGATGTAGAGGCGTTGAAACCATTCGGGGAGATCCTGCGCACCCCAGTGCGCTTGGCCCAGGGTGGTCTTCGCCAGAAGACGCGGCGGCTGGTTAAGCCGTGAAGCGTCATAGATCGCGCCTTTGTCGGCAAAGAGGATTGCATCATGGATCAGCTTTTGATTGCGGGCGCATCTTTCCCGGACTTTGGTCTCGGGAACACGATGTCCGCCCTCTTCTACACGCGCCGCCACGCGCGCGACGGCGAGATCGGCAGAACTGAGATGGAGGTGGAAGATGACGATCCGGAACCCCTCCTTCCGGGCCGCGCCCAGCCTCTCGCGTTTCGAAGGATGCGAAAATACAGTTTCGGTAACAAAGCTGCAGCCCGATCGCAGGCAATCATCGCGCCGCGCTGACGCGATGGTCGCCGCCTCATAGGCCGCCTCATGCGCCGCCTCGACGGAAGCGTCTCTGAGCTCATCGCGCTGAATGGTGTCGGCATTGATGAAGGGCGCTTGAACGCGCGGTTTCAGCACGGTGTCGTAGAAAGTCGACTTCCCCGCCCCATCTGGACCCGCGATCAGAAACAGCGTCGGCCGCGGCGCCGGCGCGATCATGCCCGATCGGGCTTCTTGTGCCTGACGATCTTGTCAACCTTGTCCGCACCCACGCCGAGCCCCGCCTTGCGCCGCCCGGCGTAAAACGCGGCTTGCTCAGGTGTTTCCGCGGCGGCGATATCCATCAGGTCATCGACATAGACAACCTGCTCCTCGCTGGTCAGCCCCTCCGGGTTGCGGCGGGCCTGAAGCGCTTCGCGGATAGGGGCGTCGTTGAAGTCCGGCGCTTGCTCTATGGAACGGCCGATCCGCAGCCTGTGCGTGACTTGGCCTGCGATCGAGCGGGAGGCGAGCTTCGCTTCCCTGCGCATGAGCTCCATTTCCTCTGCTGGGATTTTAATGGACTGAGCCATGCGCATCTCCCTTAAGTGGCGGTATGCTACCTTTTGGGCGACTTTCAAGCAGGGGCTGCCTGCCGCCTCCAGCTCTATGGGGGAGCGCTGCGGCGGCCCCACAGCCCACACCGAAGAACAAGTCGCAGACCAAGCCGACTGTCGCCAACATCCAAAAATCCGACCAGGTCGGAGCAGGTGCGGATTTTGCAGGATTGGGGCAGTGATTTCGCGCGATCGCGGGCGCTTGTTTCACGACATTGCGGGCAGCCATTTCGCGAGCGCGGACAGGCTGATCGCCGGCTTCATGGGGTCAGGCTTGATGGCCGCGGTCAAGGGGCTTGGCGGCTTTTCTGCGCATGCTTTCGCCTGAAAGTGGGAGGCGATGAGCGTTATGGACGAGGCGGTCCAGGATGGCGTCAGCGAGGGTCGGATCGCCGATGGCCTCATGCCCATGCTCGACCGGGAGCTGGCTGGTGATGATGGTGGAGCCGCGGCCATGACGGTCTTTTAGGATTTCCAGCCGATCGCGGCGCTCCGATGGAGGGAGGATGGCCAGCCCCCAGTCATCGAGGATCAAGACGTCCCGCTTGGCGATGGCCTTGCGCATACGGGCGTGACGGCCGTCACCTCTGGCCAGGGCTATGGGGCGATGACCGCAGCGGTCGTCTCATCACGTGGTGTCGGGATTGACGTCACCTGGACCTCCAGGAACGCGACAATGCGGTTGCCCCGCACAAAGGGTACGAGGCGCAATCAAAATCGCCAAAACCAGGAGCCGCGACCAAGCGCAACAGCCAAGGCGGCTCTACCACTCAAAAAAGTCGCCGACGGCCATTCCGCCCTGCCGGTGAAGGCCAAGGGTGAAATTGCCGTCGGCGCCGGTCACGCTAGTAGCGGACCTGCAGTTCCAGGCCGTAGGTACGAGGGGGGGCTACGGTCCCGAAATCGACCAATGAGTTTGTGAAAGAACTCACCTCTTGGTTTTCCGTCAAGTTCTCCCCAAACAGGGTGATCCTCGCGCGGTTCTGGTTGGGGCCGCCGAACTCATAGGTGAGGGAGGCATCCAGAAACGTTTGGGCCGGGATCAGGCTCCGGGGATCGTTGAAAAACTCCGCATACTGCTCGTCAACATAACGCGCGGTGGCGCGGGCTGTGAGAAAGCCATTCAAGAACGGCCGTTCATAGGTAGGGGTTATGGACGCTGTGAACTGGGGAACCCGCCGAAGGGTCAATCCGGTCAAATCAGCCCGCAGCAGGGTTCCAGCAGGTTGAGCCGGCGTCGACACATACTGAGCGGACCCCACGAAGGTGTCATACTCGGTGTATTCGCCATCCATCCAGCCAAAAGAGCCATCCAGCCGGAATGTGTCGGACAGGATCGCGCTTGCTTCCAACTCCAGCCCCATGATCCGGGCCCCTGAGACGTTGCGAACGGTCGTCGAGGTGAACGTGGGCGGCGGGCCTGGCTGGATCGCCTCTTCCTGCTTGTCCTCATAGTCGTTGTAGAAAAACGCCGCGTTGAAGCGGGCGCGCCCGTCCCAAATGTCCGACTTGAAGCCCAGCTCATAAGCGTTGATGTACTCGGGGTTGAAGGCCGTCGTGACGTCAGCCACCGTTCCTGCCCGGGCCGAGAAGCCCCCCGCGTTGTAGCCGCGGGTGTAAGACCCGTAGAGAAGCAAATCGTCAGACCACTGATAATTCAGCGCAACGCGGGGCGTGAACTCGAACCAGTCGGCCGAAGCCCCGCCTTGGGAGGTAATCGGGCGATTGGCCGGAATGCCTTGGGAAATGGAATACGCCGCCGCGTTAAAGCCTGTAGGAGCGCCGACGAAGCGCGTGTAGACCGTTTTTTCGTCCCAGGACGCGCGCCCGCCGAGCGTCAAGGTCAACTGGTCGGTCAGCGCCCAGTCCGCCTGTGCGAAGAGCGCTGTTGTGGTGGCCTCATGCTCGTCTTCGTCGCCGCCGCCAGCGGTGAAGGCGACGCCAAGGGCCGGCAAGGGGGCGGCCATAGCCAGATCAAGCTTGATAGCCTGTTGCAGACTATACTCGCTTTGGAAATGGAAGGCCCCTGCGACGAAGTTGACTGGCCCTTCGAAGTTTGTGGCAATGCGCAATTCGGCGCTTAGCTGTTCAAAGTCTTGATTGCGAACCACATTGAACACGGTTCGACTTGTGCCGTCGAAGTCGATGTACACCTCTTCATCGGAGCGTCGGTGACCCACAATGGCTGTTACGTCCACTACCTCCGACGGCTGCCACTGTGCCGTGAAGGTGAGAGCATGCATGTCCGCGTTCATGCGGTGAGGGTCTGTGATGCGGGAGAAGGAGAAGTCGTTTTGGGCGCACGACCCCCCTGGTAATGTGCACAGTCGGTCGGAAGGGGCCGCCGGTACGATTGTCGCTGGGGTTGGCAGTGTCGTCTGTGTGATCCGGAAGGGCAGAGGCGTAATCGTCGCCACCCCACGCGGCACATAAGGCGTCAATTCGCTTTCGTCATGGGCTGCGTCATAGATGACATCAAAGGACAGGGTGTCTGTGGGCTCCACGAGAACCCGAATGCTGAAACCTCGGCGATCCTCCACCCCTGTCGCTCCGCCGGCGGGATTGTCCCACAGGCCGTCGTCGGTGAACTGAAATCCGGACAGCTTGACGCCGATGGCGTCGCCAAGGGGGAAGTTCAAAACCGCCTGAATGTCCCGCCGTTCTTCTGAGCCGATGACTGCGTTGGCCCGGAAGCCGAGTTCGCCCGTCGGGCGGGTCCGGAAAGCATTGATCGCTCCGCCTGTCGTGTTTCGACCAAAAAGGGTGCCTTGCGGCCCCCGGAGCACCTCGACCTGCTCCAAATCGAACGCGTCCAAAAGGTTGAATGCGGACGTCCCAAGGTAAACACCATCGATAAAGACCCCGACAGCCGGGTCGAAGCTTTTCTCAGGATCTTGGCTGTTGACGCCTCGCAACGAGACCTGACTCATCCCTGGGCCAATGCTGATCTCGCTCACCACAAGGTTCGGCACAAGGCCCGTCAGGTCGCGAATGTCCCGGGCGTTCAGGTCTTCAATCATCTGCGCGTTTAGAGCCGTCACGGCCAGAGGGACGTCCTGCAATTGCTGCTCGCGCCTTTGGGCCGTGACCACGATGTCATCGATCCCTCCCGCAGCCGCATCGGTGTTTTGGGTCTGGGCCAGAGCAGCGGGCGTCGCAAGGCTGAGAGCCGTGCCTGCAAAAAGTGTGGCCTTGATCAAGTCGCGGGTTCGCACCATTGAATTCCCCTATCGCTTTGTTTCCTCCGGCGCGGACGGAGCGATCCTGGGACAGTCATGGTTTTCCGTCCGCATGGTCGCTGACGCCTAACTCGCGACGTGCTCTACTTTTTTCACTTATGCCAAAAAGCGTCAATGGCGTAGGGTTGTAAATCGTGCTTTTCGTTGTGTCCGCAACGGGAAAGCCACAGCCAAAAAATGCGGGAGGATAAGATGAAGGACCCAGCCCCAGAGCTCGGAAAGCCCTTTCCCAACAAGCCACAGCGTCTGCGAGGCCTTAAGGACGGAGAGTTTTCCGATGCCGCGCGGCAGGCCCTGCAAGGGTGGTGGCCCCCCCTCAATCTGCACCGGGTCCTTGGTCATAGCCCTGAGACTTTGGCCGCTTGGATTGGCTTTGGGAGCCATATTCTGCGTGGCAATCTTTTGGATCAAACCCTTCGCGAGTTGATCATCTTACGGGTCGGTTGGCTGGCTCGCAGCGCCTATGAATGGGGTCAGCACGCCGGGCTGTCGCGCCGGCTCGGCATACCAGACGCCGATATCGCCCGGGTCGCGTTAGGGCCTGACGCGCCCGGTTGGTCCCCTCTGACCGCGGCCGCGCTTCGGGGGGTCGATCAGATGATGCAGGGCTTCAGCATCGACGATGAGGTCTATGCCGTCCTAAGCGCCCATCTGACGCCGGCGCAGCTCGTGGATTACGTGATGCTCGTCGGCGAGTTTGTGCTGGTTTCGCTCACCCTCAATGTCTTTCAGATCGCCCTTGATCCCGGTCTTGAGCCGATGCCAGGGGAGAGCCGCTCATGACAGGCGCCCAGCGATCAGAACCGCCGCCTCCCGCCTTAAGCCGGATCGCTGGACCAGACGTCCCTTGGCCAAGCCCGGGGGCGTCTGCGTACGTCATGTTCGTGCTGACCATCGCCAGCATGAACTCCTACATTGATCGGATCATCCTCAGTTTGATGATCACCCCGATCAAGCAGACCTTTGACATCTCCGACACACAAGTGGGGCTGTTGCAGGGGGTCGCCTTTGGCTTGTTCTACACGATTGCCGCCCTGCCAATGGGGCGATTGGTGGATTATGCGGATCGCCGCCTGATCATTTCTCTTGGAACCGCCTTCTTCTCCACATGCACGGTTCTTTGCGGGATGGCCCAAACCTACTGGCAGTTGTTTCTGGCCCGCGTCGGTGTGGGGGCGGGGGAGGCGAGCCTTAACCCTGCCGCGTATTCGATGCTCGCCGATT
>JBILVS010000075.1:0-13625 GCA_044370335.1 Caulobacterales bacterium
GATGCCGATTTGTCTGCTGCGGCAGAGCGCGTCAGGCGACCGGGATCCAGCCGCCGTTGGCGTCGCGGCAGAAGGTTTCCTGCGGCAGGGTTTGGGAGGCGCCGGTGTCGTCGCTGACGGTGGCGTTGATCACGCGGCAGTTCGGGCCCCGGCCGGGGGCCGATTGCGGGGCGGCGACCTGGAGGGTCGCGGGGGCGCCGTTCGGGCCGGTCAAGGTTTGACGCTGGGGCGCGCCGGTGTTCAGGGCGCGGTAGTAGCTGTCTTCGACGCTCGCGGTCTGCTGGGAGTTGCCGAGCCAGCGGCAGACGGCGTAGGCGCCGCCGCCGGCAATGATTGCGCCGAGGGCGGCGTTTTCGGTGCGGTTGCCTTCAGGGGCGGTGACGCCGCCGATGACCGCGCCGACGCCGGCCCCGATCAGGGCGTTGCGCATGCATTGCGACAGCTGCGTGCCGCCGCCGTAGCCGCCGCCGTAACCGCCAGTGGTTTCGCAGGCCGTCAACCCCAACGCCGCTGCGGCGATCGCCGCCATAAACGCCTTGCGCATCGTGTGTCTCCTCATGTGATGGTTCGCTACGCGGACGTGGCCAACCTGTTGTGTGATCTATCACGTCTGAACGGCAGCTGAAGACATCAAATGATCTCGATATCGCAGCCCGAACGCGATCGGGGCGTTCTGGGACCTCAGCAGCAGACCGGGTCACGCTCGCCCCTGGCGTAGGAAGGGCAAACCGCGCTAAGAGAGGGCCTGCCTGCGTGTGGGGGCCTGTAGCTCAGCGGTTAGAGCTGGCCGCTCATAACGGCTAGGTCGGGGGTTCGAATCCCTCCGGGCCCACGCGAGGCCAAAGTTTTTGCCCCTGCGGCGCCGGTTCTGCTTGAAGGGGCGGGCCGCGGCGGGCACACCGTGACCATGAACACAGGCGCGCGATCCAGTCTAATCCAGAGTGTGGCGGTGTTTGCGGCGGGTCTCGCCGTTCCGGCGTGCGGGCCGTCCGCGGCGCCTGGGGCCTCTTCATCGGCCGCGGCGGTTGAATCGAGCTGCGTTGACGCGCTGGCGTATCGGCCGGACGGGCGGGCGGAGCAGTGGGTGGCCATTTCGGGGTCGGCGCTCACCGTCACCGGGGATCTGACGCTTGCGCCGTCTTTGGCGCAGTTCCAACACT
The DNA here is from genome assembly GCA_044370335.1 of Caulobacterales bacterium. GTDB lineage: Bacteria > Pseudomonadota > Alphaproteobacteria > Caulobacterales > Aquidulcibacteraceae > REEB509. Next base: position 1,161 of record JBILVS010000075.1, read on the forward strand.
TCCGGCCGGCGGGCTTGCGGTTCCAGGGCAATCAGGAGCTTGGGCCGCTCGCGGCCGCGCTGATGGGGGGCTCCTGCGCGGCGGTGTCTGCGCTGGTGGTGGATCCGGCGCCGGTGGCGGGGGATGCGCGGCTGTGTGTGGGGGCAGAGGCCGGCGCCATCGCGGCGCGACTGTCCGACGATGCGGCGCGGCTGTCGGTGGCGGTGTTTCCTGCGGGTCTGATCCTGCCGCAGGGGCGGATCCTTGCCAAGCCTACAGCTATGTTCGGCTGACGTTGAATGGCGGAACTGAAATCTTGGAGGGGGCGGAGCCGCCGTCGGCGCCCTGAGGAACTCGGGCCTGGCCGTGTTCCAGATCGGCCATTGGCCGGATGCGGTTCGGCTTTTACGCGGAGGAGGGGAGGAAAGGGCTTCCCAATTGCCCCGCGTCCGTGTCATATAAAGACATGTTTATATCTCCAAGCGATCGCGCGGCGGAACAGCGACCTCTGTTGCCGTCGGCGCAGGCGGTGGAGGCTCTCAGCGCGGCGGGGGAGCTGACGCGTCTGCGCGCTTTGTCGCTGTTGGCGCAAGGGGAGCTTGCGGTGGGGGAGCTGGCGGCGGCGCTGGACCAGAGCCAACCGCGGGTGAGCCGGCATGTGAGGCTTCTGACGGACTGCGGGCTGGCGGAGCGGACGCCGGAGGGGGCGTGGGTGTTCTGTCGACTGGCCGCGCCCGGCACGCCGCAACGAGCGCTGGTGGAGGCGCTTTTGGGGCTGATCGATCCGGCGGACCCGGTGTTCGGCGAGGATCAGCAGCGGCTCGCAGCGATCCGAGAGGCGCGGAACGCGCAGGCCAGCGCCTATTTCGAGCGCGTGGCGCCGGAGTGGAACACGCTTCGGTCGCTGCATCAGCCGGAAGCGGCGATCGAGGCGGCGCTGTTGGCGCTGGCGGGCCCGGGGCCGTTCGCGCGGCACCTCGATATCGGGGTCGGCACGGGTCGGATGATTCAGCTGTTCGCCGATCGAACGCAGACCGCGGTGGGGATCGATTCCAGCCGGGAGATGCTGGCCATCGCGCGGGCAGAGCTGGATGAAGCCGGGGCGCAGGTGGAGCTTCGCTCGGCGGACGCCTATCGGCTGCCGATTGCTTCGGGGTCGGCGGATCTCGTGACGCTGCATCAAGTGCTGCACTACCTTACCGACCCGGACCGGGCGGTAGCGGAGGCGGTGCGGGCGCTCGCCCCCGGGGGCGTTTTGCTGATCGCGGATTTTGCGCCACATGCCCACGAGTTTCTGCGGGAAGAGCACGCCCATCGGCGGCTTGGCATCGCTATGGCGGAGGTGTCGGCCTGGGCGGCGGCGGCGGGGGCTGTCCTGAACGACACCACCACCTTGGCGCCGGAAACGGATACACAAGGGTTGACGGTGACGATTTGGAAAGTGGTGAAGCCGGCTGCGGCGGCGCCATCGGCGACGCAGGGGGCAGGGGCTTAGGATGGGCACGGCAACGGCAGGGACGGGCGGGCTATCCGTTTCCTTCGAATATTTTCCACCGAAGTCCGCGGAAGCGGAAGCGAAGCTGTGGGAGACGATCGGCAAGCTTGCGCCCCTGAGCCCGAGCTTTGTGTCGGTGACCTACGGGGCGGGGGGATCGACCCGGGACCGGACGCACCGGACCGTGGCGCGGCTGGTTCAAGAGACCCCCCTTAAGCCTGCGGCGCACCTGACGACCGTGGCGGCCTCGCGGCAGGAGGTGGATGAGGTGCTGCGGCAATACTGGGATGCGGGCGTGCGGCATCTTGTGGCGTTGCGGGGCGATCCGCCGGGCGGGCTTTCTGAGACGTTCGTTCCGCATCCGGATGGTTACGCCAACGCCACCGAGCTTGTCGCGGCGGCGAAGCGGACGGCGGATTTTGAGATCAGCGTCGGGGTTTATCCGGAGAAGCATCCGGAAAGTCCGTCTTTGGACCATGACCTCGATGTGATCCGGGCCAAGATCGACGCCGGGGCGACGCGCGGCATCAGCCAGTTCTTCTTCGAAGCGGAGACGTTTTTGCGTTTTCGCGATCGGCTGGCGAAGGCGGGCATCGCCATGCCGATCTCGCCGGGGATCATGCCGGTGACAAATTTCAGTGGACTGAGGAAAATGGCGGCGGGCTGCGGGGCGAGCGTGCCGGTGTGGCTCGAGAGGCTGTTCGACGGACTCGACGATGATCCGGAGACGCGCAAACTCGTGGCGGCCACGACGACGGCGCAGCTCTGTCTCAGACTCGCGGAAGAGGGGGTCACGCTCTTCCATTTCTACACCCTCAACCGAGCCGAGCTCACGCTCGCGGTGTGCCGGATGCTGGGGGTGCGGCCGCAGGCGACGGTGCAGGCGACATGAGTGATCGAGAGCGGCGGCTTGCGGCAATTGAGGCGGAGCGGGCCAAGCGAATCCTGATCTTAGACGGGGCCTGGGGGGCGCTGATCCAGACCCACGGGTTTGAAGAAGCGGACTATCGCGGCGCCCATTTCTGCGCCCATCACAAGCCGCTCAAGGGGGACAATGATCTGTTGTGTCTGACGCGGCCGGATGTGGTGGCCGGCATCCACGCGGCGTACTTCGCTGCGGGGGCTGACATCACCTCCACCAACACCTTCAATGCGACGGCGATCAGCCAAGCCGATTACGACCTTCAAAGCGCGGTGCGCGACATCAATCTCGCGGCGGCAAGGATTGCGCGGGAGGCGGCGGACGCTGCGGAAGCGCAAGACGGCAAGGCGCGGCTTGTGGCGGGAGCGATCGGGCCGACAAGCAAGACGCTGAGTTTGTCGCCGGATGTGAATGATCCGGCTTATCGTGAGGTTGACTTTGCTCAGGTGGCGCAAAGCTATCAGGAGCAGGCGGAGGCCCTGATCGAGGGCGGGGCGGATTTAATTCTGATCGAGACGATCTTCGACACGCTGAACGCCAAGGCGGCGCTATGGGGCGTCTGGGAAGCTTACGACAAGACGGGGACGGAACTGCCGATCTGGCTGTCGGGGACGATCACGGATCGCTCGGGCCGGACGCTGTCGGGGCAAACGACGGAGGCGTTCTGGAACGCGATTCGGCATGCACGGCCGTGGGCTGTGGGCCTGAATTGCGCGCTCGGTCCCACGGAGCTGCGGCCGTTCCTGGCGGAGATGGCCCGGGTGGCGGATTGTCCGGTTTCGGCTTATCCGAATGCAGGGCTGCCGAACGCGATGGGGGGCTATGACGAAGACCCGGCGGCGATGGCGGCGCACTATGCGGAGTGGGCGCGGGCGGGGCTTGTCAATATTCTGGGGGGGTGTTGCGGGACGACGCCAGAGCATATCGCCGCGCTCGTTAAGGCGGTGGACGGTGTTGCGCCCCGGGCCTTGCCGCAACCGCCACGGGCCATGCGGCTCTCGGGGCTTGAGCCCTTCACGGTGGCGGGCTGAAAGCTATGGGCAAGGTTTATCCGATTTTGGACGATGCGCTTTTGGAGTTCATCCAAAAGCAGAAGATGTTCTTCGTAGCGACGGCGCCGCTTTCGGCGGAAGGCTGTGTGAACGTGTCGCCGAAGGGCTATGAGAGTTTTGCGGTCCTTGACGAGCGGACGGTGGCCTATCTTGATCTCGGCGGGTCGGGGGTTGAGACCATCGCGCATCTCAAAGAAAACGGCCGGATCACGCTTATGTTCTGCGCCTTTGAAGGGGAGGCGAATATCCTGCGCCTGTCCGGACGCGGGGAGGCGGTGTGCATGGGGGAGCCGGGCTTTGAGGCTCTCCTGGCGCTGTTTCCCGGATTTGAGCGGGCGCGGGCGATCATCCGTGTGCGGTTGGATCGGATTGCCGACAGCTGCGGCTGGGGCGTGCCGTTCTATGCGTTCCAGGGCGAGCGAGATCAACTGCGCCGCTGGGTCGACGCGAAGCCCTACGATGAATGGGCCGAGCGGCGCTACGCGACGAACGCCGCCAGTATCGACGGCCTTCCGGGTCTTGTGCGGCCCGCGTCCCAGGAGGAGCGGGGATGACGCTCGCCAACCCTTTCTCGAATTTTGTGATCATCGGCGAGCGGACGAATGTCACGGGTTCGGCCAGGTTCCGTAAGCTGATCGAAGCGGACGACTATGCGGGCGCGCTGGCAGTGGCGCGACAGCAGGTCGAGGCCGGCGCCAATGTGCTTGACGTCAATATGGACGCAGCCCTGATTGACGGGCCGGCGGCAATGACGCGGTTTCTTAACCTGATCGCGGGCGAGCCCGACATCGCGCGGATCCCGATCATGATCGACAGCTCGAAATGGGAGGTGATCGAGGCAGGCCTGCGGTGTGTGCAGGGCAAGCCGATCGTGAATTCCATCAGTCTGAAGGAGGGCGAGGAAGCCTTTCTGCAGCACGCCAAGCGCGTGCGCCGGTATGGCGCGGCGGTGGTCGTCATGGCGTTTGACGAGCAGGGGCAGGCGGACACGACCAAGCGCAAGTATGAGATCTGCTCGCGCGCGTATCATCTGCTCACGGATCATGGTTTTCCCCCGGAAGATATCATCTTTGATCCGAACATCTTTGCGGTGGCGACTGGCATCGAAGAGCACAACGATTATGCGCTCGCTTTCTTTGAGGCGACACGGATGATCCGTGAAAGTCTTCCGCATGCGCACGTTTCGGGGGGCGTGTCGAACGTGTCGTTCTCGTTCCGCGGCAACGAGTCCGTGCGAGAAGCGATGCATGCGGTGTTTCTCTATCACGCGATCCGGGAAGGGATGGATTTCGGGATCGTCAATGCCGGCGCGCTTGCGGTCTATGACGATATCGAGCCGGAGCTGCGGGAGCGGGTGGAGGATGTGCTCCTCAATCGGCGGTCGGATTCGACCGAGCGGCTTTTGGAGATGGCTGAGCGTGTCAAAGGCGGGGCCAAGAAAAAAGACGCGGAGCGCGATCTGGCTTGGCGAACGCTGTCGGTGGGCAAGAGGCTGGAGCATGCGTTGGTGCATGGCCTGACGGAGTTTATCGTTCAGGACACGGAGGAAGCGCGACAAGCGGCCGTGCGGCCGCTGCATGTGATTGAGGGCCCGCTGATGGCGGGGATGAACGTCGTCGGCGACCTTTTCGGCGCGGGGAAAATGTTCCTGCCGCAGGTCGTAAAGAGCGCGCGCGTGATGAAACAGGCGGTGGCGCATCTTGTTCCGTATATGGAGGAAGAGAAGCGGCTCACCGGGATGGCGGGCAAGTCCAACGGCACGGTTGTGATGGCGACCGTGAAGGGCGATGTGCACGATATTGGCAAGAACATCGTGGGCGTCGTTCTGCAGTGCAACGGCTATGACGTGATTGACCTTGGGGTCATGGTCCCGGCGGAGAAGATCCTTGATGCGGCGATTGAGGCGGGCGCCGATATGGTGGGGTTGTCCGGGCTGATTACGCCGTCTTTGGACGAAATGTGCTTTGTGGCGGCGGAGATGACGCGGCGGGGCATGACCATGCCGCTTCTCATCGGCGGGGCGACGACCAGCCGGACGCACACCGCGGTAAAGATTGCGCCGCATTATTCCGGCCCCGTCATTTATGTGACTGACGCCTCGCGCGCGGTGCCTGTGGTGCAGAAACTAATGAACCCGGACGATCGCGCGGGGTTTGCGGCGGAGACGCGGGCGGACTACGACAAGGCGCGAGAGGCTTACCTTGCGTCCCAGGACAAGCGGCCGAGGCTGCCGCTTGCGGTGGCGCAGGCCAAAGGTCTTACGCCGGACTATGCCAGCTACGCGCCGCCGAAGCCCAGTTTTCTGGGCGTCCGGGATGTGTCGATGTCTTTGGCCGAGCTTGCGCCCTTCATCGATTGGACGCCGTTCTTCGCCTCCTGGGATTTGGCGGGGCGGTATCCGGCGATCCTTGATGATGAGATCGTGGGGGAAGCGGCGCGGGGGCTGTTCAAGGACGCGCAAGCCATGCTTGCACGGATGATCGACGAGCGCTGGCTTGAGGCGCGGGGCGTTGTCGGCTTTTTCCCGGCGAACCGGGCAGGCGATGATGTTGTGGTCTGGACCGATGATACGCGTACGGGGGAGCGGGCGCGGCTGCACACGCTTCGTCAGCAGATGGACAAAGGGACGGACAAGCCCAACCTCGCTTTGGCGGATTTTGTCGGGCCGCTGGGCGTTTTGGACTATATTGGCGGTTTTGCGGTCACAGCGGGGCATGGGGAGCTGGAGGCGTCTGAGCGCTTCAAGCAGGCGAACGACGACTATAGCGCCATCATGGTCAAGGCGCTTGCGGATCGGTTTGCAGAGGCCTTTGCGGAAGCGCTGCATTTCCGTGTCCGGACGGAGCTTTGGGGCTTCTCGCCCGAGGAGCCGTTCGATCCGGCGGCGATGATTGCGGAGAGGTATCGCGGCATTCGTCCCGCGCCGGGTTATCCAGCGCAACCCGACCACACAGAAAAGCGGACGCTGTTTGACCTGCTCGACGCTCGCGCACGGACGCAGATGGACTTGACGGAAAGCCTCGCCATGACGCCGCCGGCGAGCGTCTCAGGGCTCTATTTCAGCCATCCGCAGGCGGAGTATTTCGGAGTTGGCCGGATCGATCGCGATCAGGTGCTTGACTACGCCCGTCGGAAAGGGTGGGATCTTGTGACCGCGGAACGCTGGCTGTCGCCGATCTTGGCTTATGACCCGGCCCGTGAAGCCGCAAAAGCTGTGGCGGAGTAGGCCTGCGCCATGGACGTTCTGCTTGGGCAATGGCCGTTCATCCTGTTCCTTGTGTTCTATTATTTCTACGGCGCGCGGCTTGTGGGAACGCTTTTGGCGGCCGCGCTGCGACCGCTGAAGGGGATCGAGGCGCGGCCGCTTTACTGGGAAGGCGGGATCGCGATTTTGTTCATCGGGCTCGGCCTTTGGGGGGGGGAGCGGCTGTGGGAACGAGCGGATGCGCTTGCGCTTGTCTTTATGGGGGCGTTCGCGGCGATCGGGGTGTTCATGCTGTTTGACTGGGCGAGCCGGCGGCTTTGGCTGGAGGGCGACGTGCTCAAGGCGGAGGCGCTTGGGGCGCGAGCGCTGAGCCTGCCGCTGTCGGCGATCACTGAGGCGCGGCTTGGGGGCGTGGGGAGCCTCATCCTGGAGCGGGCGGACGGCGCGCCGGCTGTGCGGGCGCCGCTGTCGATGGACGGGCTCGATACGCTCTATGCGGCTCTGGTGCGGGCCGGGGTGCGGGGGCCTGCATTTGAGACTTTTCAAACAGCCCGACAAAAGCTGCGTCGTCGCTAAGATTTTGCCCTGATGTGTGACCGATCTGCGGGGTGTGTGCGGTATTCCTGCAACGGTTAGCGGCTGTTTACCAGAACATGAATAATTTTAAAAAACCAATTCTCTTCATCGGGGACTAATACGCATCTTGTAGCGTTGAATTTCAAGACATGGACGCCCTTGATGACGACCTTGCTTGCCCTTCACTCTCTGCCGGCCTTCGCTCGGCAGGCGCGCCTGGCGATCGCGGCCGCGGCCGCGGGCCTCATGGCGGCCTGCGTCAGCGCGCCGGCGCCGATCTATGCGCCGGGCCCGTCTGCGCCCGTGGCCCCGATCGGGCCTCGCGTGCCGCCGTCAGCTCTGCCTTCGCCTGGGGCCCTGTTCGGGGCGCCGGAGATTCTGCCCGTCGCCCGGCCGCTGCAATGCGTGCCTTACGCCCGGGACCGGTCAGGGGTGCAGATCTACGGCGACGCCTTCACATGGTGGGATCAGGCGGAGGGGCGCTTTGCGCGGGTTAACCAGCCGCGGCCGGGTGCGGTGATGGCCATGCTCGGCTATCAGACGACGACGCGAGGGCATGTGGCCTTCGTCACTGCGGTTTTGTCGGGCCGGATGATCCTGGTGGACCACGCCAATTGGTTGAATGGCGGGGAGATTTCTATCAACGTTCCAATTCTTGATGTTTCACCTGGCAATGACTGGTCGCAAGTCAGAGTTTGGCACATCCCCGGAAGTCATTGGGGTGGCCGTGTCTATAATGTCCAAGGATTCATTCTTCCTGACCTAGTTACGGTTGCCAGAAGTTAATCTACCCCGCGCGATCGATCCCAATCTTTCTGACGCATTTTTCATCAAACTTGTGTTCGCCTGTGTGGGGATCGCGGTTGTCCTGCCGTTAGCGATCTTTTAAGCACGTCCTGGCGTAAGTGACCGGCTTCTATGCCGTATCGTTACTGGAGCGTGCATGACGAATAGGACGATCGCCCTCGTAGCCGGGGCCGTCGCCGCAGGGATCGCGACGGGGTGGGCGCCGCCTGCTCACGCGCTGGCCCCTCTCGCGATGGAAGAGGCCAACGGCGACGCCGCGGCGTTTGGCGAGGCTTCTCCTTATGCGGAAGCTGCGCCCAGCGCGTTTTCGCCTGCGAGCGAAGACGGCTTCGTGGCCAACGCGACCGTGGACCGGAGCGCACCGCCGCAGCAGTGCGTGCCGTTCGCCCGGCGGCTGTCGCGCGTTGAAATCTACGGCAACGCCAACACCTGGTGGCGGCAGGCAGCCTCGAGCGACTATGAACGGGTCGAACACCCGGAAGTCGGCGCGGTGATGACCATGCTCGGCTATCGCACAACGGCCCGCGGGCACGTCGCGGTGGTCGTGGAAGTCGTTTCCGACCGCATGGTGCTGATTGACCACGCCAACTGGCTCAACAGCGGGGAAGTGACCCGCAGCGTGCCGGTGCGGGACGTCTCTGAAGCCGGCGATTGGAGCCAGGTGCAGGTCTGGCACGTGCCGGGCGGGCACTGGGGCGGGCGGGTCTATGGCGTGCAGGGCTTCATCCTGCCGCAGCGGCAGCCGGACGAATCGGTCGGCGCGGTGGGCTGGCGTCAGGCGGACCTGCAGACCGCAACGGCGATCCCCCAGGGCTGAGGCCCTCGCTTTTCTCCTTTTCAGCGTCATTGCATCGGTTGACGATTGCAGTAGCAATCGTCAACCGATGTGCTTGGTCGGTTCGCAGGGGCGAGGGCGGAGCCAAACTCTTCGGTTATGGGGCGCGGGCTGGGGAGGCCGGCGAGCCGAACAGTGACGCAGCGCGGGAGGAGCGGGATGGCGGAGGCAGTGGCGCATCGGCAGGCGGAGCTGCCGCTTCAGGAGGCGGGTGGTTGGCCCGCGATGGCGTCGATCGCCAACTCGAAGCTGTTTCAGGGCTTCATCCTGTTCTGCATCATCGCGAACGCGATCACTTTAGGGATCGACGCGCATTTCGGCGACGCGCATCCGGTTCACGCCTACATCGAGGATCTGGATCGCTACTTCCTGGCGATCTTTACTGCAGAGCTTGTGATCGAGTTCCTGGCGGCGGGGCCGCGGCGCTATTTCCGCTCGGGGTGGAACATTTTCGATGTCATCGTCGTGGGGCTGTCTTACATCTCTATGATGCCGTTCATCAGCGCGTTGCGGACCCTGCGGATCTTGCGGGTGCTGCGGCTTGTGTCGGCGGTGCCGCAGATGCGGCGGGTGGTGGAGGCGCTGTTCGGCGCGATGCCGGGGATCTTGGCGACAGTCGCGGTGCTGGCGGTGGTCTTCTACATCGGCGCGGTAATGGCGACGACGCTGTTCCGGGTGAGCCATCCAGCGGAATTCGGCGATCTCGGCGCATCGCTTCTGACCCTGTTCCAGCTTACGCAGTTCGATGGGTGGGGCGATCTTGTAAAGAGCCTTAACGCGGCGCACCCATGGGCGTGGGCGTTTGTCCTGGCGTTCACCGTGATCGCGGCGTTTGCGGTGTTGAACCTCTTCATCGGCGTCATCGTGGACGCGGTGCAAGATACGCGGGTCTCCGTCATCCAGCAGGATGTCAAAGAGATCGAGGAAGAGATCGGCGAGATCGAAGAGGGCGTGGAGGACATCTCCGAGGCTCAAGATCGGGCGGCGGAAGAGAGCCGCATGATCCTCACCGAGGTGCGGGCGCTGCGGGAAGAGATCGCGGCGCTGCGGGCGCAACTCGCGCATCCAAGAACCTTCTGAGGGCGCAAGCCATAATACCGGTGCGCGCTTCGCACGCACCGGCGGATCAGAAAAAAGCCGGTGCGCGTTTCGCACGCACCGGCCGGGGAGCGATCGGCCCACTTAGGGGGCTGGGCCGATCGCTTTTGGAGACTGACCTTCCGATCATTCCGTCGGGGGCAGCAGCACCCGATCGATCACGTGGATCACGCCGTTGCCGACGACAATGTCAGCTTGGGTGACCGTGGCGCCGCCGACCTGAACCGAGTCGCCGCTGGCCCTGACAGGCAGGGTCGGGCCGGCGACGGTGGCGGGGGTTGCAGTCTGGCCGGCCAAATCGGCGGCCATGATGCGGCCGGGGACGACGTGGTAGGTCAGCACGCGCTGCAGCGGCGCCTTATCCGGGTTGGCGAGAAGGGCCTGCACATCCTGTTCAACGGCGGCAAATGCCTCATTGGTCGGGGCGAACACCGTAAAGGGGCCCTCGCCGGACAGAGTGCCGCCGAGGTCGGCGGCGTTGATCGCGCTCACAAGGGTGGTGAAGCGGGGGTCGGCGGTCGCTGCGGTCACGACGGTGGAGGTCGCTTCCTGGGTCGCGGTGGCGGATTCAGCCGTCACCGCAGGCGAGGCGTTGGTTTCCGGCGCTGGCTGAGGTTGGCCGCAAGCGGCCAACAAGGCCATGGCGGCCGCAGAGGCGGCGTAAGCCAGAGGTCTAAATTTCAGCATGTAAAGGATGTCCTTTTTGAAGAGGGCCACTGCCGTCGATCGAACCGGCCCTCGATTGGATCAGATATGGATCAGAACGGCATCAGCACCTGATCGATGACATGGATCACGCCGTTATCGGCGGCTACGTCCGCGGCGATCACCGTTGCGTCATTCACCTTCACTCCTTGGCGGCCATCGACGGCGAGAATGGCGCCGTTCAAGGTCACGGGGGCGACAGTGCGGCCCGCAAGCTGGTCTGAGGTCACGCGGCCGGGTACGACATGATAGGCGAGCAGAGCGCGGAGCTCATCCCGGTTCTCAGGACGCAGAAGTCGGTCCACGGTTCCATGCGGGAGGGCGGCAAAAGCGGCGTCGGTGGGGGCGAAGACGGTCAGCGGGCCGTCGCCGCGGAGGGCGTCAACTAGGCCCGCGGCTTGGGCAGCGGCAAGCAAGGTGTTGAATTGCCCCGCAGAAAGGGCGACGTCGACAATGTCGCCGCGCTCCTGAGCCCGGGCCGGGGCGGGATGGGAAATCGGAATGGCGCGGACGCCGGTTTGGGGGCATTCAGCGGCGGCGGGGCCTGTGGCGAAGGTCAGGGCGGCCAGGGCGCCGGCGACAATGGTGAGCGTCTTTCGCATTCTGTGATCTCTCCTTCGTATGATTTTCTATATCATACATAATATCATACGGGCGGCCTGCGGAGGCGGATCAGTCGGGGCGGTTGTTGCAGACATTTCATCTCCAGGTGGCGCTGGGCGTCCCTTTCGCCACAAACACCGTTTAACTGCGTTCCACTGCTGGCCGCTTGGACAATGGCGGAGCAATCGGCCAAGATCGCCTCATGTCAGTGTGGTCTGCGATCGTCTTTTTGGCGGGCAAGGCATTCGAACCGGAGGCGACCCCCGTTTCGGAAAACCAGGCCTGCGCGCCCAATCCCGGGGATGTGGGGTTCACCGCGGCCGTGGTCGGGCTCGCGGCAAAAATGGCTAAGGCGGACGGGGAGGTCAGCCCCACTGAGATGCGCGCTGCGGCGCAGGTGTTCCGGCCGCCGGCGGGGGAGGAAGAAGCCTTCCGCATGGCGTTTTCTATCGCCAAGCAATCGGTCCACGGGTTCGAAAGCTACGCACGACAAATCGGGCGGAAGTATAAGGCTCGGCCGTGCCTGTTGGAGGACGTGCTGGACGGCCTTTTTCATATCGCAGCGGCGGACGGGGTCGTGGGGCCGAGGGAGATCGCGTATCTGAGGACCGTGGCGGAGCATTTCGGCTTCAGTGAGAGCGAGTTTCGCCGGATCCGGGCGACCAATCTGGGGCTTGAGGCGGACGATCCCTATGCGGTGCTGGGGCTGTTTCCCGGGGCGACCTTGGAAGAGGCGCGGCGGGCCTGGCGGAGGCTGGCGGCCGAGAACCATCCCGACCGCATGGCCGAGCGGGGCGCGCCGCCGGAGTTCGTCGCCATCGCGCACGAGAAAAGCGCCGCCATCAACGCCGCTTTTGCGCGCATCCGGGCTGAATTGGAAGGCGGCGACGGCAAACGTGCGGCGTTGCAGGGCGCGGCGGATTGACGTTCGCCACGAAGAAGCCACCTTACTGTGGCGCTATCGGCGTCGTTGGTTCCGGCACACGGTGATGTCGGCGGCCCGTCAGGCAGGAGAAACCGGCCCATGTCAGAGCCTTCTGTGACCGCAGGGACCCCCGCTGGGGCAGCGCTTACGGGGGCTGGCCCTGCCTGCCAAGACGGCGCCGGCTCGGCTTTCGTGGGCGGCGCTTTGGGACTGCTGCTGGCGTTGATCCTGGCCATTGCGGCGGTGGCGGCGACGGTGATCGG